>DATHUJ010000230.1:0-6635 GCA_035462375.1 Jiangellales bacterium
GGCTCCGGGCCTGATGATCGCTCTCATGCCGCTCATGCCAGTGTGGCGGAAGCTGACGGGCGTCGCGCACACCCTGCCGTACGACCTGTCGATCGTGATCGAGCACGAGCAGGGCCGGCCGTTGCCCGCGGGCTACTACGCCAACGTCAGGCCCCACACGCTCGTGCTGGCGGGCGGCAAGAGCCCGGAGTACATGCGCAACGCCCGGGCGGCGATCGCCGAGGCGGTGCCGTCGGCGCGGCTGGAGACGTTGGCGGGGCAGACGCACATGATCAAGCCCACGGTCGTCGCGCCGGTGCTTTCCCGGTTCCTCGTCGGCTGAGCAGAGCGACGCTCGCACCGCGGGCCCGTCCGCTTCGGCTCGCTCCACTCGGGCATGTCGACCCACACGAAGCCGGCGCCCGGCTGCTGGACGTCCAGGACCGGACGCAGTTCGAGGACCTCGAGGACCAGTACGTGCGGCTCACCGCGTGGGCCAGACCTACGTCAGCAACGGCATCCGCCGTGGCCGACCCAGCAAGTGACTGCCTCGCCGCGCTACATGGCCAGCGGCTGGATCCATCTCCACTCCCAGACAATGCCAACCTGGGGGTCCTCCCGGTCGTCGACGTGCTCGAACCCCAGAGACACGAGCACGCCCGTCGACGGATTCGGACCAGGCATCGTGTGCGCGATGACGTGGTCGACCTCGCCGCTAGCCACAGCACCCTCGACCAGAGCCCGAGCAGCAGCGGTCCCGAACCCCTGACCCCGGAACTCAGGGGCAATTTCGTAGCCGATCTCGACCGTGCGCTCGACGGGCGGGCCGGCGAAGCCACCTGAGCCGAGCAGGCGTCCGGTCGCGTGCTCGACAAAGAACTGCATCGACCACGAGCGGTCAGCCTCCGGCGCGGTCTGGAGATGCTCCAGGGTGAAGCCGATGGCCTCAGGGAACTCGGGCCAACCGTCCGGGGCCGGTGAGCCGATCAACTCGCCGAACAGGGTGCGGTCCTCGTTCAGGGCGTTCAGCAACGGAACCGTTGCTGGGACAAGCCGGACCTGCGGATGAGACAACATGCGGAATCCCAATCATGATCAGTGAGGTGCACGACCCTGGAGATGCAAGAGGAACCGACGAGCAGGAGTGCAACCGAAACGAAGGCACACCGAGGCAGACACCCCTGACGATGACCAGAAGGCGGTCGGCGCTCCTGAAGTTGCTCGCGGTCGATGGCCCGAACCCCGGGCCGACTCAGATCCTACGCGCTATCCACCGAGCGAGCCGTCCTGTAGCGCTCGCCCAAGTCCCCGACGTCGACGCTTCCGTTGCCCGCGCCGTGGCGCTCCACCGGGGGACGACTCCGTACGGGCGGCGCCCACACTCGCGGCCGTCACACACGCGACAGCCAGCAGCTGCAGCGGAGTGAGCCACTCGCTGAGCAGGATCGCGGCGACGAGGGCAGCAGCAGCTGGCTCCAGGCTCATCAGGATGCCGAAGACCCGCTGAGGCAGACGGCGCAGCGCCACCATCTCCAGGCTGTACGGGATCACCGAGCTCAGCAGGCCGACCAGCGCGCCCAGCGCCAGCAAGCGAGGCTCGAGCAGCCGCCCGCCGGCCGTCACCACCGCGAACGGTGCGATCGCGAGCGTGGCGATGGTGGTGGCCACAGCCAGCCCCTCGACGCCGGGCCAACGGCGTCCCGTGGCCGCGGTCGAGACTATGTACAGCGCCCAGCAGCCTCCGGCGAGCAGCGCCAGACCGAACCCGACGGCGTCGACCTTGGTGGGGCCGGCGCCGAACATGGCGATGCCGAGGGCGGCCAGCCCCACCCACACCAGGTCGCGGGGCCGCCGGCTGCCGAACGCGGCCACCGAAAGCGGACCTGCGAACTCGATGGTGACCGCCACCCCGAGCGGGATGCGCGCGATGGACTCGTAGAAGGCCCAGTTCATCGCTCCGAGCGCGAACCCCAGCGCCAGCACCGGCCGCCAGTTCTGGAGCGTCCGGCCGCCCAACCGAGGGCGGGCGAGGGCGAGCAGGATGAGCGAGCTGGTGACCAGCCGGAGGAACACCATCCCCACCGGGGGAATCTCATCGAAGAGACCCTTGGAGACCGCCGCACCGAACTGCACCGAGAGGATGCCCGCCAGGACGAGCCATACCGGCGAGAGGCGGGGCGTGGACACGTGCTGCACCCTAGGACGGCGCTCTGACTGGACGCCCCGGGTTTGTCAGGGCCCTCAGCGCGACGGGTCGCGGTTGTACAGCCGCCTCGCCCACACGTACCCCACGACCGTGATGACCACGCACCACCCGACGGCGATCCAGCCGTCGTTGCCGATGGGCATGCCCAGCAGCAGTCCGCGCAGCGTCTCCATCATCGGGGTGAACGGCTGGTGCTCGGCGAACCACTGCACCGCGGTCGGCATGGACTCCGTCGGGACGAAGCCGCTGCCGAGGAAGGGCAGCAGGATCAGCGGCATCGGCAGGTTGCTGGCGCCCTCGACGGTCTTGGCGGACAGGCCGAGCGCCACGGACAGCCAGACGATCGCGACGGAGATCGCGACGAGCAGACCCGCGACGGCGAGCCACTCCACCGGCGTTGCAGTCGGCCGGAAGCCGACCAGCAGCCCGACCCCGATCAGCAGGGCCAGCCCGATCATGGTCTGGGTCGTGCTGCCGATCACGTGCCCAGCGAGCACGGACGGGCGGTAGATCGCCATCGTCTTGAACCGCGCGATGATGCCCTCGGTCATGTCCATCGCCACCGAGGTCGCCGTCGACGTGGCGCCGGTCGCGATGCTGAGCAGCAGGATGCCCGGCAAGAGGTAGTTGGCGTAGTCGGCGCGGCTACCGGCGCCACCGGTGATCCCCGCCCCCATGGTGCCGCCGAAGACGTACACGAAGAGCAGCAGCAGGATCACCGGGATCGCGATGATCACCATGGTCATGGCGGGATAGCGCCAGGCGCGGAGCAGCTGGCGGCGCAGCATCGTGCGCGAGTCGTGCACAGCGTACGTGAGGGTGCTCACGAGACGGCCTCCGTCCGGGTGTCGTGGGGACCGGCGTCGGGCCGGCCGGTGAGGGCGAGGAAGACGTCGTCGAGGTCGGGTGTGCGCACGGACAGCTCCTCGACCTCGACCGACGCGCCGTCGAGGCGGTCGAGCAGGGTACGCAGCGCGCGGACGGTGCCGTCGCTGGGGACGGTCAGGGTGAGCGCGTCGTCGTCGCGCCCAGAGGCCTCGACGAGGCGGGCCGCGCTGTCGAGCCCCTCGGCGTCGGCGAACCGCAGGACGAGGTGGCCGCCGGCGACGAGTCGCTTGAGCTCCGCCGGGGTGCCCTCGGCGACGATTCGGCCGTGGTCGAGCAGGGCGATCCGGTCGGCGAGCTGGTCGGCCTCCTCCAGGTACTGGGTGGTGAGGAAGACGGTGACCCCGCCGGCGACGAGGTCCCGAATGATCTCCCACACGTCCCGGCGGCTGCGGGGGTCGAGGCCGGTGGTCGGCTCGTCGAGGAAGATCACCCGCGGGCGGCCGACCAGCGTCATCGCTAGGTCGAGCCGGCGCCGCATGCCCCCGGAGTAGGTCATGGCCGGCTTGCCGGCCGTGTCGGCGAGGTCGAACCGCTCGAGCAGCTCCGTGGCCCGCCGCCGACCCTCCGTACGGTCGATGTGGTGCAGGTCGGCCATCAGGGCCAGGTTCTCCGCGCCGGAGAGCAGCCCGTCGACGGCTGAGAACTGCCCGGTGACTCCGATCTCGCCCCGGACCGCGTCGGGCTCCCGGGCCACGTCGTGACCGGCCACCCGGACCTCGCCGGCGTCGGCGCCGATCAGGGTGGACAGGACGTTGACGACCGTGGTCTTGCCGGCGCCGTTGGGGCCGAGCAGGGCGAAGGTCGTCCCGGCTCGTACGGAGAGGTCGATCCCGTCGAGGACGAGCAGCTCCCCGTACGACTTGCGCAGCCCGGCCACGTCGATAGCCGGTGTGTCGATGGCGGGTGTGGTGGTGGACATGGCCTCCGTGCCTCTCAGTTCGTGGCGGAGTCGTGGTGTGGGGTGGCGGTCAGGCGTAGTGGACGACGATGTCGCCGACGTGGGTGCGGGCCCGGACCTCGACGGTGTCGTCGGCGTCGTCGGGTGCGGTGGCCGCGGTCAGCTCGTTGCGTACGCGGCCGGAGGTGGTGTCGAGGTCGAGCCAGGCCGCGGTGCCCGGGCGTACGCCGATCTCGACCGTTCCGGCGGCCGTCTGCAGCCCCACGGCGCCGCGGGCGACCTCGCCGATGCGGATGCTGCCGTTGGCGGTCTTGGCGGTGACCCCGGCGTGGGCCCGGTCGACGGTGATGGCGCCGTTGGCCCCGTTGACGCTCAGGTCGCCGGTGACCTCGCCGATCCGGGTGGCGCCGTTGGAGTTCTTGACCGTGGCTGGGCCGCCGATCCGGCGTACATCGACGGTGCCGTTGCCGGCGCTGATCTCCGTACGGCCGTCGACCTCGCCCACGGTGATGTCACCGCCGGCGCTGCGCAGGACGGCCGTACGGGCGCGGTCGAGCCGGATGTCGCCGTAGCCGGTCTTGAGCCGGCAGTCACCCACCGCGCCCTCGCACAGGATCTCGCCCATGCCGGACTCGACGCGCAGGTCGGAGCCCTCGGGCAGCGCCACGGTGACGTCGATGACCCCGGTCTGGCGCATGACGGACGCGCGCATCGGTGCTCGGAGCTCGAGGGCGCCGTTGGCGTACTCGACCTTCGTCTGCTCGAAGATGCGCACGTCGGCCTTGCTCGTCTCGTCCGCGGGCCGTACGTCGACCTGGGTGTCGGTGCGCTCGCTGGCGGTCACCCGGATGTTGGCGACGACGAAGCCGAGGGCGAGCCGCGCGGAGATGGGCTGGGGGGTGTCGTAGGTCGGCATGTCACGTCCCTGGTGGTCGGTGGTGGGTGTGGTCGGGCGGTCGCTCATCGGGCCCACCCGGTGAAGCTCTGGCCGGTCGACCCGCGGTGGCGGGTGCCGCCGGTGGGTGCCGGAGTGGTGCGCTGGCCGGGCTGCAGCGCGGCGACGGCGGCCCGGACGAGCCAGGCGTTGACGGAGATCCGTTCCTGGGCGGCGGCCGTCTCGACCCGGGCCTTGACGTCCTCGGGGAGGCGCAGGTTGATCCGGGTGGTCGCGCCGGGGTCGCCGACGGGTGGTGGCGTCTCGTCTGCGGGGGTGGGGCCCGGGCCGGGCGCCGGCTCCTCGGGCGCGGGCTCCTCGGGCGGCGGCATGGTCACGACGAAGTCGGGGTCCCGCCCGGTCAGCCGCAGGTGGACCGAGCCCGGTGCCAGCTCCCGCGTGATCTCCGCCGTGGCCGCGGACAGCGCCTCCAGCAGGGTGAGCCGGATCGCCGACTCGAGCGGGGCGGTGAGGCGCTCGGCGAGCACCCGCGCCTCGTCGCCGCCGGCCTCGGCTGCCGTCGCCAGCTCCCGCCGTACCAGCTCGACGTAGGGCATCAGGTCCATGGCACCACAGTGGCACCAATCTGGCTCAAGAGCAAGGGCACTCTGGCTCAGGGTGTGTACGAGCGGTCGCTCGGCCTCGCCGGAGGCCCGGGGATCCGGCGGTGGCGTCGTGGCGCTACGCCAGGATGGGCGGCATGGGCGACACGCCGGTCGAGCACCGCTTCTACTCCGACCTGGCGGCCTGGTGGCCGCTGATCTCACCGCCGGAGGATTACGCGGAGGAGGCCGCCGAGATGGCGAGGCTGCTGACCTCGGGCTCGATCCCGGTACGGGAGGTGCTGGAGCTGGGCAGCGGAGGCGGCCACACCGCCGTCCACCTGTCGTCCCGGTTCGCGATGACGCTGGTCGACCTGTCGGAGGACATGCTCGAGGTCTCCCGGGCGCTGAACCCCGGGTGTGAGCACCTGGCGGGGGACATGCGCACGCTGCGGCTGGGGCGGGCCTTCGACGCGGTCCTCATCCACGACGCGGTGGACTACATGACCAGCGAGGCCGAACTGCTCGAGGCCGCGCGGAGCGCCTACGTCCACTGCCGACCTGGTGGCGTGGCCGTCTTCGCGCCCGACTGCGTCACCGAGACCTTCGAACCGGGCACCGACTGCGGCGGCATCGACGGCCCGGACGGCCGCGGCGCGCGCTACCTGGAGTGGTCCCGGGATCCCGACGCGGCTGACACGTGGACCCTCACGGAGTACGCGTTCCTGCTCCGCGACGCCGACGGCCGGGTGACCTCGGTGCACGAGACGCACCGCACCGGCCTCTTCGCCGTCGACACCTGGCTGCGCCTGCTCCGTACGGCCGGCTTCGAGGCCCGGGTCGTCACGGAGGTGACGACGGAGGACCGCACTCCGCGCCAACTCGTGGTCGGGCACCGGCCGGCGCGGGACGTGTGACGGGCCGGCGCGGGTGACAGGGCTCACGGGGTCACGGCCGGGCCGGGATTTGCTCCCGCCCGCGGCGGTCCCGTACAGTCGGTGTTACCGACGCGGGGTGGAGCAGCTCGGTAGCTCGCTGGGCTCATAACCCAGAGGTCGCAGGTTCAAATCCTGCCCCCGCTACCAATCTGGCCCGGGATTCAGTGCGAATCCCGGGCCAGAAGGCATTTGAGACTTGAACCTCCCTCCGGAAACCCCCCTTTGCGGAGGGCGCGCCTCCTTGCCGCAG
>DATHUJ010000231.1:0-4877 GCA_035462375.1 Jiangellales bacterium
CGTGTCCGCGATCGACGGTCGTGTGGTCAACCAGGGCGTCGCCCGCTACCGCCACCTCGAGGGCCGCCACCTCGACCCGCAGGGGCCGCGGATCGAGGGCGCGGACGTCATCGCGCTGAAGACGCGGACCCGCCAGTCCCGCATCGAAGTCGCCGAGGCCGCCCGTACCCGGGTCTTCCTGGACAGCGCGGAGCTCGCCGTCACGCGCACCACCTACCAGACGGAGGACTACGTCCAGCAGGTGCTTGCTCTCGAGGTGCACCAGGGGAGGAGCGTGCGGGTGGAGAAGACCGTCGCGCTCTACACCTCCCGCGACCGGGGCATCAGTGAGCCGCTGGAGGCGGCGGTCAACAGCGCGGGCCGCTACCCCCGCTTCGAGGAGGCCCTCCACGGCCAGGCGGGGGCCTGGGAAGAGTTGTGGGAGGTCTGCGACGTCGAGCTGCCACGGGAGGAGCGGGTCCACTTTCTGCTGCGCTTTCACACCGCTCACCTGCTGCAGGTGTGCTCCCGCCTGACGCCGCACCACGACGCCGGGGTCCCGGCGCGTGGACTCAACGGGGAGGCCTACCGGGGGCACGTCTTCTGGGACGAGCTGTTCGTCTACCCGTTCCTCAACTACCGATTCCCGCACATCACCCGCGGGCTCTTGCTGTACCGCTACCGGCGGATCGGCGAGGCACGTGAGGCTGCCCGGGTGCTGGGCTACCGCGGCGCGATGTACCCCTGGCAGAGCGGCAGCGACGGCCAGGAGGAGACCCAGGTCATCCACCTCAACCCGCTGTCGGGCACGTGGGAGCCCGACCTCAGCCGCAACCAACGCCACGTCGGTGCGGCGATCTTCTACACCGTGTGGCACTACCACCTCGCCACCAACGACATGGACTTCCTGCGCGACTGCGGCGCCGAGATGATGCTGGAGATCGCGCGCTTCTGGGCGTCGATCTCGCACCACAACCCCGAACGCGACCGCTGGGAGATCCACGGCGTGATGGGGCCGGACGAGTTCCACGAGAAGTACCCCGGCGCCACCGAGGGCGGGCTGCGCAACAACGCGTACACCAACGTGATGGTGGCCTGGATCGCCGAGACGGCTCAGCAGGTCCTGGAGTTGCTGCCGGCCAGCCGTCGGGACGCGCTGCGCCGGCGCATCGGGCTGACCGACGCGGAGATCGAGCAGTGGCGGCAGATGAGCCGGCGGATGTTCGTTCCCTTCCATGCCGACGGGATCATCAGCCAGTTCGAGGGCTACGAGGACCTCGACGAGCTGGACTGGGCCCGCCTGCGGTCCCGCCACCGCAACATCCAGCGGCTGGACCGGATCCTGCGCGCGGAGGGTGACGACCCCAACCGTTACAAGGCGGCCAAGCAGGCCGACACCGTCATGCTGTTCTACCTGTTCCACGATGCCGAGCTGCAACGGATCTTCGCCCAGCTCGGCTACGAGCTCTCGCCCGACGTGATCCGCCGGACGATCGACTACTACGACCGGCGGACGTCCCACGGCTCGACGCTGAGCCTCATCGTGCACGCCGGCGTCCTCGCGGGCATCGACCCGGAACGCTCGTGGAGGCGCTTCCTCGTCGCGCTGCACAGCGACGTCGGGGACATGCAGGGCGGTACGACCCCGGAGGGCATCCACACCGGGGTGATGGCCGGGACGCTCGACCTGGTCCAGCGGATCTACCTCGGCGCGGAGGTCCGGGGCGGTGTCGTCTCCTTCCAGCCGCGGCTGGTCGAACGGCTCGATGGCCTGTCGCTCCTCATGCAAGTCCGCGACACCCCGATCCGGGTGGGGATCGACCACGGGCAGCTCGTCGTCGAGGCCCTCACCGAGGGGTTCAGCCAGGCCGTGCGGGTCGGCGTCGGGGAGGACGTCTGCGAGCTCGCCGCGGGCGAGCGGTGCGCGTTCGACCTCGCTTAGCTGTGGCTTAGCTGAGTGAGGAGCCGGTGGCCGGTGGTGAGCCGAAGAAGCCGGGCGGGTCGGGCGCGGTGAAGAGGGGCCGCTGCGCGGGGTGGTGGCCGAGGGTTGCGCGACCTGGCGGTCCGAGGCCCCGGTATCTCGGTGTGTCGATGCGACCACCTGTCGGGCGACGAGCCGCTAGCGCCGCCGCGTTCGACCCGTCGCCCGTTCGAGGACCGTGGTCTACACACGGTGCAGCCGGTCTGAGCCATGCGGTCACCGCGGCTGGCCCGCATGCTGACGGCGACCCAGCCGGTGCTCATGACGGGGTCCTGCCCGCCCGCCACCACCCCGGCGAGCCGCTCACGAGCGAGCGCCGCGGCCCGCTTGACGTGGTGCGGGAGCCGGGCCTCGGTGCGCGCCCTCAGTTCCTCGGCGTCGCGGACAGCCGTTCGCTCGACCGCTGCTGCGTCTTCCTCCGCCTGACGGCGGACGAGCGAGGTGGCCTCGGTCCGCTCCGCCTCCGCCTGGGACCGAGCGGCCGCGAGGACCGAAGGCGCACGTGGGCGCCCTCCGTGCGCGGCCGGTCCGCCTCGACGCGAGCGGCCGCGACGACCCGCCGCGCCTCCTCCTGAGTGTCGTCCCGCTGGGATGGAAGCGTCGAGGAAGTCCCGGGACCTCGGCACCGCAACCCTCAGGGATCGACGGTTACCCGAGTACAGCCTCTGGTGATCACCTCTCACCGGGTAGGGCCGGAGGCCCCGCAACCACCCCCATGATCACAAGGTCCGCCTGGGCCAGGAGCCCCGGCGGACCTGCGTGATCATCGAGAAGGCGTGTCGGTGGTGGTGTCGGTCGGGTCGGTGGTGCCGGTGCCGGGTGGGACGACTCCGACAGGGCAGGACTCCCCGGTACCGCCCAGTCCGCAGACCCGGATGGGTTCTTCGCATCCGACCGGTACAGCTGGGGTCGTCCCCACCCGGCCGCAGCCGCCGGTGCCCGGCACCGGTGCGCACCGGTACAGCCCGGCCCGCCCGGTCGGGGACATCCGCGACCCGCAGGCACAGCCGCAGCAGCCCCGAGAGCACCCGGTCTCGGCGGCGTCACGCTGGCCTTGATCCTCGCCACCATGGCCGTCCGCGGTGCCCGAGGGCCTCGCCCTCCGGGTCTCGGGAGATCCGGGTGGACGGTGCCGGCCGAGGACCATGTGGAGTGCGTCCAACTCAAGGCGTACTCCAATGTGCACCGAGGGGCGTTCTCCCAGACCGCTGGGTGTGCTGGCCCGGCGGGCGATCGCCAGGTTCGTGACGCCGCACGAGCACCACCTGGCGCAGAAGGCGGAGCTCGTCGTCGAGCACTTTCCGCGCTCACGTGGCGGAGAAGGTGGCCGGGCGGGCGAAGGCGACGGTGGTGGGCTCGTCCCGCTCGCACGCAGTCCGGTTCTTCCACGCCTGCGCTCCTTCGTGCGCGAGCACGGCTACGACGTGGGGGTGCTGGTGGCGTTCTCCGACGCGGTCGCGGTGGATGGGGGTGAGCCGGTCACCGAGGCCAAGTTGAACGGGTTCGCCGAGTCGCAGACCGCCGGGCAGTTCGACACCGACGCCTACCCGGTCATGGTGGTAGCGGTGAAGTTCCGACTCCGCGGCTGTGCGTGTTGGCCCCGGGCGTCTGCGCGATCACTGGTAGTCCGGGGGTACTGCAGCAACGACGTCCTTCGGTGCCAGGGACCTGACGAGGCGGGCACCCATCACCCACGCGACCAGGGAACCGGCCAGAACCGCCACCAGCATCGCCACCACCGGCCCCACCGGCGGCGGCCAGATCTGGCCGATGAGCCGGTTCCCGACGAGCCACACGACCATGAAGGCCACCAGTCCTGCGCCGACCCCCGTCGCCCGGGCGGCGAGGACATCGGCGCGGGCCGGGCGCCGCCGCGGCCGCGTCTGGTTCACCTCATTCACCGGCAAAGGCCTCGAAGAAGGTGGGGAAGGTGCCCACCGCGCCGAGCAGCCCAAAGATCAGCGCGATGGTGACCACCGTGCGCAGGTTCGGATCGGAACGCCTCCACACCAGGTGTAGCACCACCCAGGTCAGCAGCCAGCCGATGACGGCCAAAGTGGTCTTCCCGGCAAGTGGGCCCACGCCCTGACCCCACTCCCAGGTCCGCAGCCAGTCGTTCAAGCCTGGTGATACCACGGCCAGTGTCGTGAGAAGGCCCAGCACGAAGATCCCGACGCCGGCGGCGAGCACTGCGGCCGCAGCGGGGCCGTCGGGCTTCTCGGTCAGCCCGAGTTCCGCGAGTTCGGGTGCGACGTCCTCGTCGTGGTGCGGCGCACTCTCCATGACGCTGTCTCCTGTGGTCGTCGTCGTTCGCTCAGACGATCGGGGCAACCTTGGTGATGAACGCCCCGAAGACACCCGCCACCGCCGCCGCCGCGAACGCGGCCACGAACATGATGATGACAACGGCGCGCAGCCAGGGACGGCTGATCAGCCGGGGGCCGTAGTAGAGCACGACGAATGCCGCGGCCGTCGCAAGGATCGGCGCCGCCCAGGCGACGTGCTCCTTCCATTCCATGCCGAAGGTGTGCCAGGCCTCCGTCTCACCTCTGGCGTTCGACAAGAGGAAATCCCGGGGGGAACACGTTTCTGGGTCTGGCAGGGACAGCCCCTCACACCCGGCGAACGTGTCCTCACCTTGAACCGCCAGCGGCTCCCGGTACCACGGGTAAACGATCCACGTCCCGGTGATGACCGTCAGCCACGCCGTGACGGCCATCGTGGTGACCCCAACGTAAAGCCGGCGGTAGCGTCGCCGGACACCCTGCAGCGACTCCCAACCCGGACGCAGGCTCCAAAGCTCCGCCAGGCCACCCGAGAAGGCCAGCAGGAAGATCGTTCCAAGGATGAGGCCGTGAATGACAGCCCAGGACTCCCGCGACGTCAGTTCCATCCCGGTCCCCTCTCCGCTGAAGGA
>DATHUJ010000232.1:0-2311 GCA_035462375.1 Jiangellales bacterium
GTCGGTGAGCGTGGCCAGCTCGGCCCCGCTGATGGCGCCCGGTCCCAGGCCCAGCGACTCGCCGATCGCCTCGGCGGTCACGGCGTGATCGCCGGTGATCATGCGGACGTCGATCCCCGCGCTCAGAGCAGTGCTCACCGCCGCCTTCGACTCGGCGCGCAGGGGGTCGATGATGCCGACCATCCCGACGAAGGTGAGGTCGTCCGTCAACGACATCGGGTCCCTCGCCATGGCGTCGGCCTCGTCGTCCGCCACCATCCGGTAGGCGAACGCCAGCACGCGCAGGCCCTTGCCGCCCATCCGGGCGTTGGCTGCCTCGATGTCGGGCCGGGCCGTGTCCATCGGCACCGGTGCGTCGGCGAGCGGTCCGCCCGCCTGGCTGCACCGGGCCAGGACGACGTCCGGGCCGCCCTTGACCAGCTGCACGACGCGCTCCACCCCGTCGACCGGGACGCGGTGGAACGTCGCCATGAACTTGTACTCGGAGTCGAAGGGAACCTCGGCGACGCGCGGGTACGCCCGGCGGGTCTCCTCGGCGTCGACCCCGAGCTTGGCCGCGAGGACGACCAGCGCCGCCTCGGTCGGGTCCCCCACCACGGCCCCGTCGTCGGTGACCGTCGCGTCGCTGTCGAGGACGAGACCGTAGGCCAGACGGGTGAAGTCGGGGACCCGGGCGCCGGCGACCGACAGGATCGACCCCGTCTTTCGGTAGCCCTCACCCTCCACGGTGAACCAGGAGCCGTGGGTGTAGACGGTCGAGACCATCATCTGGTTCAGCGTGAGCGTGCCGGTCTTGTCGGAGTTGATCACACTCGTGGCGCCGAGGGTCTCGACGTCCGTGAGGTTCTTGACGACGGCCTTGGACTCGGCGAGCTGCTTGGCCCCCATGGAGAGCAGGCCGGAGACGAACGCCGGGAGGCCCGTGGGGATGGCGGAGATGGCCATGGCGGTGCCCAGGAGCAGCAGCTGGGTCGCGTCCATCCCGCGGGCCAGCCCGACGACCACGATGAACGCGACCGCCGACCACGCGATGATCCCGAGCACCTTGGTGAGCGAGTCGAGCTCCTGCTGCAGGGGTGAGCGGGTCCGCTCGACGGAGGTCAGCATCGTCGCGATCTGACCCATCTGGGTGTCCATGCCCGTGGCCGTCACGAGCATGGCGGCCGTACCCCTGGTCACTGCGGTGTTCTGGAAGAGCATGTTCGAGCGGTCGCCGAGGGCCACCTCCCCGGTCGGGAGCGCCGCCGAGTCCTTGCTCACGGGCGCGCTCTCCCCGGTGAGCGCAGCCTCCTGCGCCTCCAACGTCGCCGAGCGGACGATGCGGCCGTCAGCGGGGACGATGTCGCCGGCCTCGAGCTGCACGAGGTCGCCGGGAACGACCTCGACGGCCGGCACGAGCACCACGCTGCCGGCGCGCACCACCTTGGCCTGCGGGACCTGCAGGTCGGACAGGGCGTTCACGCTTGCCCTGGCCTTGAGCTCCTGCCTGGCGCCGAGCACGACGTTGAGGACGATGAGCAGGGCCACGATGACCCCGGTGGAGACCTGGTCGATGAGGAAGCTCACGACCGTCACGGCGACGAGCATGAGGTTCATCGGGTCGCGAAGCTGGGCGAGCGCCACGGCCCAGACCGAGGGCGGCTTCTCCCCGGTGATCTGGTTCGGCCCGTAGGTCGCGAGCCGGTTCCGCGCCTCCGGTGGTGTGAGGCCGTTCTCCAGGTCGGCGCCCAGAGCGGCCGCCAGGTCGGGGGCGTCGCGGGTCCACGGGGTGACGGGGTCGGTGCCCTCGTCCCCAGCCTGCTGTCGCAGCCCTGTCTCGCTCATGTCAGGTCCCCTTCGCCGAGCAGGGCCGTGCGCGGCCTCACCGTGCCAGCCTCGTCAGTCGGGACGACCGGCGTCATCACCCGCCAGGGGTGCTGTCGGGGACCGGTCGTCGCGGACGGGGCTCACCGCCACGGCCCGCCGACGAGCTGATCCAGCGGATCCTGCTGTTCGACGGCTACCACCAACGTCCAGCGCCTCGGCGCGATCACGGTGGGCGAGACGCCCAAGGAGATGCTCGTGCTCGCCCTCGACAGCGAGAAGAGGGCGGTGGCCCAGTTCAGCTCGTCGGCGAAGGAGTGTCACCAGCTAGGCGCCCACGGCACCGCCGCGGTCCTCGAGGGAATGGCGCGACGAGGAGCGGCACGTCGACTGGTTCGAGGCCCAACTCGGGGCGATCGAGCGCGTGGGCGCCCAGCCTTACCTCGCCCAGCACGTCGGCGCAGGGGAGGCACCTCGGTAGGTCACTCCGCTGGGCTGGTCGCCAGCC
>DATHUJ010000233.1:0-5775 GCA_035462375.1 Jiangellales bacterium
GAGCCCTCCCGGATGATCTCGACGATCTGCTCCTGCGTCGCGCTGGCCATCTTGCAGTTGGTGTGCGGGACGACCATGATCCGGTTCACCCCGAGCAGGTGGGTGGCCAGGACGAGGGTGCGCAGGACGTCGTCGGTGACCCGGGCGCCGGCGTTGCGCAGGATCTTCACGTCGCCTGCGCGCAGGCCGGTCATGGCCAGCGGGTCGATGCGGGAGTCCATGCACGTGACGATCGCGAGCCCGGCCCGCGCGACGGCGTCGAGCCCGCCCAGGTCGAAGCCCTCGGCGAAGCGGGAGTTGGCCTGCAGGATGTCATCGAAGTCGCTCACGGCGGCACGCTAGTGGAGCCGGGCCTCAGGGGCTCGGTCGGCGGGAGACGGGGGAGGCCGGGCGACCCTCGCAGGAGCAGGGCTGCCAGCACAGCCGCCGAGGCCGCACACACGGCGGCCCCCGCCAGGCTCGCATGGACCTGGGCCAGCAACGTCTGCTGCACGGCCTCGGCGTACGGGGGGCAGTTCAGCGGGTCGTCCGGACACAGCACGGCCGGCGACTCGACCTCCGCCTGGGCCCGGTAGAACGCGCGCAGGCCCAGCGCGGTCAGCGCCGACAGCCCGATCAGCTTCCCGATCGTCCGCGCGACCACGAGCAGCGCGGTGGCCCGTCCGTGCACCGCCGCCGGGGTCGCCGTGAGCAGCGCGGCGTTGACCGGCGCGATCGCCAGCCCGAAGCCCAGGCCCGTCACGGCAAGGACGACGTCGTCCGTGAGCCTGTCGATCGTCGCCAGGTCCCAGGTGGTGACCTGGGCCAGTCCGGCGGCAGCCACGCCCATCCCCACCCCGGCCACCATGCCGGGGGAGTGGCGCCGTACCGCCCACCCGCCGAGGAGCGCACCGACCGGCAGGCCGACGAGGAAGCGCATCAGCTGCGCCGCCGCGTCGAGCTGGGTCTCCCCGGTCAGGGCGGTCCTCGCGTAGACCGGGATCTGGACCATGACGGCGATGAGGGCCGCCCCCAGCAGGAGGCTCACCACCAGGGATCCCCACGCGGCCGGGTGCCGCATCCGGTCGAGCGGGAGGAGCGGGTCGGCAGCCCGGCGCTGCCGCACCGCCAGCCCGACGGCCGCGACCGCCGACGCCGCGAGATAGGCCGGCGCGGCGGGTGACACCAGCTCGACCGACGCGTCTGCGGTGGCGAACGCCAGCACCACCCCACCGAGAGCCACGGCGGCCAGCACCGCTCCCGCCAGGTCGACCTCCCGCGCCACTCGCGGTGCCTGCCGCAGGTCGACCCACGGGTGCGCCGCTGTGAGCTCTCGAGCCACCCAGCCACCCAGGAGCAGGAGGGCCCCCAGGACGACCGGCGCGGTCAGCGGGCGGCCGTCGAGGAGGGGGACCCAGGGCGTCCCCCAGCGGACGCTCGAGACCAGGGCCTCGGGCCGGACGAGAGCGAGTACGGCGGCTGCGGCTGCCGCCGTCAGCAGCACGATCCCCACGAGGTCACGCGCTCCGCCGCCAGGGGAACCCCCGATGCTGTCGCCGGTCGCTGCCGTACGGCGGGTGCGCCCCACCACCAGCAGTCCCGCGGCGACGAGCAGTCCGAAGGTCATCGTGAGCCAGAAGATCGCCCGCCAGTCGGCCACCGCGAGCACGAGCGCACCCAGCACGGGGCCGACGAGGGTCCCCAGCTCCTGGACCGCGCTCACGACGCCGAGCGGCACTCCCCGTCGACGCGCCGGGTAGAGATCCGCCACCAACGCGAGGGTCACGGGCAGGATCCCGCCGCTGCCGACCCCTTGGAGGAAACGTCCCACGACCACGGAGGTGAGGTCGCCGGCCACCGCGGTCACCAGCGAGCCGCCGGCGAAGACCGCCAGCGAGCCCAGCAGGACGGGGATCCGGCCGTAACCGTCGGCGAGCCGCCCGAGCAGCGGCAGCACGGCGACGAAACCCAGGAGGAAGACCGAGACGATCGGAGCGGCCCGCTGCAGCTCGGTCACGTCCAGGCCGACGCCCACCATGATGTCCGGGAGGGCCAGCACCACGACGTAGGTGTCCGCAGAGGAGACGAGGACGGCGACCGTGGCCAGCGCGAGTGCCGTGCGCCCCGACCCGGGCGGGTCAGCCCGTCGGCGCACGGATGTCGGTCTCGATGCCGTAGTCGTCGAGGAGCAACGTGTAGGTCTGCTCGCCGCCGCCGTCGTAGAACGGGCCGGTGAGTACCGCGCGACGCAGCTCCGCCGTCCCGGGATCGAGCGCGAACCGCGCGGTCACCGTGGCCGCGGGGTCGGCAATCGTGAGCAGCGACCCCACGACCGAGCCCGGCAGCTCGGCTTCGTACTCCTCCAGCACGTCGCCGCCCACCCGGACCTCGCCGAGGTCGTCCGGGTCGAGGTCGGTGGTCAGCAGCCCCGACACCCCGGCCTCGATGTCGATCAGCCGTCCCGGGTCACCGACTCCGAAGGAGGACGGGTCGACCTCGGCGTAGTTCGTGGTGAACGGCAGCTGCGCCCACACCGTGCCGTCGACCGAGACCAGGGGAACGGTGGCCGCCAGTCCGGACTGGGCGATGCGCAGCTCGCCCTCGAAGGACGAGGGGTGCGCCGCCACGCCGGTGCCCGAGACGAGGACCGTGCCGGCCGTCGGCAGGTCCTCGCCGGTCAGCTCGATCGAGACCGACGGCGAGGTGTCGAGCACGCCCTTGGCCTCGGCCAGCCGCTCGGCCGGCGTGGGCGCCTCGGCGGCGGGCGCGTCCGAGCACGCCGACAAGACTGCGGACACCGCAGCGGCGGCGACGACGGCGACCACCGGGCGAAGGCCGAGCACGGGGCTCAGCCTGTCACGCCCGCCCGCCCACAGCGGCCACCGGCTGCGCCAGGCGGGCGCCGGAACCGTCGCGCCGGCCCTCGGCGGGCGGCAGGTCGACCGGAACGCCCGACGCGGCCGCGCCCATCGCCGGCGCCGGACCGGCCCAGGCCAGCACCAGGGAGTCCTCACCGCGCAGCAGCCGGTGGCAGCGGACGCCGCCGGTCGCTCGGCCCTTGGCGGGGTACTCCCGGTACGGCGTGACCTTGGCCGAGCCGGCTTGCGTGCCGGGCAGGGCGCCGGAGGACCCCGCGACCGTGGCGACGACGCACTCCTGGTCGGCCGTGACGGCGCCGAAGAAGACCACCCGCGCTCCGGCCCCGAGCCGGATCCCGGCGACCCCGCCCCCGCCGCGCCCCTGGGGGCGCACGGACGACGCGCCGAAGCGGAGCAGCTGCGCGTCGCTCGTGACGAAGACCAGGTCCTCGGACCCCGTGCGGAGCTCCGCCGCCCCGACGACCCGGTCCCCCTCGTCGAGGCGCAGGACCTCCCAGGCGTCCTTGTTACCGGGGTGGTCGGGGACGACCCGCTTGACGACGCCGCGCTCGGTGCCCACGGCCAGGCCGGCTGAGCCGGGGTCGAGCGAAGTCAGGCAGAGCACCCGCTCGTCGGCGCCCAGATCGACGAACTCGCTCAGCGGGGCGCCGCCGGAGAGCGACGGTGCCTGGGCAGTCGGCGGGAGAGCCGGCAGGTCGAGGACGCCGAGGCGGAGGACCCGGCCGCGCGAGGTGACGACGCCCACCTGCCCGCGGGCAGTCGCCTCGACCTGGGACAACACCAGGTCGTGGCGCGACCGCCGCCCACCCTCCGGTAGCGGGTCGACGCCCGTCGACCGTGCCAGCAACCCGGTGCTGCTGAGCAGTACCCGGCAGGGGTCGTCGGCGACCTCGAGCGTCGACCACGAGGCGACGACCGGGACGCCGGCCGACTCGAGCAGGACCGTGCGCCGCGGTGTGGCGTGGGCAGCCGCCACTTCGGCGAGCTCGCGGGAGACGACGTCGCGCAACCGCTCCGGCGACTCCAGGATCTCGGTCAGCTCCTCGATCTCGCGCCGCAGCCGTTCCCCCTCCTGCTCCAGCTCCAGGCGATCGTAGCGGGTGAGCCGCCTCAGCGGGGTGTCGAGGATGTACTGCGCCTGCACCTCCGAGAGGTCGAAGACCTGCACCAGCCGCGCCTTGGCGGCCGCACTGTCGTCGCTCGACCGGATCACCTGGATGACCTCGTCGATGTCGAGCAGCGCGACCAGCAGGCCATCGACCAGGTGCAACCGGTCGGACCGGCGACGGCGGCGGTAGTCGCTGCGACGGCGGACGACCGCGAGCCGGTGGTCGAGGAACACCCGGAGCATGTCGCGCAGGCCCAGGGTCCGCGGCTGCCCGTCGACGAGGGCGACGTTGTTGATGGCGAAGCTGTCCTCGAGCGGCGTGTGCTTGTAGAGCTGCTCGAGCACGGCTTCGGGCACGAAGCCGCTCTTGACCTCCACGACCAGCCGGAGGCCGGTGCTGCGGTCGCTGTAGTCCTCGACGTCCGTGACCCCCTGCAGCTTCTTGCTGCGGACCAGGTCGGCGATCCGCTCGCGCACCCGCTCGGGACCGACGTTGTAGGGCAGCTCGGTCACGACGATGCCCTTGCGCCGGGGCGTGAGGTTCTCCACACGCGCGGTGGCGCGGGTGCGGAACGAACCGCGGCCGGACTCGTACGCCTCGCGGATGCCGTCCAGGCCGACGATCTTGCCCCCGGTCGGGAGGTCGGGACCGGGCGCGAGGCGCATCAGGTCGTCGAGCGTGGCGTCGGGGTGCGCCAACAGGTGCCTCGCGGCCTCCACGACCTCGCCGAGGTTGTGCGGCGGCATGTTCGTGGCCATGCCGACGGCGATCCCGGAGGCGCCGTTGACGAGGAGGTTGGGGAAGGCCGAGGGGAGGACCTCCGGCTGCACCTCCCGGCCGTCGTAGTTGGGCACCATGTCGACGACGTCCTCGTCGAGCGAGCCCGTGAGCAGCAGCGCCGCCGGGTCGAGCCGGCACTCGGTGTAGCGATAGGCGGCCGGGCCGTCGTCGAGCGACCCGAAGTTGCCGTGACCGTCGACGAGCGGGACCCGCATCGCCCAGGGCTGGGCCATCCGCACCAGTGCGTCGTAGATGGCGGTGTCACCGTGCGGGTGCAGCCGACCCATCACCTCGCCCACGACGCGAGCACACTTGACGTGGCCGCGGTCGGGGCGGACGCCCATCTCCTGCATCTGGTACAGGATCCGCCGCTGCACCGGCTTGAGGCCGTCGCGGGCGTCGGGGATCGCCCGGGAGTAGATGACCGAGTAGGCATACTCGAGGAAGCTGCCACGCATCTCCTCGGAGACGTCGACGTCGAGGATCCTCTCCTCGAAGTCCTCCGGGGGCGGGGTCGTCGGGGTCCGGCGGGCCATGGGGTGCGCGCTCCTCGCGTACGTGGTGTGGGCAGGCCCATTGTCCGGCACCGCCCCGACGGATCGGAGCAACGCCACGGGCCCACCCCCTGTTGGGGACGGGCCCGCGGCCGTACGTATCGGTGGACGGGGGACTCAGACCGGGGCACCCATCTGCGCCTGCAGCACCTGCTCCTGCTGGACGGCCCGCTTGGTGCTCTTCAGTGTGATCACCAGGGCTGCGGACACGACCGTGCCGGCAGCGATGGCGAGCAGGTAGAGGAACGGGTTGCCGATCAGCGGCACGACGAAGATGCCTCCGTGCGGGGCACGCAGCGTGCACCCGAAGAGCATCGACAGTCCGCCCGCGACCGCCGAACCGGTCATGATCGAGGGGATGACCCGGAGCGGATCCCCTGCGGCGAAGGGGATCGCACCCTCGGTGATGAACGACGCACCCAGCAGCCAGGCCGCCCGCCCGGCCTCCTGCTCGGGCTCGGTGAAGAGCCGCTT
>DATHUJ010000234.1:0-9155 GCA_035462375.1 Jiangellales bacterium
CCTCGTGGACGTGAACGCCGACCGGCTGAAGATGTCGGCCGACGCGGTGCAGCCCGACGAGGTGATCAACGGCGCCGAGGTCGACACCGTCAGCCGGGTCATGGAGCTGACGGAGGGACGCGGCGCCGACGTGATCATCACTGCGACCGCCGCCAACGTCGCACAGGAGCAGGCGATCTCGATGGCTGCGCGCAACGGGCGCATCTCGTTCTTCGGCGGGCTGCCCAAGACCGATCCGACGATCACCTGCGACTCCAACGTGGTCCACTACCGGCAGCTGCACATCCACGGCGCCAACGGCTCGGCGCCCTCGCACAACAAGAAGGCGCTGGAGTACATCGCCAGCGTTGAGGTCCCGGTCAAGGACCTGATCACCGTCCGACTGCCGCTCGAACGGGCTCTCGACGCGTTCGACATCGTCGCCAAGGGCGAGGCGATCAAGGTCACGATCGAGCCCTGACGCCGGCCCACTCGCCCGTGATCAATGCAAGGTTCGCCCTCCTGAGCCACGGTGGAGGGCGATCCTTCCATGATCGGCGCCGGCTCGGCGCGCGGTCAGGCGGCCGCGGGCTCCGGCCGGGCTCCCCAGGTCACGAAGACCCGCTCGCTGTCCCGGTCGGTGCTCCACGTACCGGCCCGCCCGCACCAGCACACGAAGTTGACCCGGATCCCGTCGGACAGGTTGGCGAGACCCCGCAGCTGGCCGGTGAAGATCAGCCGGCGTCCGGCGCAGGTGGGGCAGAAGACGTCGAACATGTCGGCTTCACCTCTTCCACAGCAGGGTCGCATGACCGTCATGGACCGTTGCTCCTGACGCTAACCCATGCAGAACCACAGTGGTAGCCTCCTGTTTCCTTCACTAGCCATAGGCTTGACCTATGCTCTCGCTGCATCAGCTCCGCTGCTTCCTCGCCGCCTACGAGCTCCAGTCGTTCACCGCCGCCGCGGAGGAGCTCGGCTACGCCCAGCCGACCCTGTCCGAGCAGGTCAGGCTGCTCGAGCGGACCCTCGGCACCACCCTCTTCCGCCGGGGTGGCCGCGGCGTCGTCCCCACCGAGGCGGCCGAGGCGCTGCGCCCGCACGCCGAACGCACCCTCGCCGAGGCCGACGCTGCCAGGAAGGCGGTCGCCGCGACCGCCGCCCTGGAGACCGGGACCGTACGCTTCGGCGTCTTCGGGAGCGCCCGGCTCTACCTCGGCGCGACGCTGGTCGCCGACGTGCTGGAGCGCCACCCGGGCCTGCGCGTCGAGCTGGTCGGCCAGAACTCCACGGTCGTGCGCGAGGACCTGCGCCGCGGCCGGCTCGAGGCCGCCCTGATCGTGCTCCCCGTCGCCGCGGAGGGCATGGCCGTCCGGCCGGTCGCGCGTGACGAGCAGGTGTACGTGAGCGCACACCCGGAGCGGCTCCGCCGCCCGGCGTCGGCACGGCGGCTCGCCGAGGCGCCGCTCGTCCTGGCCGAGACGTCCTGGCGCACCGAGGACCCGGCCCGGGTGTCCCTCAGCCGGATGGTCCAGCAGGAGGGACTGTCCCTCCAGCCCCGCGTCGAGGTCGAGGACGTCGAGACGGCGATCGAGCTGGTCGGCCGAGGCATGGTCGACACGGTCGGACCGAGGGCCGTGCTCGACGACCTGCTCCCGCGGCTGGCGCCGGGGGCGGGTTGGGTCCCCCTGCGCCCGCGCCTCTACGAGACGATTGCCGTCGTCCACCGCGAGGACGCCGTTCTCTCCCCCGGTGCCCGGCTCATGATCGAGCTCGCCACCCGGCGGATCCGGTCGGTCACCGACCCGGTCGTCGGGCCCGTCACCGAGCCGACGGCCGAGCCCATGGCGGATAAGACCGCTCCATCTGCGGTGTCCTGAAAGCCGGTTCGATCCCGTTTCATGGTGGTACAGGTGACTCCGGCGGGTCACGGCGGCCCGTTCCTGTGGACCCTCGGAAGACGCCATGGCGCGGACCACGCCGGTGAAGGACAGTACGACACCGTGCGCGCAGTCCTCCTCGCCGCGGTCGCCGCCCTCGGCGGGTTCCTCTTCGGGTTCGACACCGCGGTCATCAACGGCACGGTGAACGCGATCCGCGAGGAGTTCGGGATGGGTGCCGGGCTGACCGGCTTCGCGGTGGCCTCGGCTCTGCTCGGCTGCGCGCTCGGGGCCTGGCTGGCCGGGCAGCTCGCCGACCGGCAGGGCCGGATCCGCGTGATGCTGCTGGCCTCGCTCCTCTTCACGGTCAGCGCGATCGGCTCGGGGCTGGCGCAGACGCCCTGGGATCTCATCCTGTGGCGGGTCGTCGGCGGCCTGGGCGTCGGCGCCGCCTGGGTCATCGCGCCGGCGTACATCGCCGAGATCTCTCCCGCGTCGATCCGCGGCCGACTCGGCTCCCTCCAACAGCTGGCGATCGTCACCCGGCATCTTCGTCGCACTGCTGTCCGCCTACTTCCTCGCGACCGCGGCCGGCGGCGCAGCGGAGGAGCTGTGGCTCGGGCTCGAGGCCTGGCGCTGGATGTTCATGAGCGAGGTCGTCCCTGAGGTCGCGTACGGGATCCTCGCGCTGCACATCCCCCGAGTCCCCCGCTACCTGGTCTCCCGGGGCGAGCCCGAGCGTGCGCGGCACGTGCTCTCCCAGGTGCTCCGTACGGGCATCGAGAGCGGATCCGCGAGATCCGCCGCATCGTCAAGCTCGAGGCCCGGTTCTCCTTCGCCGACCTGCGCGGCCCCGCGCTCGGGTTGATGCCGATCGTCTGGGTAGGCATCCTCCTCTCCCTCTTCCAGCAGTTCGTCGGCATCAACGTGATCTTCTACTACTCCTCCACATCTGGCAGCAGGTCGGGTCCAGCGAGGAGGACTCCCTGGTCATCACGGTTCTCACCTCGGTAACGAACATCGCGGTCACGCTGATCCCGAGCGCCTCGATCGACAAGGTCGGCCGGCGCGCCCTGCTGCTCACCGGGTCGGCCGGCATGTTCCTCAGCCTGCGCACCCTCGCGTACATCTTCGCCACCGCCCCCGTCGTCGACGGCGAGCCGGCGCTCGAGGGCGCCTCTGGCACCATCGCGCTGGTGGCGGCCAACCTGTTCGTCGTCTTCTTCGGCATGTCCTGGGGTCCGACCGTCTGGATCCTGCTCGGCGAGATGCTCAACAACCGGATCCGTGCGAGCGCTCGGGATCGCGGCGGCCGCCCAGTGGGCGGGCTAACTCCCTCATCTCCAGGACGTTCCCTGCCCTGGCCGACGTCGGGCTCGGCCTCGCGTACGGCCTCTACACCACCTGTGCGCTGCTGTCGCTCTTCTGCGTGCTGAAGTTCCGTGCCCGAGACCAAGGGGCAAGCAGCTGGAGGACATGGCCTGAGGCGGACCCATCACCACCCCGTCCGGAGACGTCAGACGCCGGTCTCCGCCGCCAGCTTTCCCCTCCGTACGGCGGCGACGAGCGCTTCGTGGTCGCGCTCGGTCTGGTCGGCGTAGGCCCGGGCGAACCGGCCGAGGGCCTGGTCGGCGCGGTCGGACTTGCCGAGGTACCCGGCGATCATCGAGGCCCCGCTCGTCCGGGCGTGGCCCTTGGCCAGCAGCTGGCCGCAGATGCCCGCGTAGTCGCTGAGGGCGGCGGCGTCGATGCCGTCGAGCGCGACCGTGCCCTTCATGTTGCGGAACTGCCGTACGTAGAACTGCCGGTCGCCCACAGTCGTCCAGCCGAGCAGCGGGTCGCTGACGGTCTGCAGTGCCTGCTGGTACTCGACGACCCGTTGCCCCTGGTGGGCGTGCCAGGCGGAGTCGCCGTGGACGAAGGGAGCGACCACGGAGCGCCGGGCCTCCTTGAGCTGGAGGAAGAGCACGTCGTCAGGGCTGCTGCCCTCGCAGAGCACGACGAAGGCCCGTAGGCCCACGCTGCCCACGCCGACGACCTTGTGGGCCAGGTCGACGATCGTGTAGCCACCGAGAACCCGGCGCCAGTGCGGCGCAAGTGTGAGCAGGTAGTCGTCGAGCGCTGCCGCGAGCCGGGCCGACTCCTCGTCGTCCAGGCGGGTGATGAGTGGCGGCTCCTCGACGATCCGCCTCCCCTCCTCGTGCTCGAAGGTGAAGCGTGGCAGAGCGCGGTCGCTCGTCCGCCGGACGGCGCGCTTGGCCGCGCGCTCGATCTCCTTGCGCAGCGACTCGTCCGAAGCCGTCGCATGCAGGCGATCGAGGTCCAGCCGCTGGAAGGACCGAGACAGCAGCGGCTGCCCAGCCAGCTCCCGTACCTGCAGGCGGTAGGCCCGGACCGCGGAGACGGCGGCCGCCTCGCACTCGTCGTCGGTGAAGCCGTTCTGCCGTCCGGCGACCCACACGCTGGTCGAGAGCCGTCGCAGGTCCCACTCCCAGCTCCCCGGGTGCGCCTCGTCGAAGTCGTTGAGGTCGAGGACGAGATCGCGTTCCGGCGAGCCGTAGAAGCCGACGTTGCCGACGTGGGCGTCGCCGCAGATCACCGGCGTGATGCCCGTCGCCGGCAGGGCCGAGAAGTCGTGCGCCATGACGATCGCGGTGCCGCGCAGGAAACCGTACGGGGACGCGATCATGCGGCCGATGCGGACCGGCACCAGCCAGTCGATCCGTCCCTGGTGCGACTCGTTCACCAGGTCGACGGGGTCACGCCGGCGCACCGGCGCCTTCCAGTCGGCGAGCAACGACCGCGGGACCTCTCGGCGCAGGCCCTTGCCCAGGGCGTAGCGCTCCCCCCGTGGGACCGGGCGGTCGCGCAGGGTCGCGTAGGGCTGGCTGTCGGCAGAGGCCAGCACGACGTGGGCACCGGGCGGGCGGAGCTGGATCGGCACGTCAACCCCTCCTGCAAGGACAGGGCCACCCAACCATGGTTGGCCACAGCCGGGCGAGGGTACGGCGCGGGTACCCGTCGACGTCCGGAGGTCACGACCATGTCCAGCTGGGAAACCCGCGAGCTGCCGGTGCTGCGCGCCGCGCAGCGCCTGCTCGCCGACGGCGGCACCGAGGTGACCGCCACGGACCTGTCCCGCGCCACCGGCCTGCCGGAGGACGACGTCGTGGCGTCACTGCGGGTGCTCGCCGAGGCGCACGGGCCCTATGTGACCGGTCACGGGCTGCTGGCCGCGCACGGTGAGCCGGCGATCACCGAGTTGACGTCGCGCGCGGAGCAGGAGATCGCCCGAGCGGACTACACGCAGGCGCGTGAGCGGTCCGACGAGCCGGGGTCGGTGCCGATCCCCGGCCACCCGATGCCCCCGGGCGCCGTACCGCGCTGACCGGTGGCCCTCCCCCGGATCCTCGTGCTGGTCCTCGCCGGAGGCGCTGGGGGCCGGTTGGAGCTGCTGACCAACGAGCGCGCCAAGCCCGCCGTCCCGTACGGCGGGGAGTACCGCCTCATCGACTTCTCGCTCAGCAACGCCGCGCAGGCGCAGGTCCAGGACGTCTGGGTGGTCCAGCAGTTCCACCCGGCATCGCTCGTCGACCACCTGTCCAACGGCCGCCCCTGGGACCTCGACCGGACCACCGGCGGCCTGCGGATCCTCCACCCGCACCGAGGTACGCACCGCGAGGGGTGGCACCAGGGCACCGCCGACGCGCTCTGGCGTCAGGCCCCACTCGTCCGGGATCTCGGGCCCGACGCACTCGTGGTCGTGAGTGCCGATGCGGTCTACCGGATGGACTACCGCGAGATCGCAGACGGACACCTGACGTCGTCGGCGGCCGTGACGCTGGTGACCACCGAGGTCGAGTCCGAGGTCGCCTCCCGCTACGGCGTGGTCGTGGCGGACGGCGAGCGCGTCCGGGACTACGCCTACAAGCCGGACGAGCCGAGGTCCCGCACGGTGACGACCGAGGTCTTCGTCTTCAGTCCCGAGGCGGTGCTCGACGAGCTCGAGCAGATCGATGCGGAGGTGGGCGACGGCGAGCTGGGGGACCTGGGCGATCACTTGCTGCCACGCCTGGTCGACGCCGGCGAGGCCAGGGCGACCCCCTATCCGGACTACTGGCGAGACGTCGGGACGGTCGAGGCCTACTGGCAGTCGCACCAGGACCTGGTCGCCGACGACCCGCCGTTCCGCCTCGACGACCCGGCGTGGCCGATCCGGACGACCGGCGGTCGGCACGGGCCGGCCCGGCTGCTCCCGGGCGCCCGCGTGGAACGCAGCCTGCTTTCCTCGGGTGCCACGGTCGCCGGCCGGGTGCGCGGCAGCGTTCTGTCCCCCGGCGTCCTCGTCGAGGCCGGCGCGAGCGTCCTCGACAGCGTGCTGCTCCCGGGCGTCGTGGTGCGCTCGGGGGCCAGGGTCCAGCGTGCGGTCCTCGACGACCGCGTCGAGGTCCGCCCCGAGGCCGTCGTCGGCGGTCGGCGGCACGTCACGCTCGTGGGCCGGGGAACGCAGGTGCGCAAGGGCCGGCGGATCGCCGCCGGGATGCGCGTGCCGGAGCAGACGTAGGCGCGACTGGCACCGGCGGAACGCTCGTCGACCAGTTCTCCCTGCCGACACCGAGCCTTCCGGCGGCTCGATCCCTGGGACGGCTCGGTCACCCCCGCTCCACGACCTCCTTGAGGCCCTTGAGCATCTGGTCCCACGTGGCGGCGGAGTGCTTCGCCGCGTCTTCGCTGGGGTTGTTGTCCTGGCGCAGCGTGACATAGGTCCTGTCCACGCGCTCCTGCAGGTCGTAGCTGACGTTGTGGTAGTTCGCCGGGACGTCGTCCTCGCCGCTCATCGGGCTGAAGTGCGTGAAGCGAAGATGGTGTGGCGGGTCGGCCTCGACGATCTCGCCCTTGTCCTCGTAGGTCCCGCCGTCGTACTCACCTCTCCACACGATGGGGCTGCCGGGCGTCCAGGCCGACTGCACGTCGGTCCCGAACATCCACTTCTTGATCTGCTCCGGATCAGTGAGCGCAGCCCACACCTGGGCGGGCGAGGCGCTGATCGCCACCTCTGCGGTCGCCACGTGATCGGCCATGGTGCCCTCCTTCGTCGCGTCTCGTCACGGCGACAGAGCGGCTCCGCGGGCTCCGCCCTGCCGCGGATCGCAACCGCCGGACTCGATCAGTCCTGGTCACCGAGTTCGCTCTCCAGCATCTGGCACAGGTCGCCGGCGAGGCTACCGAGGTCCTCACCTCGATAGACGCCGGCAAGTTCGTCGAGCAGCCGGACCACGACATCAGCCTGGGCGCCTGTCAGCACGACGGTCGAGCCGGCCGTGCGGGAACCCTCGTCCAGCCGGGCCCGCAGCTGGGCGGCATAGTCGTCGCGGTTCAGCGGATTGCCCGCCCGGTCCCGCGCCGTGGCGCTCGGGCGGGGTGCGACCGCGCCGGAGGCAGGCGGCGTGCTGAGCTCGGCATGGTCGGGGCAGTAGTCGGTCCCGCGGACCGGGTCGTGCGTCCAGCCGACCGCGTGGTCACGAGCCCATGATGTGGCATCGACATTGCTGCGCCACCGCTCCGCCGGCGATGGCTCCGCCTGCACCGGGCAGCCGGCGACGTCGCAGCTGATCACGATCCGTCGTGGGGTGGCCCCGCCTCCGGACAGATGGATGCTCACCGCGCCCGCTCCCTGCTCGCCGATCCGCACCGCCCGTCCGGGTAGGTCGGGCCACCGCCACTGGTCGAGCTCATGGAGCCGGTTGGTCCTGCGCGGCACTGGCGCTGGTCCCGGTCGGCGCGGCCGTGGCGTCGTCGGGGTGCTCGGGCAGCCCGAAGAGCGCGAAGAGGCGGGTGTCGAGGAACGTCGTGATCCCGGTGACACAGCCGTCGCTGACGGCGAGGACGTGCAGACCCCAGGGCTCATGGCGGCCGCCCGGACCGCTCGGCCGGTACTGGGCGAAGCCCGGTGACCCGTTGAGCTGAAGCGGGATCACCCGGGAGCCGCGGCACCCGTGCCCCGGCCCGAGCATCCACTGGACCACGTCGTCGCGACCCTGCAGCCACATCTCGTACGGCGGCATGCTCTGCGTCGCGTCCTCGTGCAGGAGCGTGACCAGAGCCTCCATGTCGTAACGCTCGAACGCATCGACGTAACGACTCAGCAGCTCGCGGTGCTCGTCGTCGAGCGGGTCCGCCGGCGGGCTGTCGCTCACGCCTCGCGCGGCCAGCGAGGCGCGGGCGCGCTGGAGGGCGCTGTTGACAGAGGCGACCGACGTCTCGAGGAGCTCGGCCACCTCGTCGGCGCGCCAGCGCAGCACGTCGCGCAGGATGAGCACCGCGCGCTGGCGCGGGGGCAGGTACTGCAGCGCCGCCACGAACGCCAGCCTGACCGAGTCTCGGGCGACGGCCACGTCGGCGGGGTCGCCAGCGGTCGGCAGGACCTTGGCGTCGAGCGCCGGCTCCAGCCAGGTGGCCTCGGGCTGGCGGGCCGCCAGTGAGGACTCGACCGGCTGCCATGGGTCACTCGTCAGGTCGACGGGCCGGGCCCGTCGCTTGCGCCCCGCCAGCATGTCCAAGCACACGTTGGTGGCGATGCGGTAGAGCCACGAGCGGAGGGCGGACCGGCCCTCGAAGCGGTCGTGGGCACGCCAGGCCCGGACCATCGTCTCCTGGACCGCGTCCTCGGCGTCGAAGGACGACCCCAGCATCCGGTAGCAGTAGCCGGTCAGCTCACCCCGGCGCTCATCGAGCTCGAGCTCCAGCACCGCGGTGTTGGTCACCACACCAGACACATCGACTCCCCAGTCCGTCGGCACCTCGTCAAGTCCTCCGTCCTAGCAGACCACACGTCACCGACAGGTCCGGTGGTCCGGTCAGGGGGTCACCGGCCCCGGCGGGATCGGGTGCTCACCGCGAGGGGCCACCTCGCTCGCCGGCCGCCCTACGCCGCCAACCACGAGGACTCGATGCCTCGGCGCGGTCAGGCTCCCCGGGGGCGGTACGGAGAGAGGGCCGCTCGGCTGGCTCGTACGGAGAGAGGGCCGCTCGGCTGCGGGTGCGCCGACCCGCCCAAGGTGATCCACGAGCAGTGTGCGCCTCCCGGCGCCCGCGGCGGCGATACGTCGAAGAGCTTGAACCCAGCTGCCTGCCCCGCCGTTACCGCGTCAGGCCGAGTGGTGGCGCAAACGCTCCACCTCGGCGTCCACCTTGTCCGGCGTGATGCCGGGCGAGTAGACGTCCCAGGCGTTGAACGCCAGACCGATGCCCCAGCCGAAGATCGGGAAGACGGGCCAGAAGAACCCGGCGCCGGTG
>DATHUJ010000235.1:0-25200 GCA_035462375.1 Jiangellales bacterium
ACTCTCGGCCCTTGGTCCGGTCGGGTTCACCGGGAGGCGGCGATCATCCGCTGGTAGACGGCCCCGGTCACCTCGACAGGGTCTGCAGGCGCTGCTGCTGCTTGTCGGTGAGCAGGTCCGCTCCGGTGTGCAGGGTCCGCCCTGCGCCTTCTGCGGCGGCCTCTCGTCTCTCTCTCTTGCGTCTCTCGCAGGCCCGTCGGATCACCCACATATGCCGATGAGCGAGCGCTTGGTGCGAGCCAAGGAGCCCCAGGCGAACGAACGACAACCCAGCGCGTGTCCGCCCAGATAGACGCAAGGCCTCATGGCGGGGTCCGGCGCGGAGGGCTGTCGCTGAGCAGCAGCTGCGTTCTCATGACGAGGGCTTGGCCAAGCCATATCGATAGCTCCGCGTTGGTGGCCCAGTATGGCCAGTCGACCTCCAGCTCCACCCCTAACCGAGGCGTGCTCGGCATACTGCCGACACAGAATTCCGCGTATATTCGATCGTTCAACTATACTGAGGTCTCCCCGCCAACGCCAGGTGGAGAACGCGACGGGCATTGCTAGCAGCTATGACCAACTCGTTGTCGGGGCCGGCTCTGCGGGGCCATTGTGTCCCAAGGCCATCCGCTCCGTGGACAAGCCCTTCAACCAGAAGCAGGCCTTCGGAACGCTCAGACGGATGCTGGTAGAGGTTGGGGGTACTGCCGTCTCATGAAATCTCCCATCCAGGATCTAGCGCCTGCGCTGGAGATCGATGCCCGTCTCGTTGAGATCGAGCGCGACGTGAACGTGCTGCTGAACACGACGCCGGTCAATGCAGCGCAGGCCTGGGCGGACTTCGAACGGAGCGACTTCGGGACTGTCCCCACGCTTCGGCTTAGACCGCTGGACTTCGAGCCGGACCTGGTGCTGCGAGACCTCTACGACCTCGAAGTCGAGAACGTGACCGACCCTGCGCTGCACACACTCTTCCGGGCCAAGCGAGACGAGATAGCAAGGCAAGTCACAGCTTTGGAGGATCGCGACACCTCACGGTTTCTCTACGGGTCGCTGCAGCTCTACGGAGGGGTCTCCCCGCCCCTCGTGTCCGTCGCAGAGCAGCTGCTCCAGTCCATCCCGGCCCTGGGTGCCAACACCCGGAGCGTCACGGCCGGTGCGTTCGCGGAGGCGGCTCGGGCGGAGTTCGATCGATACCGGGCGCTCTATCCAGACTTCCCGGTCCACATCGAGGTGCGCGACGACGTCTCAGAGCTGATGGTGTCGTTCGGCCGGCTGCTCATCCCCGCGACCGCCGTCATCAGGGCCGACCGCGTCGAGGCCCTGCTGCACCACGAGGTCGGCACTCATGTCGTCACCTACCAGAACGGCGCCAGGCAACCATTGACACTGCTGACGATCGGGCTGCCTGGCTACGACGAGACCCAGGAGGGTCTTGCCGTGCTCGCCGAGTACCTGACCGGCGGGCTGGACCCGCGGCGTCTTCGCGTGCTCGCCGCACGGGTCGTAGCCATCGACAGGATGCTCGAGGGCGCAGAGTTCCTGGAGATCTACGAGTCGCTGCGTGACCAGTACGCAATTCCGACGAGGACCGCGTGGTCCATCGCCATCCGGGTCGTCGTCGGGGGTGGCAACGTCAAGGACGCTGTCTATCTCCGTGGGATCACGCACCTGCTCGAGGCTCTCGCTGAGGGGACAAACCTGGATGTCCTCCTCGTCGGTAAGTTCGCGTTGGACCACATCCCGTTGATCCAGGACCTGCTCGACCGCGAGGTGCTCCACCCACCATGGGTTCGGCCACGCTGGCTAGATGTGCCCGGCGCCCAAGAGCGCCTGGCTAGGCTGCGCGCGGGCGCGTCGGTCACCGACCTGTACGAAGGAGACGAGTCCGCATGAGGTTGGCCTATTTCGTCAACGACGTCGCGACCGAGATCGACGAATACGCGACGACGCGGCTGGCGAGAGCCGCGTCCCAGCGTGGGCACGAGGTCTGGTATGTCGGCGTCGGGGACGTCGAGTTCGGGGGGAGCGAAGGACAGGTCGTGGCCCGGGCCCATGCGGCGGTGTTCGAGGAGGACGACACGCTCGCGAGCTTCATGGAGCGTGTCAAGGAAGGCGACGCGGAACGGGTCGTGATGGACGACCTCGATGCCCTGTTCCTGCGGAACGAGTCGATCGACGACCTGCTGCAGGACCGGCCGTGGGCAAGCCCACTGGCAGTTGTCTTCGGCCAGATGCTCCAGGCTCGAGGCGTCACGGTGGTGAACGACCCCACGTCCCTGGTGCGCGCGACGAGCAAGCTCTACCTGGAGGAGTTCCCCGAGAAGATCCGGCCCCGATCACTCGTGACGCGCGACCCCGAAGCGATCGAGCGCTTCGTCCGCGAGGTCGGGCACAGCGTGGTCAAGCCGCTGTACGGCGCCAAGGGCCGCAACGTGTTCATGATCGAGGACGAGGGCGAGACGAACCTCGCCCAGATGACTGAGGCGGTACTGCAGGACGGCTACGCGATCGTGCAGGAGTTCGTCGACGGCGGCGAGGAGGGTGACGCCCGGATCTTCCTGCTCGAAGGAGAGATCCTCGAGCGCGACGGAGTCCTGGCGGCCTTCCGGCGAGTGCCCAGCGGCAACGACCCGCGGGCCAACATCAGCACGGGCGGTCGCTCGGTCCCTCTCGAGATCGGTGACGAGCAACGCGAGATCGTCGAGGCCATGGGCGCGAAGCTCGTGGCCGACGGCATGTGGTTCGTCGGCATCGATGTGATCGGCGGCAAGGTGGTGGAGATCAACGCCGAGAGCCCGGGCGGGATGCAGAGCGTCGAGAGGCTCTACGAGATCGACGTCTGCCCAACCGTCATCGAAGCACTGGAGCGCCGCACGGCGTCGAAATCCTGATCCGAGGGCCATCAGAAAGCGGCAGCCGCGCCATCAGAGAAGTCATCGGCGACACACGGCTGGCTCTGCAGCGCCAGGTAGAACTCCGAACATCGACGTGGGTCACTTCGCCGGATATGACCCGCCAGCGAGGCTGACGGCAAGGCACGCTTCTGCCGCGAGTAGCGTGCCCCGTTCGAGGCGCCGCGGGTCAGGTGGTGTCGATGACGACCACCGAGCGGTCTCGTCGGCTCTCCCTGCACCCTCGTGGTCGGCCCTCAGATGCCGTTGCCCGACCAGCGGCGGAACTGCGACCAGACCCGCGTCCATTGCTCGAACGTCGCCGGGAGGGAGCGCTACTGACACCCGGTCTGGGCGATGTAGCGGTTAGACCGATGGGACAGCGGCAGGCGGCCCTGAGCGAGAGCGACGCCGGTGAGCGCGACGAGACCACCAACAGGCTCGCTCCACGACACCCGTTCCTCAAGGAAGGCGACACCGACGGGGACGCCGAGCTCGTTGGTCGAGTTCTCCGAACAGCGTGTCAGCGGGGCTCAGCGGTCGGGGACTTCGGGTCCTCGAGGTCGAGCCCGTCCAGATCAACGGTGAGGACGCCACGGGTGTACCGGATCCAGAGGAAGGCCAGGACCCCGACCACGACGAAGGCGCCGGCCTCGAGTGACCCGCCGTGCATGAGGAAGGGCAGGCTCGGGTCGATGTCGACACGCACGAGAGCTGAAAGATCACTCACCCCGACGACGTCTGTGCGGGCGAACAACACGCCGACGACACCGATGCCGAAGCCGGCGACCGCGTCACGGATCCAGCGGCGGTCCAGGGCAAGCCTTAACCGTCCAGGCCCCGACGTGCTCCGAGGAACCGCCGGCTAAGGAGGACGAGTAGCACCGCGACCCCGGCTGAGGTCGCGCTGACCACCAGCTCGGCGGCGGGGAGCGGGAGCCGACCTGACGTCGCCGCGTCAGCCAGTACCGCGGCCATGAAGGCCCCGACGAGCGGCAACAGGATGAGCCACGCTGCCCGTGCCCGGCCCTGTGTGCGGCTCCAGAAGATCGCAGCTGGCCAACTGGCCGGTGTCCGCATGATGCTCGACGACCTGGGAGGGGTGGGCCCCGCGAACCTGGCATCTGCTGGCCTGCCGGTGGCACCGGCAGCCGGCTGGCTGGTGGCTGGTCCGTGCATGGTGTGACCTTCCGTGGTGTGCAAGTCGCTGATCGGGTATCGGGATCGGGATCGGGGTCACTCGTAGGCGAGGGTGTCGCGGACGGTGAGCCTGGCCGCCGCCCGCGCAGGCTGGGTGGCACCGAGGGCGCCGATCGCCATGGCCACGGGGAGCCAGATCCCGACGGCGAGCCAGGAGAACGTGAGTGGCAGGTCGGCCGAGATCACCGTGTTCTCGATGGCCGCGGCGAGCAGCCACGCCACGGGCATCGACAGCAGGATCCCGATCAGGCCGCCGATGGCGGCGACGGCCACGCCCTGCAGCAGCAGGAGGCGTCGCACCGCCCAGGTGGTCGCACCGATGGTCCGCAGGACACCGATCTCGCGGGTCTGCTCAAAGACGCTCAGGGTCATGGTGCCGGCGACGCCGACGACCGCGACGACGGCCAGGATTGCGCCGATGAAGAGCAGCAGTGCGATGGCCACCGCGACGATGCCCTCCAGCCCCTCGCGGATCTGTCCGCTGGTCTGGACCTGACCCACCGGCAGACCGGTATCCCCCGCGAGTGTCCCGAGCCGGTCGGCGGCCTCGTCGTGGTCAGTTCCTGCGGCGAGCTGGACCGCCAGGGTGTTCGCCTGACCGGCAGCGCCGACCGTGGCTGCCAGTTGCTCGGTGGGCAGGTAGGCCACCGGGCCGACGGTGGTGGTGGTGGCGATGCCGACGACGTTCCACTCCCGGCGCTGGCCGTCGATCTCGAGGACAGCCGGGTCGCCGACCTCCAGGTCGGGCTCTGCCTCGGCGAGGTCGGTGTTGATGACGACCGGGAAGTCATCGGTGCCGTCGAACCACCGGCCCTCCTGCAGTGTCGGGTCGATCGCGGACGATCCGGCAGGGGTGCCCGTGATGCTGATGTTCTGGTTCTGGGTTCCGTTCGGGCGCAGCAGGGAAGCCTGGCCGCGCCACCAGCCTTCGACGGAGTCGACGGCCTGGTCGCGGCGCAGGATGTCGTCAGCCTCGGTGAACGGGACAGGATCGGTGAGGGCGATCTCCACGTCGTAATCGGTATAGCCAGCGACCTCCTCGGTGACGTGGCCCAGGGCGCTGCCGGTGCTGCTCACCCCGACCAGGACGGACCCGCACAGCGCGACAGTCAGAATCGTCAGTCCCAGCCGGAGACGGTTGCGGACGGCGTTGCGGTAGGCCAGCAGGGTTTGGCGAGAGAACCGGGAGGAGTGGTACCCCCGCGAGGTCGTACTGCTCAGGCCTTGGTTGGTGATGGCGTCACGCACCGTGGTCCGGCAGGCCCGGCGGACTGCGAAGACCACCGCCGCAAGCGGGAGCAGAGTCGCGATGACCACCTGCAACAGGACCGGTGTGAGGGGGATCCCCATCGGGTCGAGGTCGATGTTGGCCAGGCCGGCGATGAAGCCGGCGACGGCCCGCCCGCCAAGCAGTGAGGTCGGCACCGCCACGACGAGCGCGCCGGCGGACAGCAATCCCACGTACCCCAGGTACTGGACCGTGAGCTGCCGGACAGTGCCGCCGATCGCCTTCATCACACCGAGCTGGTGACGCTGCTGCGCGAGCAGTGCGGTGACCGTGTTGACCACGAGGCCAATCGCGATCGCCAACCCGAACAGCGACAGCACCTGCATGGTCAGCACGATGAACGACAGCGTCTTGTCGGCGGGATGCTCACTCGGGTTCTCGACGTGGTTCGCCTCGAGGGCGACACCCGCCGGGCGGAGGACGTCGTCGCGCACCGCTGCGGTCATCTCCGAGGCACTGTCACGGTCCAGTGGCTGGTCGGTAGCACGCAAGTAGAAGGTGTTGAGGTCATCGGAGCCGGTGAGCTCGGTCATCGTCTCCATCGCTACGTAGCCGCGCACCGACCCTCCGAGCATCGGTGCGACTTCGGTGACGTCGGACACGGTGCCTGTGACGGTGAGCTCCAGTGGTGTCTCGCCGGGGATCTCCACTGAGACGTCCTCGCCGACGCTGACGCCGAGCTCGCTGATCGAGGCCCGTTCGAGCACGATCCCGTCGCGCGAAGGCGGCCACGTTCCTGCGCGCGGATCGATGAGGGCGACGTGGTTGTCGCCAAAGTCGGGCATGGCGACGAGCTCGATGCCAAGATGGTCACCGGCGGGACCTGCCACCTGGGTGCGGTGGGACCGCCGAGCCTCTGCCTGACCGACGGCCGGATGGGCGAGGACCTCATCGACGAGGTCCGCGTCAAAGGGGTCGGTGACGAGCACGGCCGAGGGCGGGTTCGCCGTACGGAGGCTGGACTCGAAGGACGCGTCGAGGGTGTCACCGGCAAGCACGAGGGCGCCCACTGCGGTCGTGCCGACCGCCAGCGAGATGACCGCGAGCCCTGAGCGCACCTTGTTGGTCAACAGATCGGCGCGGACCTTGCGCCAGCGGGCGGTGATCACGGCGCACCCACTGTCTGCTCGGTGGTGGAACCGTCGCGGACCAGGACGCTGCGGCCGGTACGGGCAGCGAGCTCGAGGTCGTGCGTGACCAGAACCACGGTTCTGCCGCTGGCCACCAGTGTGTCGAACAGTGCCATCATCGAGGCCGCAGATGCGGAGTCGAGGTTCCCCGTCGGCTCGTCGCCGACGATGATCGGGGGGTCGTTGGCGAGAGCGCGCGCGATCGCGGCCCGCTGCTGCTGACCGCCGGAGACCTGGGACGGCAGCTTGTCGGCGTGGTCGGCGAGCCCCACGCGGGCAAGCAGCTCGCGAGCCACGGCCGGACGCTCGCGCCGGGCATGAACTCCGCAGAAGTCCATCGGCAGCATCACGTTGTCGGCGAGGCTCAGCGTGGGAAGCAGCTGGAAGAACTGGAAGATCACCCCCAGGTTCCGCCCTCGCCACCGCGCCGCGTCGTTCTCGCTGAGGTCGGAGACCTCGACGTCGCCGACCACCACGTGGCCGTGGGTGGGTCGGTCGATCGCCGCGATCAGGTTCAGCAGCGTCGACTTACCCGACCCCGACGGGCCGACGACGCCCACGAACTCCCCGGCCTTCACCGTCAGGTTCGCGCGGTCGAGTGCGGTGAAACTGACCTCGCCGGTGGTGTAGGTCTTGGAGACACCGTGCAGGGCGATGAGGGGGGCGTCGATCTCGACGCGTCCGGCGGTAACGGAGTTCATGCCTACGACGCTAAAAGGCCACCGGCAGCGCGAGAACGGCCGCGAGGACGAACGCATGCCCTCCTAAAGGACGAACAGCTCGATGCCGTCCCCTCCGACCCGGAGGTTGTCGGCGGCCCTTCCCGGGAGGTTATGGTCGAACATGAGGTGGTGGAGGCGTCAGCCCGAGATGGTGCGCGACGCCGTGGGCGCCGTCCCCATCGTCCTCGTCTTCATCGTGGCCCAGCAGATCTACGGCGACGGCGGTCCGCTGCTACGAGCAGTGGCGATCGTCCTCGTGATGGGTGTGGCGCTCACCGTACGTCGACGGTGGCCCGCCCTCACCTACGTTGCCGCACTGGTGACCGTCGTCGCGGCCACCACGGGCCTGGAGTTCCTCAGCATCGCCAGCTACACGATCGTGGTCTACGAGCCCCGGGCCCGCCCGGTCTTCGTCACGGCGGTCTCGGCCATCGCGATGACGCTGGGTTTCCTTCGGTACTGGCCGGTACTCGCCCTGGAGGACGTGGCGGGTGACCTTATCCTCATTGCGGCGATCGCGGTGCTGCCGCCCGCCCTCGGCCGGTTGGTCCGGGAGTCTCGCCGCGCAAAGGCCGAACTGGAGTCCCGCAACGCCGAACTCGTGGCATTGCGTGAGAAGGAGGCAGCGCACGCGGTGGAGGCCGAACGGTTCCGCATCGCGCGAGAGCTGCACGACGTGGTGGCCCACCACGTCAGCGCAATTACCGTGCGCGCCCGCGCCGGGCGCCATGTCGCCTCCCGCGACCCGCAGGCGGCCGCAGACGCGCTCGACTACATCGCAACGGCCGGTAGCCAGGCCCTCACAGCGATGCGCGGTTTTGTGGGAACGCTGCGCGGGGAGGAGGACGCCGAGCGGGCAGGCGCGGCCCCGCAACCCAGCCTGCGCGACATCCCCGCACTACTGGAGTCGTTCCGGGCGATGGGACTGGTTGTGCACCCCGACCTCGACACCGGCAATGCGACGGTGACCCCGGCGCTCGGCCTCAACGCCTACCGCATCGTCGAGGAAGCCCTCACCAACGCCATCCGTCACGGCCGGGCCGAACGGGTGTGGGTCCGCGTCGCTTTCCGCACGGATCGGGTCGACATTCGCGTCGACGACAACGGCCGCGGGCTCCGCGCGGGAGGAAGCCCGGCCGGCCACGGACTGATCGGCGTGGCGGAGCGAGCGGCAATACACGACGGCACGTCCGCTCTTGGTCCCAGCTCTCGTGGGGGTTGCTCGCTGCAGGCGACTTTGCTCCTCGAGCCCGACGACAAAGCCAACCTCGGGGGCGCAGCTCGCGCGGGTGCCCGGTGATCCGAGTCGTGCTGGCAGACGACCAGGAGGTCGTCCGACTGGGCTTTCGGATGATCATCGACGGTGAGAAGGACCTCGAGGTCGTCGGTGAGGCAGCGCATGGTGCGGCAGCCGTCACGGCTGCGGTCGAGCTCCGACCCGACGTGGTGCTGATGGACGTCCGTATGCCGTTGATGGACGGCATCGCCGCGACGCAGGAGATCGCGGCCCGCTGCCCGGAGGTGCGGGTCCTGGTGGTCACGACGTTCGACCTCGACGAGTACGTGATGGGGGCGTTACGCGCGGGCGCGGCGGGGTTCCTGCTCAAGGACGTCGAGGCGGCAGTGCTCGTCGAGGCCATTCACACTCTCGTCCGTGGCGACTCCCTGGTCGCGCCCGCGGTGACGAGGTCACTCATCGACTACGCAATACGGCAGCGCGAGGAACCGGCCGGTCCCGTCGACCCGCAGGTGCTGAGCGAGCTCAGCGGAAGGGAACGGGAGGTCCTCGTCCTGATGGCGCGGGGTTTGTCCAACGCGCAAGTGGCCACCGCTCTGTTCCTGGGCGAGACAACCATCAAGTCCCACGTGAGCAACGTGCTGACCAAGCTTCACCTACGCAGCCGCGTCCAGGCGGTGGTGCTCGCCTACGAGGCCGGCCTGGTCCAGCGCGGCGAGGTCGCCTACGAGCAACTGCGCGACGACGCCTGAGTCCCTGCCCAGCCGTCGCGAGGTGGTCGGATCACGGTCCGCATCAACGGTCCTCCACCAGGCACCTCGATCTGCCCGACCCCGGGGAACCCCAGTCGGTCGCAGCAGCCCACGTTGTGCACGTTGCTGGAATCCACGTGGACCGTGTGGCTTCGTCCGCCGCACTGGTCGAGCAGGTGCAGCCAAGCCCCCAGGTCGTCAGCACCCACGCCGCGCCGGTGGCGACGGCGGCCTCCAGGGTCACCACGTCGACGACCATGCGGGGCGGCTGACGTGATCGGGATAGAACCAGCAATACAGCGGGTCCGCATCGAACCCGGCGATCATGCCGTCCCATGCGCACGGAAGCTCGACCTGCCGCAGACGCCGTACGTTCGCCGTCCTACTCCTCGCTCGCGGGCACGGGCGCCGTCGCTCCCCCGTGACGCCGCGTCCTGGCCCTGCACGCAGTCAGTCAGGCCACTGAGGACCGACCCCTGCTGGCTTCTGCTCCGCCAGGTCCGCGCCCCCGAACCTACCGGTGCATCCGCGCCACCGATCCGGGAGAACCTCCACACCTGGCCGCAGGAAGTTGGGCCACTTCCGACCTGGGAGGTCGGTCACCGTGCGTCAGGACCTGAGGGTCACAGCGCATGCATGTGGACCGGCGGAAGGCATCACGCCTGCGCCGGCATCTCGGACGGGGCGAGCACCCGGGCGACGACGAACTCGCGAACGTGCTTGCCGTAGGCGACCGGGTGGGTGAATCGGAACATGTGGCCGGTGCGCGGCAGGACGTGTTCGACGGCATCGGGGATGCCGCGGCGCAGATGGTGGCGGCGTCCTCACCGATAAGCGTGTCGTGCTCGGGGGTGAGGATCAGCGTGGGAACGTCGATGTTGCGGAGCTGTTGGCGGTAGTCGGCGGTGAACGCGGCCTTGGCGCGTGCGGTGTAGGAGCGCCATGGTGTGTGCCTACGGAACAGGTCTGCGGTCTGTTGCCGGTTGAGCGGCTGGTCGCCTTCGGCGTCGTAGGGACTGGCGAGGGAGGCCGCGTGCAGGCGCAGCGTGACCTGCCGGTACAGCGCTCCGGGCAGGAACCGGGCGGCACCGATCTTGGCGCGTCCGAGTCGGTGGGTCAGGCGCGCAGGGCGAAGGCAGGAGACGCTCGCCCTCGTCCTCGTCGGAGTGCTTCGGGTCTACCGCGCCGTCCCGCACATCGTCCCCGCCGCGGACAACCAAGTCGCTGCTTCAGATCCACCGGGAGATCCGGCGGTTCCAGACGGGACCGGCCCCACCGAGCGGTGGAATGCCGCCAGTGTTCCAGGCGGCGATGGCCGCGCCCGGGCCGCTGCCGCGTCTGTTCGTGCGGCTGATGCGCGCGGCCGGACGACGCGACCCGGCCCGGCGGGTACGCGCGGCCGGCACCGTCGGGATCACCGCCCTGGGCATGGCCGGAGGCCGCGGCGGCTGGGGGCTGGCGCCCGCCGGGCAGTCGCTGCTGCTCATCGTCGGTGGCATCGCCGTCAAGCCGGCGGTGGTCGAAGACCGGATCGAACCCCGTGACATCCTCGACCTGACCATCGCGTTCGACCACGACGTCATCGACGGCGCCCCGGCCGCACGCTTCGCCCGCCGCCTGGTCGACCTCATCGAGTCCGGCGCCGGGCTGCGCGACCTCGCCGACGCCTAGGCCGGTACGAACTGCATCGGGAACCCGGCCAGCGGCCCGGCGTCGGCCTCGCGCCACACCCGAGTTGCCTCCTCGACAGAGTGGACGGCCAGCGCGAGGTACTCGACCTTGTCCTTCGCGCCGTCGACCAGTCGGATCCCCGGCCCGACCGGCGGGCGCCACGTCAACGGACCGTCCGGAGTGAGCGGGTCGAGCAGCCGCTGCCACCGCCGCTCCGCAGCACCCGTGTCAGCAGCGGCGATGACCAGCTCGGCGGCGTCGACGACACCCAGCCGGGCACCGCCACACTCCTCCAGCACCCGGCGCCGCAGAGCGAGATCCCGTGGGCCGGGCAGGTGGTAGTCGCACACAAACACGCCCGCCGTCGGGCCGATGACGTCGGTGAAGTACACGTTGGTCCACGCCGGCCGACCCTCCCGGTCGAACCGCTCTGGCGCTGACCGTGCGATGTCACGGCCGTCGACCTCAGCGAGGAACGCCCCGTCGACAGCCCGGGACGGCCGGAACGCGATCGCCTGGATCTCCGGCGGGGACTGAGCAGCGGACCAGGGCGTCACCGGGTTCGCCTCGAGGATCTCCAGCTTGATGCTGCCCACGCTCACGCCGCCGCTGGAAAAGCTGCCGAACGACGTGAACGGCCACAGCACCGGCAACCCCAAGCCGTCGCTCAGCACCGCGAACGCGGCGGCCGCGTCGACCATCGGGACGTACACGTGATCCACGCCCTCCACCAGCATGTGCACGCCCTCCCTGCCAGTACCCCTTCACTGCTCCGCTGGACAACTCCCCAACATAGTTGCCGAAATCTGCTCGCAACGGGCATGGGCTTCCGACTGCGCTAGCCGCCCAACCGGTCGAGCGTCGCATGGGAACAGACCCCGCTCATGCCGCGATCCGATCGGAGCGCCACTCCGCCGCGTGTTGATGTGAGGCGCGAGTAGAGAAGCAAACCGCACTCTTCTGCCGCGGTGCGGTCGTGCCGGTGTGCGGATAGTGACTCTGAACGCCTCCTGCTCGTTCGGAGGGCCAGGGATAGTCACCACCAGTAGTTGTCCTGCGCGGTGTACGGATCTTCGAGAGCAAGCAGATCGTCGTCCGTCAGGACTTGGTGGCGAGCACGATGTCCTCGCGGCGCGAGTACCTACGGATGGCGCGGCCCACGAACTCCTCCGAGGTTTCGCCTTGGTACACGTTTGCGGTGTCCCAGAAGGTGACCCCCAGCTCGACGGCCTGCCGGAAGAACGGTGAGGCGGCATCCTCGTCCAACGTCCACTGGTGCATCCCGGACTCAGCCGCCCCGTAGCTCATGCAACCCCAGCCGACACTGCTGACCGTCAGCCCCGAACGCCCCAGACGTCCGTACTCCATGTGGTCACCTTCCCACGCGTTCTGGAGCGGCCGCACGTGCTTCAGGCGCGAGTACCGGAACGCCCGCTCTTGCCGCGGAGGGTGATTGCAGGGTCGGCCGTTGTCGCTGGGTCGAGTGCGACGTGGACGCAGAGCGCGTGGAGGCTGCCGTGCGTGGCTTCCATTCTGCTGCCGGTGGTGACCGGCGAGTCGTCCTCGGCTGAACGTCTACGGGTGGCTGTGAACGCACACCTGGCCCGGTACCGGGAGCTGTCCCGCGACCACACCGCGTCGGCCCTGCGGGTGTTCCTGGTCTGGTGCGCCGAGCGGGACCTGGACCCGCTGGCCGCGCAACGGGCGCACCTGGAGCTGTACGTGCGCTGGTGCCAGGAGGTCCGCCACTTCAAACCGTCCACGGTGTCCCGGCGGACCTCGGTGGTGTGCGGGTTCTACCGCACCTGCGTCATCGACGGGCTGCTTCGAGGCCTGCGCCGCCGACATCGCCGGCCTTGGCGCGGAGCACGGCCACCGGGTGCTGCGGGTGGTCGGCAAGGGCACCAAGGTCGTCCTGGTCCCGTTGCCACCCGCGGTCGGACGGGCGATCGACCGCGCCGTGGACGGGCGAACCGACGGGCCGCTGCTGCGCAACCGGCACGCCGCCACTCGCCGACTGCGCCACCTGGCCGCCCAGGCCGGGGTGCGGCTACCGTGGATGCATCCGCACATGCTCCGGCACACCTTCGTCACCACCATGCTCGACGCCGGCGTCGACCTTCGCGACGTGGGAGACCCACGCCAACCCGTCCACGGCGGACAGCCGCGTGAGAGCGTCCGACCGGGCACCCACCCGAGACTGACCAGCCAGCCCGCCCCGAAATGCTCAGGCTCCGGGCAGGGCATCGCCCTTTTGGGGCGCCACCGTCAAGGACCCCCGGTCATGTAGCCAGAGGCGACGTTCGTATGGTCAGTCTGTGCTTCGGCCGCAGCTTCAGTCCTGGCTTCGGGTAGTAGTTGCCCTCATCGGCGTCGTGATCATCATCGGCGGCGCTGTCGCGCTCTTCGTCATCGACAACAGCGCGGGCAGTCTCTTCCTCGTCGCCGTTGGGCTGGCGCTCCTTCTCGGCGCGCTTCTGGGCAGGCGTGCGCAACTGGAATCCCTGGAGATCCTGGGCGCTAAGATCCGTGTGCGTGACGTCATCGAGAGCCGGCTCGACTTCGCCAATCTCGTAAACACGGAAGTCACCGACGACCCCCGTCGAGCGGAAGCTCGCCAACAGGCACGTGCTCTGCAACAACTCGGCGTGGCGTACGGGTTGTACCAACACATCCGGGAAACGCAACCGCGTCTGATCGGCGGACAGCCACTCTCGACCAGCTCGCCGAGCGCATGCAGACCACAGCCCGCAACATCGAGTTTGACGCCGCCGATGGCGCCTCGTGGTTCCACAACGGTGATGAGGCCCTGCGGGTGGTCGCACTGAATCTGATGCTCGCTCGCAAGGAAAGCCGTGATCTCCTTGCAGTGCTGAAGACCATCGACTATCCACGCAGTCTCTTTGAGCAGTACTACGGTCTCCGGCTCGCGCAGGCGATGATTCCCGATCTCGACCGAATGGAGCGAGGCCTGCTCGCCCACTCGGTGGCGAGGGCGCTACGCAGACGCCGCTTCCGACACGACCGGCACTTGGTAAGAATCAGCAGCAGCGTTCTCCAGCAGTTGGAGGGGCACGACTGACATTGCAGGCCAGTGATGCAGACAAGCGCGTCGAGCCCGACATTCACGTCTCCTTCCGTCCGCTTGCGGGCTCCTCCTACTTCAGGTGGGAGTGGGTGAGTCCGCCTCCGATGAGGAGCACGCGTAGCCGGTAGTTGTCGTGTCCCGCGTCAGGATTCGTGGCAGGGCTGTTGTGTCAGTGCTGAAGGACAGTTCGAACTGAACGTGAGGAGGCCCGCTGGCGGGATTCCGGCGGGCCGGGGTGCCGGGTCGTCTGGTCTGATCCTGGGTGGTGCTGGCGAGTGTTGCGCTACCGGCCGGTGTGGGTGGCCGGGCTGCCGGCGCGTCCCCGGCAGCGGTGACGGGCCGTGAGCGCGAGGGCGCATTTCGGGCGCCGCGGGATTGCCGGGACGTGTCGACCAGCATCTTCTGGGTGGTATCGGTGCAGGTCAGGGGCCTGTTCGTGGTGGTGCGCCGTCAGGGACTCGAACCCCGAACCCGCTGGTTAAGAGCCAGCTGCTCTGCCAATTGAGCTAACGGCGCAACGCCGGACGAAGATACCAGCCGCCCGATGCCCCGATGAAATCCCCGCAGCGGCCCAGGGCATGACGTGTGCCACGTTGCTGGGTGGGTAGGCGCGAGGTCGAGACCGGACGACCGGAGGGGCGCCATGACCTACACAGCAGCCATGCTCGACTCGCATCCTGCGGTCACCGACGACTTCGACCGCAAGGCGCTGGTCGCTGCGATCGACGCGGCGTTCGACTGCGCACAGGCGTGCTCGACGTGCGCGACGGCATGCCTCGCCGAGAAGTCGGTGGCCGACCTCAGGCCCTGCATCCGCACGGACCTCGCCTGCGCCGACATCTGCGACGCGACCGGTCGGGTCCTCAGCCGTCAGCCGGCCGACGACCTGGCCGCCGTCCGGGCCCTGCTCGAGGCCTGCGTCACCGTCTGTGCGGCGTGTGCCGCGGAGTGCGAGACGCACGCCGCGATGCACGAGCACTGCAGGATCTGCGCCGAGGCGTGCCGCCGCTGCGAGCAGGCGTGCCGCGAGCTGCTCGGCTCGATGACCTGACCGAGCGCCCCGGTCAGGAGCCGGCCGGCCACGGGTTGGTGGCGCAGCCCCCGAGCGACTTGGTCTGCTGCACCATGACCGGGGCCGGCTGGCCCTCCTCTGGGCAGCCCACGTGGCCATGGCCGAGTCCATGGCCGACCTCGTGCGAGACCAGGTACGTGCGGTAGCCGCCCAGGTCCTCGCCGTAGGTCGCCGCGCCGTGCACCCACCGCCTGGCGTTGAGCACCGCGCGGGAGCCGTTCCAGCAGGAGACCTCGCCGTGGGTGCGCAGCGGGGCGCAGAGCTTGTCGGTCGTGTCGGGCGAGGCCAGGGTCACCGTCAGGTCGGCCTCGGCGCCGGCGACCTGGACGAACCGCACCCCGTCGAGCGGCTGCCACCCTCGGGCGTCGCCCAGCACCTGGTGCACGAGGACGGCGAAGCCCGCTGTGGGCACCGGGAGACCGCGCTCCACCTCGACCCGGTAGCGCACCTCACGACCGTCCGCGACCGTCGCCGGGCGGTCCCGACCCACCTCCACCAGCTCGCCGCTGGCCGACTGGGGGACAGCCGGCGGCCCCTGCCGTACGGGAGGGGTGGTCGGCGCCGGGGAGACGTCGGCCGACTCGGCGGCGGGCGGCGCCGGCCGACCTGGCGGGGGGAGGGCCCGGGCGACGCGCTCGACCCGGGCGGCCAGGGCGACCTCCTCCTCGCCGCGCGGTTCCCCGACCGCCGGTCCTGGGGCGACGACGACGGCCGCCACGGTCACCGCGAGGGCGCCGAAGCGCACCACCCGGCGCAGCCGGCTCCGCCTCATCGCTGGGTCTCCGTCATCGCGCCGACAGTCTCCCGCCCCCACCCGTACGCAGCGCAAGTAGGGAATCCGTCGATGTGGACGGCTACCGCGACCCGTACGACGTCGTGAGGCCTCCGGGGAGGCCGCACGACGCGGACGTGGGGTGACTGACGGGACTTGAACCCGCGACTTCCTGGACCACAACCAGGTGCTCTACCAACTGAGCTACAGCCACCACGCGCGAGCCGCCCGGAGGCGGCACGGCCCGACGAGTATAAGGGCTTCGTCAGGCAGGGCCGGGTCCGGCCGGAGGCTGGTCGTCGGCCTCACCGGCCACGTCGGCGGCCGCCGCCCGGGCCCTGCCGGTGTCGGGGCCCGGCGGTGGCACGAACACGGTCGCCCGGTAGTAGCGCAGCTCGTCGATGGAGTCCTGGATGTCGCCCAGCGCCCGGTGGTTGCCGGTCTTGGCCGGACTGGCGTAGTAGACCCGCGGATACCAGCGCCGGACCAGCTCCTTGATCGAGGAGACGTCGACGTTGCGGTAGTGCAGGTAGGCCTCGACCTCGGGCAGCTCCTTGGCGAGGAAGAGCCGGTCCATGTGGACGGTGTTGCCGGCGAGCGGGGCCCGGCGGGGCTCGGGGACGTGGTGCGTGACGTAGGCGAGGATCTGCCGCGAGGCATCCTCCAGTGTGACGCCGCCCTCCAGCTCGGTGATGAGGCCCGAGGTCGTGTGCATCTCGCGCACCACGTCGCCCATCTGCGCCAGCGCCCTGGCCGGCGGCCGGATCACCAGGTCGACCCCCTCACCGAGGACCTTGAGCTCGGCGTCGGTGACCAGCACCGCGACCTCGACGAGGACGTCCTGCTCCAGGTCGAGGCCGGTCATCTCGCAGTCGATCCAGACGAGTCGGTCGCTGTTCACGGGGAGCCACCCTAGGGGCACGAGCCGACGGTTGCGCGGCAGCGACGGCGGCGGCTACCGGCGGCGTCTGCGCCCCTTGCCGGGTTCGGCGGTCGACCCGGCGGCCGGCGTCGCCCTCCGCGCGGTCGACGGGCGGCTCCCGGACCACACCAGCATCAGGACTCCGGCCACGACGACGGCGAAGGCCGGCACGAGCGCGGCCTGCCACCAGGCCATCCCCGACGCCAGCATCACCGCAGCTGCCACCAGTGCACCGAGCAGGCCGTAGAGGGCGACCTCCGCAAGCGGCCCGGCCGGGTCCACCGGCTCGGGCGGGCCGAGGTCGACGGCCTCGCCCGTGCGCCCGCGGCGGCGGTGCTTGCTCACCCGAGTCCCTCCGTAGGGTCCTGGAGTCGGTACGGAGCGCGCCCGGCAGGACTCGAACCTGCGACCAAGTGCTTAGAAGGCACCTGCTCTATCCGCTGAGCTACGGGCGCTCGACCGGGAACCATTGTGGGGTACGGCCGCCGCAACCCGGCAGTGTCCCGGACCTAGGCTTGCGGTCCATGCCGGACCCCATCCCGACGTACCGGCGCGGAGCCGCGGGGCTGGTCCGTCGCGTGCTCCTGGCGGTGGTGCTGGCCGTGGTCCTCGGCTGGGCCGCCCTGGTCGTGCTCGCGGCGATCGGGGCCGCGGTCGGGACGGGCGGGCTCCTGGTCGGTGGCGTGCTCGCGCTGCTGCCCGTCGTCCCGGTGACCCTCTGCTTCCTGTGGCTGGACCGATGGGAGCCGGAGCCGCCCGCCTACCTGGTACTCGCTCTCGGATGGGGGGCCACCGTGGCCGCCGGCATCTCGCTGGCTCTCAACTCCGCCGCCGTACGGGTGATGCTGCCGGTCCTGGGGGAGGCGGAGGCCTTCGAGGTGGCTGCCGTCCTGGTGGCGCCGGTCGTCGAGGAGGCGGCGAAGGGGTCCTTCCTGCTCGGCTTCCTGCTGCTGAGGCGGCGGGAGTTCGACGGGGTGGTCGACGGCATCGTCCTCGGTGGGCTGGTGGGGGTCGGCTTCGCCTTCACCGAGAACGTCCTCTACTTCGGGCGGGCGTTCACCGAGGGCGTAGCGGGCGCGGGGGTCATCGGCGGGGTCGTGTCCTCGGGCGGGACGTTCGTCGCCCGTGGGATCCTCTCGCCGTTCGCGCACCCGCTCTTCACGGTCATGACGGGCATCGGCCTGGGCATCGCGGTGACCGCGAGGACCCGCTGGGTGCGACCGTTTGCTGGCGTCGGGGGCTTCGCCGCCGCGGTCGTCCTGCACTCCCTGTGGAACGCGTCGGCCACGTCCGGGAGCGAGGCGTTCCTCGCGCTCTACACGACAGTGATGGTGCCGGTCTTCCTCGCCGCCGTCGCGCTGGCCGTCTGGTCCCGCCGCCGGGAGGGGTCGATCGTGCGCCGCCAGCTACCCGCCTACGCCGCCGCCGGCTGGCTGGCGCCGCACGAGCCCCAGCTGCTCGCCTCGATGCCGGCCCGGCGCCGGCTGGTCCGGCAGGCGGGGGAGTGGGGCGGGCCGGAGGCGCAACAGGCGACGCGGGACTACCACGCCTCGGCCACGGAGCTGGCCTTCCTCCGGGAGCGGGTGCTGCGCGGGACGGCCGTCGGGGACGCCGCCGAGCTGGAGCAGGCCCTGCTGGCGGTGCTGGCCGACCGGCGCCGGCGGGCGTTCGTGCCGGCTCCCGGGATCTCAGCTGCACGGTGATCTTGCCCGCGTCACTCGGGCGACGCTGGAGATCACCGTGTGGCTCGGGTCCCGGGGGGCGAGACCTCAGCCACACGCTGATCAGGGCGCGCCGCCCTCAGCCCGGGCGGCCCAGCAGTTCGACCACCTCGGCGCCGGGCAGCGCCGCCAGCACGTCACCCGGCACCGCGAGCTTGGACCGGCGGATGCCACTGCCCACAACCGCGTACGGGAGCGTGGCGACGGCGGCGTCGACGAGCACCGGCCACCCGGGCGGGAGCCCGAGCGGGGTGATGCCGCCGTACTCCATGCCGGTCAGCTCCACCGCCCGCTCCATCGGCAGGAAGGACGCCTTGCGCACGTCGAGCCGGCGGCGCACCACGCCGTTGACATCCGCCCGGGTCGTCGCGAGCACCAGGCAGGCGGCGACCCGCTCGTCGCCTCCCCGGCGGCCCGCCACGACGACGCAGTTGGCCGAGACCTCCGGCGGGACGTCGTAGGCGGAGCAGAACCGGACCGTGTCGGCCAGCTCGGGGTCGATCTCGGCCACGTGGGCGGTCAGCGTCGGGTCAGCGGCCAGCGCAGCGGTCACCGCCGCGGCCACGAGGTCCGGGCGGGTCCGGGCCGCGACGGTCTCGAGCCGGCCGATCCGGAGAGAGTCGCTCACCCGGTCACAGCTGGTAGGTCGGCGTGAGGATCGCACGACCCAGGGTGTGGAAGGCCAGGTTGAACGCCATCACCGCGTTGCTGGCATCGGGGCCGACGCCCAGCCGGTCGACGTCGACGGCGTGGACGACGAAGTAGTAGCGGTGCGGCATGTCGCCCTCCGGCGGCGCCGCCCCTTGGTAGCCGACGGTCCCGCCGTCGTTGCTCAGCTGGTACGCCCCCTCCGGCAGCTGCGCCCCCTCCGGCGACCCGGCGCCGCGCGGCAGCGAGGTCACCGAGGCGGCCAGCCCGCCGACCGTCCAGTGCCAGTAACCGCTCGGGGTCGGGGCATCGGGGTCGAAGCAGCTGACCACGTAGCTCCTGGTGCCCTCCGGCGCCCCGGACCAACGCAGGGAGGGGGACACGTTGCCCCCGGCCGCGCTGTGCTCGGCGGCCATCGGCTCCCCGTCCCTGACATCGTCGCTGGTCAGGTCGAACGACGCGACGGTGGGGAGGAGCTCGTACGGGTCGGGCGCGACCGGGCGGTCCAGGGACATGTGGCCTCCTCGTCGAGGGTACTGGTGGGCCGTGACGGGCCCACGGAGGACGCTACCCACCCCGTCGGAGCGACACCCTCGTCCGGCCCGGAATCGGCGTCGAGGTAGCCGCCTCGCCTCGCTACGGGCAGGATCTTGCTCGTGACGATCACCACGGGGGAGGCTGCCAGCCGGTTGCTGGCCGCCCTCACCGTGCTCAGGGACCGGGTGGCGGGGGTGCGCCTGCCCCTGCCCACGCCTGCGGCGAGCGAGGCCGACCGGCTCCGGCACGACGTCGTCGCCCAGCTCGACGACTACGTCCTACCGAGGCTGCGGGAGATCGACGCCCCGGTGCTCGCCGTCGTGGGCGGGTCGACGGGAGCCGGCAAGTCCACCCTCGTCAACTCGCTGGTCGGGCAGCCGGTGAGCGAGACCGGTGTGCTGCGCCCCACGACCCGCTCCCCGGTGCTCGTGCACCACCCGGGCGACACGCCCTGGTTCGAGGGCGACCGGGTGCTGCCGGGGCTGCCCCGGGTGACCGGTTCCGCCGCCGACCCGGGCAGCCTGCTGCTGGTCGCCGCTGACACGGTGCCCGTCGGCCTGGCCCTGCTCGACGCCCCGGACGTCGACTCCGTCGTCGCCGAGAACCGCGAGCTCGCCGCGCAGCTGCTCGCGGCCGCCGACCTCTGGCTCTTCGTCACGTCGGCCGCCCGCTACGCCGACGCCGTCCCGTGGGAGCTCCTGCGCGGCGCCGCCGCCCGCAGCGCCGCCGTGGCGGTCGTGCTCGACCGGGTCCCGCCCGACGCGGCCGGGGAGGTCACCCCTCACCTCGCCGCCATGCTGGCGAGCCACGGGCTCGGCGAGGCACCGTTGTTCGTCGTCCTCGAGGTGACCGTCGGCGACGACGGCCTGCTGCCCGCCGATGCGGTTGCCGACATCGACGCGTGGCTCCGCGAGCTGGCCGGCGACGCCGCCGCACGGGCCGACGTCGTCCGTCGCACGCTGGACGGCGCCGTGGAAGGGCTGGCCCGGCGCGTGCCGACGATCGCTGCTGCGGCGGACGAGCAGGTCGAGAGGGGCGTGCGTCTCCGTGACGCTGCCGTCCAGGCTTACGCCGACGGCGTCGACGAGGTCGACGCGGCGATGCGCGACGGCACGGTGCTCCGCGGTGAGGTGCTCGCCCGCTGGCAGGACTTCGTCGGTACGGGGGAGTTCTTCCGCTCCCTCGAGGAGCAGGTCGGCCGGGTGCGCGACCGGGTGGCCGCGGTCCTGCGCGGGCGTCCGGCCCCCGGCGCGGAGGTGGAGGTCGCGATCGAGCACGGCTTGCAGTCGCTGCTCGTCGACGCCGCCGAGCGGTCGGCGGACCGCACCGACCGGCTGTGGCGATCCGATGCGGCCGGGACCTGGCTGCTCGAGGGCGCCGCCCTCTCCCGGGCCTCCGACGACCTGGCCGACCGGGCGGCCGCCACCGTCCGGGCCTGGCAGGGAGCCGTGCTCGACCTGGTCCGCACCGAGGGACAGGACAAGCGGACCAGTGCCCGGTTCATGTCCCTGGGGGTCAACGGTCTCGGGCTCGCGCTGATGATCGTGGTCTTCGCCTCCACGGGCGGACTCACCGGTGCGGAGGTGGGCATCGCCGGCGGCACCGCCGTGGTCGGCCAACGTCTGCTCGAGGCCGTCTTCGGCGACCAGGCCGTCCGTCGCCTCGCCGAGCAGGCTCGGGCGGACCTGCGACGGCGGACGAGAGCCCTCTTCACCGAGGAGGCCGAGCGCTTCACCGACCTGCTGGACCACCTCGACCTGGATCAAGGGGCGGCCGCGTCGGTCGTCGACGCGGTCAACGGGGTCGACGCGGCGCGGATCTCGCGTGGGTGGATCCGGTGAGGCACCCCTCGGGATCGGCACTCGCCGAGCGGCTCGACGCGCTGGAGGTCGCAGCCGACGCGGGCGAGGGGCGGCTCCCGGACGGTGACGTCGCGGCGGCCAGGACGGTCGTCGAGCGCGGCCGCGAGCGGCGCCAGCTGTCCGCCGAGCACACGGTCGTGGCGCTCGCGGGCGCGACCGGCGGTGGCAAGTCGTCGCTGTTCAACCACCTCACCGGGCTCGACCTGGCCCGCGTGGGTGTCCGTCGCCCGACCACGGCCGAGCCGCTGGCTTGCGTGTGGGGCGCGGAGGGGGCGGGGCCGCTGCTGGACTGGCTGGGCATCCCGCGCCGCCACCAGGTCTCGCGCGAGAGCGCGCTCGACCCCGCCGCCCACGACAAGCTCCACGGGCTCGTGCTGCTCGACCTGCCCGACCACGACTCCACCACGGTGTCCCACCGCATGGAGGTCGACCGCCTGGTCGAGATGGTCGACCTGCTCGTGTGGGTCGTCGACCCGCAGAAGTACGCCGACGCGATCCTGCACGAGCGCTACCTCCGGCCGCTCGCCGAGCACGCAGCCGTCACCGTGGTCGTGCTCAACCAGGTCGACCGACTGGCCCCCGAGGACCTGGTCCCGTGCCTGGCCGACGTGCGCCGCCTCCTCGCCGCCGACGGCCTCGACGGCGTCGAGGTGGTGCCCGTGTCCGCCCGTACGGGTCAAGGGTTGGAGGACCTTGCCGCCGTGGTGGAGCAGGCGGTGCAGGACCGGCACGCGGCCTACGACCGGATCGTGGCGGACGTCGTCACCGTGGGTCGGCTGCTCCTGGCCGCCAGCGACGGCGACGCGGCGGGGGTCGGCGACCGGGAGCGGGATCGTCTCGTCGACGGACTGTCCGCCGCGGCCGGGGTGGACGCCGTGGTGGCGGCGGTGTCCCACTCGTACACGATGCGTTCCCGCCGCGAGACCGGCTGGCCGGTCACCCGGTGGCTAGGCCGGCTGCGCCCCGACCCCGTCCGCCGGCTGCGCCTCGACCGCGGGGACGTCGAGCGGGCGCTCGTCCGTACGTCGATCCCGCAGGCGACACCCGTCGCGCGGGCGCGCGCGGACTCCGCCATCCGAGGCGTGGGGGACGCCGCCACGGTGGGGGCACCACCCGCGTGGGTGGAGCCCGTACGGACGGCGGCGCGAGGTGCGGCCGACCAGCTGCCCGACGCGCTCGACCAGGCGGTCGCGCGGACCGACCTGGACGTCGACCACCGCCCCCGGTGGTGGGGGGTCGTCGGCGCCGCACAGTGGGTCGTGCTGTCCGTGCTCCTGGTCGGGTTGCTGTGGCTCGTCGCCTACGCCGTGGCGGGCTGGTTGCTCCTGCCGCAACCGCCCGTACCGGACTGGGGACGGCTGCCGATCCCGACGGCCCTGGTGCTCGGAGGGCTGCTGGGCGGACTGCTGCTGAGCCTGGCGGCACGGTTGGCGACGAGCGTCGGGGCGCGGCGGCACGGGGCCATCGCCCGGCGGCGGCTGCGGGCCGCGGTCGCCGAGGCGGCGGACCGGGTCGTCGTGGCCCGGGTCGACGCGGAGGTGGGCCGGCTCCGGTCCTGCCGCGAGGCCGCCCGGCGCGCGGTGTCCTGACGCGTCGCCCCACAGGTGATGTCTGGCCAGTGGACCGTCCACAGCTGATCCGGTCGGTCTGTCGAACCCGCCCTTCTGCCTCCAGCATCGGTGGCCTCCTCACCCACTGATGCGCAGGAGGCGCGAGATGAGCGAGACCTACGTCACCGTCGTCGGCAACGTCGCTACCACTCCCGAGCACAGGGTCACGCAGAGCGGGGCCCCGCTGGCCAAGTTCCGGCTCGCGACGACGCCGCGGCGGCTGGATCGGACGACCGGCCGTTGGGGCGACGGGCCCACGTCGTTCTACACCGTCGTCTGCTGGCGGGCGCTCGCCGACAACGTCACGTCGTCGGTGGGCAAGGGCGACCCCGTCGTCGTGGTCGGCCGGCTCCGGGTCACCAGCTGGGACAACGAGCGGGGCTCCGGCACGGTCGCCGAGATCGAGGGCGTGCACGTCGGCCACGACCTGGGTAAGGGCATCGCGATGTTCCGCAAGATCCGGACGCACCGGCCGGCCGAGCCGGACCGCCGTGCGGCCCACGGCGGGGGAGAGCCCGGCCGCGGCGAGGAGCCTGTCGACCGGCGCGTGGCGGCCGGGATCGACGCCGGGCCGGACGACCTCGACGACGACCTCGACGCCGCTGTCGACGCCGCCATCGATGCAGCCGTGGAAAGCGGCCCGCTGCCCGACAGCGGGCCGCTGGTCGCCCCGGAGCCGGGCGCGGTGTCCCGCGACACCGCCGCCTGAGCGGCGCGCGGCCCGGACCTGTCCCCTTCCGGTCCGGGCCGCGCCCGTGGGACCGGCGGGACCAGGCGGGGCCAGGCGGGGTCGGCGGGTCGACGATTGGGGCGAGCGGGGCGGCAGGCCGTACCCTGGACGGCCTATGGCTGAGTACATCTACACGATGCGCAAGGCGCGCAAGGCACACGGCGACAAGGTCATCCTCGACGACGTCACCCTGTCCTTCCTGCCCGGCGCCAAGATCGGTGTCGTCGGTCCCAATGGGGCCGGCAAGTCCAGCGTGCTCAAGATCATGGCGGGTCTCGACCAGCCGTCCAACGGCGACGCCGTGCTGAGCCCCGGCTACAGCGTCGGCATCCTCCAGCAGGAACCCTCGCTCAACGAGGACAAGTCCGTGCTGGGCAACGTCGAGGAAGGGGTCGCCGAGACCAAGGCGATGCTCGACCGCTTCAACGAGATCGCCGAGAAGATGGCGGTCGAGTACTCCGACGAGCTGCTCGAGGAGATGGGGCGGCTGCAGGAGCAGCTGGACCACCGCAACGCCTGGGACCTCGACTCCCAGCTCGAGCAGGCCATGGACGCGCTGCGGTGCCCGCCCGGTGACGCCGACGTCACCGTCCTCTCCGGCGGTGAGCGCCGGCGCGTCGCGCTGTGCAAGCTCCTGCTCAGGGCGCCCGACCTGCTGCTGCTCGACGAGCCGACCAACCACCTCGACGCCGAGAGCGTCGAATGGCTCGAGAACCACCTCAAGGAATATGCCGGCGCGGTGCTGATGATCACCCACGACCGCTACTTCCTCGACAACGTGGTCGGCTGGATCCTCGAGCTCGATCGCGGGAAGTACTTCCCCTACGAGGGCAACTACTCGACCTACCTCGAGAAGAAGGCCAAGCGCCTGGCGCAGGAAGAGCGCGAGGAGAGCGGCCGGCAGAAGGCGCTCACCCGCGAACTCGAGTGGATCCGGCAGACCCCGGCCGCGCGCCAGACCAAGTCGAAGGCGCGTATCCGCAAGTTCGAGCAGCTGCAGGAGGCGCAGAAAGACCGCAAGCCGGGCAAGGCGCAGATCGTCATCCAGGTGCCCGAGCGGCTGGGCGGCAAGGTCATCGAGGCCAAAGGGCTGAGCAAGGCCTATGGCGACAAGCTGCTGTTCGAGGACCTGAGCTTTACCCTGCCCCCCGGGGGCATCGTCGGGGTGATCGGCCCGAACGGCGCCGGCAAGTCGACGCTGTTCAAGATCCTCACCGGCAAGGAAACGCCGGATTCAGGCACCGTCGAGATCGGCGAAACCGTGCACCTGGGCTTCGTCGACCAGAGCCGCGACCACCTCGATGCGAAGCATAACGTGTGGGAGGAAATCTCCGAGGGCCACGATTACATGAAGGTCAACGG
>DATHUJ010000236.1:0-3120 GCA_035462375.1 Jiangellales bacterium
GGCCGATGCGCGCAGCATCCTGTCGGTGGTGGCGCTCGGCATCACCGGCGGCCAGGAGATGGAGGTCGTCGGCCGGGGTGCCCAGGCCCGCGAGGCGGTCGACGCGGTCGTGGCCATGGCCCGGGACGGCTTCGGCGAGGAGTGACCCCGGCCCCAATGATCACGGCAGCCGCGTGAACGGTTACCGAGCCAGGCGTATGCACCTGGCTCGGTGCCCAGTTGCCACGGCGCGGATCGGCGGTCTCAGGACTCCTCGCCGTACAGCCGGCAGCGGTGCTCCCTCCACCGCTCGAGCATCTCCGGCATCTCGGCCCGCAGGAAGGCGAAGAACTCCCGTGACTCGTCCAGCCGCCGGCCCCCCGGCCGGTCCGCCCCGATGGCCTCGACCCCGGCCGCCATCGTCTGCTCGTAGACCCCGAGTAGCTCGAAGCGCGCAGCGTAGAACCGCGACCACAGGTCCCGGTCGTCCAGCACGTACAGGTCGCTCCGCGTGCCCGGCTCCCGCTCCCGGACGAGCAGCCCGAGCTGCACCAGTTGCCGTACGGCGCCGGAGATGGCGGCCAGGCTGACCTGCAGACCCGAGGCCAGCTCGGCGGCCGTGTACCGGTCGGCGTCGTCGGCCAGGGCGTACGCGAAGACGCGCGCGGGCATGGGTGACATGCCCGACTCCCTCAGCACCAGCGCGAAGCGCTCCACGAAGCGCAGCATCGCGTCGCGATCCCCGTCCTCCGATGCCGCCACTCGCCCCTCCTCGGCTCACCTGCCTGCGACGACCTTATCTCACTTCACGTACATGTGAAACTTGTGTACGTTGTGATCCATGACCCCAGCGATCTCCGTGACCGGGCTGGTGAAGACGTTCGGGCCCACCCGAGCTCTCGATGGCCTCGACCTCGAGGTGGCCAGCGGCGAGGTCCACGGCTTCCTCGGCCCCAACGGATCCGGCAAGTCGACGACCATCCGGGTGCTGCTCGGCCTGCTGCGCGCAGACAGCGGGCGGGCGGTCCTCCTCGGCGGGGACCCGTGGCACGACGCGGTCGAGCTGCACCGGCGGCTCGCCTACGTCCCCGGCGACGTCACACTCTGGCCCACCATCAGCGGCGGGGAAGCGATCGACCTGCTCGGGAGGCTGCGCGGGGGCCTCGACGAACGGCGCCGGGCCGACCTTCTCGAGCGCTTCGACCTCGACCCCCGCAAGAAGGCTCGCACCTACTCCAAGGGCAACCGGCAGAAGGTGGCCCTGGTCGCCGCGCTCGCCTCGGACGCCGAGCTGCTGCTGCTCGACGAGCCCACGTCCGGGCTCGACCCGCTGATGGAGACGGTCTTCCAGGAGTGCATCCGCGAGATACGGGCGGAGGGTCGCACCGTCCTGCTGTCGAGCCACATCCTGGCCGAGGTCGAGGCCCTCTGTGATCGGGTGAGCATCATCCGGCTCGGCCGCACCGTGCAGTCGGGGTCGCTCGCCGAGATGCGGCACCTCACCCGGACCTCGATCACCGCGGAGACCGCGCGGCCGGTCATCGGCGCTGCCGAGCTGCCCGGGGTGCACGACGTGGTGACCGAGAACGGGAGGGTCGCGTTCGACGTCGACACTGACCACCTCGACGGGGCCGTCCGACACCTGACCGGCTTCGGCATCCGAGCCCTCACCAGTCAGCCGCCGACGCTCGAGGAGCTCTTCCTGCGGCACTACGGCGACGAGCTCGCGGACGCGGGAGTGGGTGACCAGACGTGAGGTCGCCGCTGGTGCTCACGGGGACGGGCGCCCTCACCTGGTTCGCGCTGCGCCGTGACCGCGTGCGACTGCCGGTCTGGGTGCTGGCCGTCGCCGGCCTGGTGACCGTGCAGGCCGATCAGAGCCTCGAGCTCTACTCCGAGCCGGGCGCGCTGGCCGCGTACGAGCAGGCCGCGCGCGGCAACGCCGCGATCATCGCGACCACGGGTCCCCCGGTGGGGCTGGACACGATCGGTGGTGCCGTGGCCTTCGAGCTCTGGTCCACGGTGGCCGTGCTCGTCGCCCTGATGAGCATGTTCACGGTCGCGCGCCACACCCGCGTGGACGAGGAGGCGGGGCGGACCGAGCTGCTGCGGTCGGCCCGGGTCGACCGCCATGCGCCGGTCACCGCCGCCGTCCTCGTCGCCGCGACGGCCAACCTGGCCGTGCTCGTTGCCGTCGCCGCCGCCGGGTCGGCCGCCGGTCTCCCCGTACGGGGGTCGTTGGCCTTCGGAACGGCGCTGGCCGCCATCGGGCTGGTCTTCACGGGGGTCACGGCGGTCGCTGCCCAGGTGGTGGAGCACGCGCGTGCGGTGTACGGATCGGTCTCAGCCGTCCTCGGTGTGTCGTTCATGCTCCGGGCGGCGGGCGACATCGGGGAGAGCTGGGTCTACTGGCTCTCGCCCCTGGGCTGGGGGATGGCGGTGCACCCGTACTCCGCCGACCGGTGGTGGCCGGTGCTGCTGTGCGTGGCGGTCGCCGTCGTGCTGGTGGGAGTCGCCTACGCCCTGGTCGACCGTCGCGACGTGGGTGCCGGCCTCGTGCAACCCCGCATCGGGCGGGCCCGCGCGGGGCGCAGCCTCGGCAGCACACTCGGGCTCGCCTGGAGGCTGCAGCGCGGCGCCTTCGTGGCCTGGGCGGCCGGGATCGCGGTCTCCGGCCTCGCATTCGGTGCGATGGCGCCCGCGGTCGAGGAGCTGATCGGCGAGAACCCCGCGCTGCAGGTTTACCTGGACGAGATCAGCGGTGGGCTGGTCGACGCCTTCCTCGTCGTCATCCTGGTGATGCTGGCCCTGCTCGCGGCCGCGTACGGCATCACCGCGGCCCTGCGCGCCCGAAGTGAGGAAGTCGACGGGCGAGCGGAACCGGTCCTGGGGACAGCGACCAGCCGTCCGCGCTGGATGGGCAGCCACCTGGTGGTCGCGCTGGCGGGCAGCGCCGTGGTGATGACCCTCGCCGGCGCAGCCACCGGACTCGGCTGGGCGCTGGCCGTGGGGGAGACCGAGCAGGTGGCCCGGGTGACGGGCGCGTCGCTCGTCTACGTGCCCGCCGTGTGGCTGCTGGTGGGGGTGGCTGCAGCGGTGTTCGGGGTCGCGCCGCGGCTCGCCCCAGCGGTCGCCTGGGCG
>DATHUJ010000237.1:0-10032 GCA_035462375.1 Jiangellales bacterium
CGGTGCAGCATCGAGGCGAGCGTCAGCATGTCGAGCGCGTCCCTGCGCGAGGTCGCCCAGAGCACCTTCGGGGCGTGCGCCTCCCGGCCATGGTCAAGCTCTCCCAGACCATCCGCCGACACCGCGACGACATCCTCGCCGCGGTCGAGCTGCGACTGTCCAACTCCATGCACGAGGGCCTGAAGTCCAAGATCCGCCTGATCAACCACCGCGGCTACGGCCACCACACCGCCGCCGCCCTCGTCGCGATGATCTACCTCCGTGCCGACGGAATCACCGTCCAGCTGCCAGGTGAGGAGAACCGCACATGGCGACGACGCCTCCGGCGGCCTCCGGCCGTGGGGTCGGTCAGTGGCCGGAGCCGGTGACGATCTTGGCGCGCTCCGACTCGTGCGCTCCACCCTTGCGGGCGAGGGTCGTGCAGGCCTCCTCGATGTCGCGCGCCAGGGTGTCGACGTGCTCGCGGCTCATGGTCTCCTTGACCAGGGCCCGCATGATCGTCACGTCCTGCGCGTCGGGCGGCAGGGTGTACGCGGGGACCATCCAGCCGCGCTCGGCAGAGAGCTGCCAGGCGATGTCGAACTCGTTGTAGCGCTCCTCGCCCGTCAGCCGGAAGGCGACGAGCGGCAGCTGCTCCTGGTCCCGGCCGATCAGCTCGAACCGACCCATCGCCTCCAGCTTGTCGGCCAGCACCCGAGCGTTCTCCTGCATATTGCGCATGATGTAGGCGTAGCCCGCCCGCCCGTAGCGGACGAGGTTGTAGTACTGCGCGATCACCATCGCCGAGCCGGTGGAGAAGTTCAGCGTGAACGTGGCATCGGTCTTGCCGAGGTAGTTCTCCTCGAAGACCAGGTCGGGCGCGAGGTCGGACGTCTCCCGGAAGATCAGCCAGCCGATGCCCGGGTAGACCAGGCCGAACTTGTGGCCCGACACGTTGATGGAGCGCACCTGTTCGAGTCGGAAGTCCCAGGGGGAGTCCGGGTAGAGGAAGGGCCAGACGAAGCCACCACTGGCGCCGTCGACGTGCAACGGCACGTCCAGGCCGCGTTCCTGCTTGATGCGCAGGAGCAGGTCGTTTATCCCCACGATGTCGTCCTTGTGCCCGGTGAACGTGGTGCCGAGAACTGCGGCGACCCCGATGGTGTTCTCGTCGATGTGGGGCTCGACGTCCTCCGGGCCGATCGTGTACTTGCCCGGCTGCAGCGGCACGATCCGGGGCTCGACGTCGAAGTAGCGGCAGAACTTCTCCCACACGACGTGCACGTCGCCGCCGAACACGAGGTTGGGGCTCGTCGTGGAGCCGCCCTCGGCCGTGCGTCGCGTGCGCCAGTTCCACTTCAGGGAGAGCGCACCGAGCATGATCGCCTCGGACGACCCCTGGGTGCGCGCTCCGGTGGTCTCCCCCGGTGCGTGGAAGAGGTCGGCCAGCATCCGGATGCAGCGCTGCTCGATCTCGGCCGTCCGCGGGTACTCGGCGTGGTCGATGAAGTTGCGGTGCAGGTTGGCGGCGATGAGCCGCTGCGCCTCCGGTTCCATCCACGTTGTGACGAAGGTGGCCAGGTTGCGCGCCGGGTCGCCCTCCAGGGCCAGGTCCTCGGCGACGAGGCGCATGGCATCGACCGATGTCGTGCCGGCCTCCGGGAAGGTCCGGCTCGGCACCTCCGCGATGGCGAAGCGGTTGCCGAACAGGGCCGCATCCGCATCGAACTGGGAAGGTGCGGTCATCTGCTTCTCCTTGGGACGGCGGAGGCACCCGGCCGGTGCCGGTGGGCTAGGGGTGTCGGTCTCCCACGCCGGGCCGTGCCGGCAGAAGGGTCTGTCGCCACGCCGGGAACAGCAGCGCAGCACCGATGAGGAAGCAGGCGGCACCGAGCAGGGTGCCCGCAACGGCCACCCGGGTGCTCAGCTCCTCGTCGGTGGACGGCAGCACGTAGCTCGCGAGCGCCGAGGCCATGAACAGGGTCGAGCCGACCATGTTGAGCCACGCGATCCGCCACGGCACCGACCGGGTGTCGACACGCAGGAGACGGCCCGAGACAGCGAGGATGCCGAACGCGCTCGACACCAGGAAGAGGACCGAGCCGTAGAGATCCGGGCGCCAGACGTACCGGTTCGCTTCCTCCGCAGTCGCGTTGTGGGTGAGCGCCGCGAGGGTGCTGATGTTGAAGAACACCGTGCCGGGGAACTGCGTCGCCGCGGTGAGCCAGGTGCGATCGCGCGGTTGCCAGTTCCAGAACCGGACCGGTGCGGGCTCATGCTGGCCGGCGTCGTCGACACCGGTAGCCCCGGGGCTCTGGGCCTGGATCAGCTGGCAGAAGGAGGCGGAGGTGAAGAAGATCGAGCCGACGAAGTAGGTGATGCCGTCGACGGGACCGCCGACCGCATTGGCGTAGGCCGGCACCGACCCGAGGACGAAGCAGGCGGAGCCCACGATGAACAGCCAGGCGATCGCAGCGTTGAGCCGCACCGGCCGCACGGACATCCTGCCTCCCTCGGGTTGGCGAGAACCACTATCGGGCCGATGGCCGAGGCAGCGACTCACCCCGTCGGGGTGAGCGGCCGCTCGGGCTCCAGGGCCGCCCGGTCCTTCGGGTCCGGCGTCGGGAGAACCATGCTGATGACGAAGGCGACGGCGACGGCCACGACCACCTGGGGAGTGACCGACACGCCGTCGCTCCCGAGGAGCAGCGTGGCCAGCAGGGTCGAGGTGAGCGGCAGGCGCAGCATGGCGGCACACATGGCGCCGATGCCCATGCCGATGGCCGGGGCCAGGCTCATGCCTGGCAGTCCGCTGACGGCGATACCGAGCACGGCACCGATGAACATGGCGGGGAAGACGGGGCCACCGCGGAAGGCGCTCAGCGAGAGCCCGTAGGCGCCCGCCTTGAAGATGGCGAGCAGCAGCAGGACACCAACGGAGTAGTCGGCCGCGTGCTCGACGAGCTCGGGCAGGGCGTCCTGGCCCGAGAACAGCACCTGGGTGAAGCTGTTGCCGGTGGCCAGCTGGTAGCCGGTCGCCAGGAGACCGATGAGCAGGCCGAGGCCTGCGGTGACGCCGACGCGGTTCAGGTGGACGACCGGGCGCAGGGACAGGCCGATCCAGCGGATCACCCATCCGACCAGGGCGCCGGCCGCACCGACGGGCAGGGCCCACAGGATCGTCGCGACCGTCGGGTCCACGGCGGGCGGCACACTGGTCAGCGCCAGCGAGAACGTGCCCAGCCCGGTCCAGCTGTCCAGGCCGACGAAGACGAGCGCCCCGAGGCCGGAGGCGAGCAGGCCCGGCAGGGCGACGAGGGTCAACGTGGCTCCGGCCACGCCGGCGGCCTCCATGATGAGGAACGCCGCGAGCAGCGGCGAGCCGAGTAGGGTGCTCACCGCCGCGAAGCTGCCGGCCGACGCCATGATGGTCACCGCCATCGGTGGGGCGTCCTTCTTCACCAGCCGCACGGTGAGTGCCGCAAGGCCGCCGCCGATGGCGATCAGCGGTGCCTCGGGTCCGAGCACCGCACCCAGGCTGAGCGTCGTGAACGCCGCCAGGACGATGCCCGGGAGGTTGCGGTCGACCGGCGGGCCCCCACCGGTGCTGAAGCCGAAGGCCGGCGAGTGCCCACCGTTGCCGGGGAGGTACCGGATGGTGAGGCCGGTCAGGAGCCCACACAGGACCAGCCAGGGCACCGGCCACCAAGCCGGGACACCGGCGGTGAAGAGGTCGGCGGGCAGGTCCTGGAAGAGGTAGCCCTGCACCGCACTCACGAGCGCGAGGAAGCCGTAGGCCACGGCGGAGATCGGGACGCCCAGCAGGGCGGCGAGCACCAGGGCCGACAGGTAGGCCTTGGACCGGATGACCGCGACCGGGTCGAACTCGGACGGCGCGGCCGTTGACTCGGTCAACGGATCAGCCCCCTCACGAGAACGACCCGAGACACGGGTCACGAGGCCCCCCTCGGCGCAGGAGGACGGAGATCCTCGAGCACGTCCTCGGCGGGACCGCGACCAACATAGCGCCCCCTAGGAGTGCGCCTACGTGGTGCCGGGGAGTGGTGGGAATGCGGTCCACGACGGGCCACGAGCAGGACTTCAGGTGTGGCTGCGCGCCTGAGCCTCGGGAAGCGCCGGCGAGCCCCTACGGCCAACGCCCGACTCTCGGCAGAAGAGGCCGTGCGTGGCTCGCAGGGGTCTCCGGTTGGTGGCAAGCAGGGACGTGGTTGTCATCGTGATCGAGACTTGAGATTGCGTCCCACGTACCGGAACCATGCGCTGTAGTGCTCCTGGTTCGCGAACTTGCGTGGCGCCGAGACCGCCGCCCCACACCCGCAGCCGCTGAGACCCGGCTGACCCCTGTCAGACTGGTCCGGACGCTGCTCAGGCACCGTCAGCCGTGCCAGGCTTTGTCCGAATTGCCGGTTCGAAAAGTGTCCGATCAGGGGCACTTGCAGCCGGGGTTGAGAGTCATCGATCGAACGGGCGAGATGCTGGCGCCGGTCGGCGTCATGGTCGGTCATCGGCCGCTCGCGACCCTGCTCACCGACCTGCCGCTCCACGTTCCACCGTCATGTCGATCGCGACATCGGTGATCGTCCGCGACCAGGTCGTGCTCTTCTCCCGCCCGGCGTAATGCCCGAGGCGGCGCTCGAGGATCTGCTCGAGCAGACGCAGCGCATCGACACGGACGACGTGCGCGCGGAGATCGCCAAGGAGAAGCGCGCCGCCTGATCCCGCCCCTCCCAGGTGACATCTGTCATGCCCAGGTCCTGACACGGCGCACTACCCGGGTCGGTCCTGCCCCGACACAGTGCTGTCATCACCGCTTCGTACCAGGGAGATGACCGTGACTGACATCGTGGCGATCCGTGACTTGGATCATCGCTACGGGGAGACACACGCGCTGCGCGGTGTCGACCTGACCGTCGCCTCCGGCGAGTGCGTCGCGCTGCTCGGCCCCAACGGCGCGGGCAAGACGACGCTCGTCAGCGCACTGACGGGCGCGCTCGCGCCCGCCGGTGGCACCGTCCGGATCACCGGCAACGACCCCCGACGGCCAGAGGCTCGCCGACGTCTCGGCGTCGTCCACCAGCAGGCCGGGTTCCCGCGCACTCTGAAGGTCGGCGAGCTCGTTGCGGGGTGGGCGGTGCGGGCCGGTCGGCCGGCCGCCGACGCCGACGCCGTCCTTGCCGAGGTGGGCCTGCACGACCTGAGGAAGCGTCGGGCCACGCAGCTGTCCGGCGGCCAGCAGCAGCGGCTGCAGCTCGCCATGGCGCTGGTCGTCGATCCGACGCTGCTCGTGCTCGACGAGCCCAGCGTCGGGCTCGACATCGACGCCCGCCGTCGCTTCTGGGCCACATTGGCCGAACGCAGGGACCGGGGAACCGCCGTCCTGCTGACCACCCACCAGATCGAGGAGGCGGCCGCGGTCGCCGATCGCGTCGTGGTGCTGCACCAGGGAACCGTGATCGCCAGTGGTCCCCCGGCTGACCTCACCGCACAGCTGCCCGACCGCACCGTCACGGCCCGGACTGCGCTACGCGACCGCGAGCTGCGCGCGCTCCCCGCCGTGCTCGACGTCACCGTCGCTGACGGCCGGATGCGCGCCGCGAGCGCCATGCCCGAGGCCACTGTCCGCGCCCTGCTCGCCGCTGACCCCACGCTCAGCGACCTCCGTGTCGAGGGCGCCACGCTCGAGCAGGCCATCGTGTCGATGATCACCCAGGAATCACAGGAGGTAGCCGCATGACCGCCTCGATCCTCGCCGTCGAGATCCGCGACGAGTTGTACTCCATCATCCGAGAGCCCACGGCGGCATTCTTCTCGATCGCGATGCCGGTCGGCATGTTCGCACTGTTCGCCACGTTGTTCGGCACCGAAGCGAGCGGGCCCGTGTCGGGCGCGACGCTCATGCTCGCGACGTTCGGTACGTTCGGTGTGATCTCCGTCGCCCTGACGCCGGGCATCGGCATCGCCGAGGACCGCGAGCGGGGTTGGCTGCGGGTCAAGCGGGTCTCACCCGTACCCGTGCGTACGACGCTGGCCGCCAAGGTCGCCGCCAGCCTTCCGGTCGCGTTCGGCGTCTACGCCGCCATGAGTCTGACGGCGTTCGCGATGGGCCTGTTCGATACCGATGTGCGCACATGGCTGCAGATCGCCGGGCTGCTCCTGCTCGGATCGCTGCCCTTCGCGCTGCTGAGCATCGCCGTCGGTTTCCTCGCCAGAGGGCGCACGGCCCCGGCCATCATCAACGCCGTGTTCCTGCCGATGGCGATCGCCGGCGGACTGTGGATGCCGCTGGAGATGCTCCCGTCGTTCGTGCAGGACTTGTCGGTGTGGCTGCCGACGTATCACGTGTCCCAGCTCGGGCTCGGGGTGCTGATGGGCGAGCCGATGCTCGACCACATCGTGGCGCTGGTCGCTGCGACGACCGTCACGGCATCGCTCGCAGCGATGGCGTACCGTTCCAGTCGGGCGTGAGCGACAGGCCAGGCATGACCACCGAGCAGCCGCGGACCCGGTCAGCCGACCACACCGGTCGGCTGACCGCCGACGGTCTGCGCCGGGGTGTGAGCCGCTGGTGGTACGTCATCTTCCTCGGCGCGCTCACGTTCGAGCCGCTGATGCAGGCGGCCGGCGCGGGAACGGGCGTCACCACCGGCTCTCAGTACACGGACTGGCTGCTGATCATCGCGCTGATCGCCGTGGGGGCGGTGCTCCTGATCGCGGGCGAACTGGGCACGGCCCGTGCCAGGACGGTCGTCACGGTGCTGTTCACGGTGCTGGGTGTCACGACGAGCTGGTTCAACGTCGGCGCCACGGTGTTCTTCGTCTATGCGGCCACGTTCGCGGCCAGGTCCTCATCGCGGCGGACCGCACACCGTTGGTTCGTCGGCCTGACGGTGCTGTTGCTCGTGCTCGCGGCGCTGTCGCCGATGCCGCTGCTCTTCCGGCTGATCGCGTTCGCGCCACCCATCGTGCTGGTGTGGGTGATCGGCGGCTCGGTGATGACCGAAGTGGAGAACCGGCGCGAGTCGGCCCGACTGCGCGTGGACAACCTCCGGATCGAACGCCTGGCCACGCTGGGCGAGCGCGAGCGGATCGCCCGTGACCTGCATGACCTGCTCGGTCACACGCTCACCGGCATCGTCGTACGGGCGCAGCTGATCCGGAAGGTTGCGCCGACCGATCCCGTGCGCGCCGCCGCCCAGGCCGCCGACGTCGAGCGCCTGGCCCGCGACGCGTTGACCGAGGTCCGGGCAGCGGTCAGCGGTTGGCGCCACCACGCGCTGGACACCGAGATCGATGTCGCCCGCGACGTGCTGACCGCGGCTGGCGTCGAGCTGCTGGTGCACACCGACACGAACGTGTCGATGTCACCCGCGGTCGAGGCGGCGGTCGCGCTGGCCGTCCGTGAGGCCGTCACGAACGTCGTGCGCCATGCCAACGCCCGCATCTGTAGGATCGGAATCGTCACGGCAGGCGACGACGTGCGCCTGACCGTCGTCGACGACGGCCGCGGTACGAGCGCACCCGACGGGACCGGGTTGTCAGGCATGCGCGAGCGCATCACAGCGCTCGGCGGACACGTCCACCGTCGCATGGACGGCGGGACGACGCTCACCGTCACAGTCCCCGCGCAGGGCGTTGCGGCATGACCTCAAGCAGCGAAGCGGGAGGTCGCGTCCCCTTGGCCGTGCGGAGCGCGGTGTCAGCCGCGGGACACAACAGCGAGGCGGTGACTCCCCTCTCATGACGATCCGGACGGTGCTGGCCGAGGACCAAGGCATGGTGCTCGGGGCGTTCGCGTCGCTGCTCGCCCTCGAACCCGACATCGAGGTCGTGGCGACCGTGGCGGACGGCGACGAGGCGCTCGCGGCGGTGATGGACCAGCAGCCGGACGTGCTGCTGACCGACATCGAGATGCCGGGGCGTAGCGGGCTCGACGTGGCCGCGGAACTGTCACGGCGCGGTACGTCGACGCGGGTGGTCATCGTCACGACCTTTGCGCGCAGCGGCTACCTGCGCCGTGCGCTCGACGCCGGCGTGGCCGGCTACGTGCTCAAGGACGCCCCGGTCGAGCAGCTCGTCGACACGCTGCGTCGCGTGCACAGCGGCCAGCGGGTGATCGCACCGGAGCTCGCCGTGGCGGCCTGGGACGGCGACGACCCTCTCACCGAGCGCGAGCGCGATGTGCTGCGCAACGCGGCCGACGGCAGTCCGAACGCCGTGATCGCCGAACGTCTGCACCTCGCCGAAGGCACCGTGCGCAACTACCTGTCGTCGGCGATCGCCAAGATGGGTGCCCGCAACCGCACCGAAGCCGCAGCGATGGCCCGGGAGCGCGGATGGCTGTGAGCCGAAGCCGCGCCGCCGCGGGGCCTCCCGAGCCCACGGGCTGAAGCACTGGCGATCGGCTGTTCGTGGTGTGCAGAGACACGCCTGCGCCGGCGAGACCAGCGAACACTCCCCTCGCGGAAGGTACGGATGTTCGCGGCGGAGGCTTCTCTCGACTCCCGGCAGTGTTGAGTCGTGCCTTCGTTCTGGGGCCCTCGTCACCGGGCTCGCTCTCGGTGTCGCCTGTCTGGCGGCATGGGCCACGAAACTCCCCCGCAAAGGGCAGTACTCACCAACTGTCTGGCACTCGACGTGCCCCACACCCGCAGCCGCAGAGACCCGGCTGACCCCTGTCAGGCTGGTCCGGACGCTGCCAGGCACCGTAAGCCTCGCCAGGCTTTGTCCGAATTGCCGGTTCGAAAGGTGTCCGATCAGGGGCACTGGCAGCAGGGATGACAGTCGTTGATCGAGCCGATCTCGAGCTGACCAGCCCGGCTCGGCACTGGCAGGTGTTACGGGCCGGCCGCTGGTAGCGCAGTGATCGGCGGTTCCTGACCTGGGAACACACGCGCCCTGCGCTTGGCGGCGCGACCGAACACGCGCCCAGCAGCACGAGTGGATGGTTGACCAGGCGGTCGGGGCCGGGATTGCTGGGTTCCGTCGGGGTGTGCGGTGGCTGGGTGGGCCCGATGGGCGCCACTGTCAGCTCTGCGGAGAACCTCGATCGGTGGTGGCGACGTAGCTGGTCAGCAAGTCGGTGAGCTCGGCGGGGTGGCTCAAGGCGACGCAGTGTCCCGCGGTGATCTCGTCGGGGACGATGGCGAGCCGGTCGGCCACCACCCCACGAAGGAACTCGGGCGGGAAGAACCGGTCCTCGGTGCAGAGCACGAATCTCGTGGTCACGTCCGGCCAGGCCGTCAGCGGCCACGGCTGCTGGTAGGCGGCGTCGGACTCGCCGCGCTCCTTACGCATGGCCTGCTCGGCGAGGGCGCGGGGCACGTCGTGGTAGAAGGCGACGAACGGGTCGCCGCTGCCGGTCAGGCCGCCGTCGCGGCGGGCTTGCTCGCGCACGGCCTGGCGGTAGCCGGTGTTGTCCCACCACCGTGCTGGCGGCTCACCGGGCAGCGGGACCATGCCGGCGACCAGCACCAGCAGGTCGGCCCGCGCCCGGGCGGCCACCAGCGGCGCGGTGAACCCGCCGTAGGACTGGCCGACCACGACCAGGTCGCGGCGGCCGCCGATCGCCTCGATCACCGTGTCGGCGTAGTCGTCGAGGGTGGCCGAGTTGTCGTCGCATGGCAGATCCGGGGCGACCGCATCGTGGCCGCGCCGACGCAGTTCGGCCTGCACCAGGTGCCAGTACCAGCCGACGTCACCGGCGCCGTGGATCAACACGAAAGTGGCCACGGCAGTGTTCTCCTTGGTTCGCGGTCAGGGTTATGACGACACAGCGGTATCGAACTCATCGGTCGCCACTCGCCACGGGCGTGACTGGGAGTGGCAAACGAGCGGGATCAGCTGCAGCGGGGCCGGTGAGGCGCCCAGTTCAACGAGCGCCGGACCGGGAGGAGCCCGCTGGCGCCGGAGACGACGACGGCCTCCTCCACTGGCCTCGCCTGGTCGCCTAGGGTCCCGAGCGCGCCAGACCGGTGCTCATCGACACGAACCGGGTGGCCCGGCGGCACGAGCGAGCCGGGCACGCAAGACCGG
>DATHUJ010000238.1:0-59627 GCA_035462375.1 Jiangellales bacterium
AGGCGTGACCCCCTTGATTTCGGTCTCGACAAGGCCCCTTTCGCAGGCGACGACGGGCGTTGTTCGTGAGCACCGGCGTGTGGTTGCGGCTGAAGAAGATCAGATGCTTGGGGTCCTCGGAGGCAACGACCACCAGCCGCCCACGCAGCACCTCCGCGGTGAAGCTGGCACCGAGACCGTGCGGGTCGACCTCAAGGTCTTCGGATGTCAGGCGTGGTAGAACCTTTCGAAGGTGATCGGCTGCAGCGCATAGTGCTGGGGAGCGGGCATAACCTGGCGCAACGTTGCGCCAGGTCGAGCGCCCAGGTGCTCGGCGTCAGCTTGTCCTCAGGGTCCAGTCTTCGAGCCAGACCTCGACGAGCTTGGCGAACACGTCGCCGGTCATTTCGCCTGAGCCACCGCGGTTGCCCGCGTGTGCGAGCAACCTTCTTTGGCGCTTCGTGCAGCTCCTTCCGGTTGGCGCCGCTGGCCGAGACCCGTGGGCCTTGTCCGTCATCGTCCCGGTCGCGCCGGCGAGAGGCGCAGCTGCGCTGGTTTACCACATCTCGGCCAAAGGCCATTTGGTCGTAGCTGCGCACCTTCCTGACGACGACCCTCCCTCCCACGTCGCTGGAGGAGCGCAGGATGGACGTGGACATCACGCCTGGAGCGACAGTGCGGAGCACTTCGCGCTCGACGACGGCTGTGCCCGCCACCAACGCACCGTCCGCAACAGATGCAGCCTCGATCGACTACTCCGCTCGGAGGGAGGAGGAGATTGCTGCGCACTTTCCCGTCCCGAGCGGCGATGTGGCAGATCGCCTCGTGGACCTGCTGCTCCCCCGCGAATGCCCCCAACCCAAGGGCGAGGAAGCGGCGTGAGAGCGCCGTGGGTGCCTCGGCAGCGGCGCTCATGCGACTACGCAGTGTCAGAGCACGGACGCGTTTGCGGGGTTCGTAGCACCTCGGAGAAGGAACTGGCTCGGCCTCACCTCGACCCGTCGTACGTCGAACTTCCGCCCGCGGACCGTAGCGCGCTTGATCGTCACGTCGAGCAGGAGCCGCACGACCTCACGCCTGTCCAGAAGGTCGGCCTTCTTCCAGCCATCTTGGAGAGTGGCGGCCGAAAGGAGCCGTCGGAGGGCAGGTGAGGACACATTGGCAGCCTGCTGGTTCCGCAGACGTTCGATGGCGTCCTCGATCCTCTTCGTCTCGGCCGCGTAAGCCCGCAGGGTCATCTCGCCCGCCTCGCGCAACTTCTCGACGACATCGAGTTCGACCTCCTTCTCGGCGATGCGTGAAGCGACGTCGGGTCCTTCCGTCGCGGCGGTCTCGCGGCGCTTGTGGGCGTCCGCCAGAGCCGCCTGAAAGTCCGGCCGCGCGAACAGGGCCATCAGCACCGCCTCGACGCGCTCATCGACGCGATCCGCTGTCGCTGTGACCTTCATGCAGCCCTCGGTGCGGCACGTGTAGGCGCGCGGCATCCTGCTCATGTTGGTCGCGCCCTTCATTCTGGCGCCGCACTCACCGCATTGCGCGATGCCGGACAGCAGATGCCTTGGCCCACGGCCACGCGGATTGGAGACGGTGAGACGCGACGGGTCCTTGAGGTAGTTCCGTAACCGCAGCCACGTGCCGTATTCAACGATCGGATCCCAAGCCGATGGTCCGACGTCTTCTCCACGGTGCACCCGCCGGCCCGCGATCGTCGGATTCAGGAGCAGCTGCCGCAGCGTGCTCGGCTCCCACACGGTCACGATCCCACTCGGGTTCTCCGCCAGGGTCTTCTCGCGCGGCTTCCGGGGGGTGGGGACACCTCGGGAGTTCAAGTCCCGGCAGATCTGGCGCAGCGTCACGCCCTCGAGTACCGCATGCACGGCATCCGCGATGACCTGGGCCTCGGCCGACAGACGACTGGGGTCGTCTTCGTCGTGGGGTGTCTGGTTGATGAGGACTCCGGTCTTCGGGTCGTACACGCGTCGGTAGCCGTAGGGAATCCTTCCGTGTGGTGTCCCGCGCCTGGCGTTCGTCTCGACGCTGTCGATGTTGCGCTGTTTGATCCGACGCGCCTCCGCCTCGGCCATGACGCCCTGGAAGGCGAGCGGCAGCCAGTCGTTGACCTTGGATGGGTCGTAGCGGGTCCCGGAGACGGCGATCTCCAAGCCGTTGTCCGAGCAGGCGTTGACCAATCCCATGAACTCTTCAAGGTCACGGGAGGACCGCGAGACCTCCCAGAGTATGAGGAGGTCTGCCTCGCGGCGTTCGATCAGGCCGCAGACGTCTGCGAAACCCGCGCGCTCCCGGGAGCCCCGGGAGGCGGACTTGTTGTCGTCGCGAATCTCCGCGATGACCTGCACGTTCTCCCGCTTCGCGAAGGCACGGCCACGTTCGAGCTGCTTGGTCACACTCGTGCCGCTGCCCTTGGGATCGCGAGAAGCACGGCCATAGATGACGCCCCGCTCCGTCACGATACGTAGGGTAGCAGAAATACACTCCCTTTTGGGTGATGTCTCCGGCCAGGAGCGGCAGCGTGCACATCTTTGTCACCGCCTCGCGGGCGGAGTTGGCGTGGATCGTGCACATGCCCGGTAGGCCGGAGTTCAGGGCGATGAGCAGGTCGAGGCACTCCTGCTGGCGCACCTCGCCGACGACGATGCGCTGAGGCCGCATCCGCAGCGCCTCCTTGACCAGGTGGCGCAGGGTGATCTCACCGGTCCCCTCGAGGCTCGGCTGCCGGGTCTGCATCGACACGACGTCGGGCAGCGGGATCCTCAGCTCGAAGACCTCCTCGCACGTGACGACCCGTTCGCGGGCCGGCACGGCCGCCGCCAGGCAGTTGAGCAGCGTGGTCTTGCCTGCCTGGGTGCCGCCTGCGACCAGGACGTTGAGCCCGCTCACGACGCAGGCCTCGAGGAAGCCGGCCGCCTGGGACGTGAGCGTGCCGAGGTCGACCAGGTCGTCGAGGTGGCTCGCCCGCACCACGAACTTGCGGATGTTGACGGCCCAGTGGGTCCTCGTGATGTCGGGGATCGCGACGTGGAGCCGGCTCCCGTCAGGCAGCATCGCGTCAACGAAAGGGGAAGAGAAGTCGATCCGCCGTCCGGAGCTCTTGAGCATCCGCTCGACGAGGTCGCGGACCTGTTCCGCGGTGAGGATGGTGGTCGTGAGCTCGCTGCGTCCGTGGCGGGCGACGAAGACGCGAGACGGCTCGTTGATCCAGATCTCCTCGACCGCCGGGTCGTCGAGGTAGGGCTGCAGCGGGCCGAAGCCTGCGACGGCGTCGTAGACGGCCTTGGCGATCGCCACCGGGTCGCCCATGGCCGGCAGCGCCGCAGACAGGCTGCGCACGTCGTAGGCACCGACGACCTCGTCGACGATCCGGCGGACCGTCGCCGGCTCGGCCACCGGGTCCAGACCCTGGGTGCGGACGATGTCCCGGACCTCGGCGTCGATGAGCTGGACGGCCGTCATGCCACGTGCCCCCGTACCTATCGCGCCCGGCCGCTCCGGGTGCGGAGGGGATTGTGCCATCGTGTGAGGTTCGTCGCGCAACCCCTCGTCCACAGGCTGTACGCCCTGCTCGGCGGAGATCGCCCGGGATCCACAAGGATCGGCGGTCCCGTCCCGTACGAGCGAGGGGAGCCCCATCGGTGGAACTGTGGCTCTCGGTGGTCGCACCCGGCGCCAGGACGCCGGTCGACCTCCGGATCAGCGCCCCCGACGGCAGCGTTGTCGGCAGCGTGGCCGCCCACCTCCGAGCCGCGGCCGGTGTCGAGGGCCCCCTGTACGTGGAGGGCGTGCCACTCGAGGACGACACCCGCCTCGGCGCGCCACCACTGGTGGCCGGCGCCCTGGTCACGGTCGGGCTCCCGGGTCGGCCACAGCGACCGCACGGCCTGCTCCAGGTCCACGTGGTGGGAGGGCCGGACGCGGGGACCGTCCACCGCGTGGAGCCGGGCCTCGTCCGGATCGGCCGGGCCGCGGGGAACGACATCCGCCTCGACGACCCGGACGTCTCTCGGACCCACGCGGAAGTGGCGATCGGCTGGCAGTCGGTCGGTGTCCGGGACCTCGGCTCGACCAACGGCACGGCCCTGGACGGTCACGAGGTGCGCGACCAACCCGTCCCGCTCCCGGTCGGCGTGCCGCTCCGGGTCGGGACCTCCACCCTGGTCCTGACCGGGCCCGGGATCGGCCCCGCGGCGATCCGCTCCGATGGTGCCGGTCGGCTGGAGGTCAACCGACCACCGCGCATCCGTCATCGTCCGGAGACGGCAGAGATCACCTTGCCCGGCGAGCCCCGGATCCGGGAGCGGGGCCGCTTCCCGCTGGTCGCCGTGCTCCTCCCCCTGGTACTCGCGGCCGTCCTGGTCGCCGTCTTCCGTCGGCCGGAGTTCGCCGTGTTCGCGGTGCTGTCCCCGGTCATGCTGGGCGCCCAGTGGGTCGGTGACCGGCTCGCCCAGCGACGGGACGCCCGGTCCGCCCGTGCTGCACACGAGCGGGCGCTTGCTGCGACCCGCGGCCGGCTCACCGCTGCCCTGGCCGAGGAGGCCGCAGGGGCACACGAGGAGGCGCCCGACCTCGCCACAGTGCTGCTCACCGCCGCGGTACCCACGGCGACGCTCTGGCACCGCCGCCCGGGTGACGCGGACTGGCTGCTCCTGCGGCTCGGCACGGCGGACCTGCCCTCAGCCGTCCGGATCCGCTGCCCGACGTCCGACGCCGCGGCGACCCTCGAGCAGCCGGTGCTCCGTGATGTCCCGGTCACGGTCGCCCTCCGCGAGGTCGGGGTCCTGGGGCTGACCGGTCCTCGCCAGCGGCTTCTGGGGCTGGCCCGCGCCGTCCTGGCCCAACTGGCCGTCCACCACAGCCCCCGTGACCTGGCGCTGATCCTGCTCGCGCCGGACGAGCGCGCCCCCGATTGGGCGTGGGCACGGTGGCTGCCGCATCTGGCACCGTCCGACGATCAGGACTGCTATGCGCTCGTGGGGTTCGACGGCGCCCAGGTCTCGGCGCGGGTCGCCGAGCTGTCGACCGTCCTGAGAACCCGTCGGGAGGCGACCGACCGGGAAGGGCGGCCCGGGACACACACCGTGCTCGTCCTCGACGGCGCACGAGCCCTGCGACCCGTCCCCGGCATCGCCATGCTGCTGGCGCAGGGACCTGCCCTCGGAGTGCTCGCGATCTGCCTGGACGAGCGGCCCGAGGATCTCCCGGCGGAGTGCCGGGCTCGGACCGTCCTGGAGGGCGAGTCCGCCACCACGCTGCGCGTCGAGGTCGACGGCCTCGCCCCAGTGGCCGACGGCGTCGTCGACGGGGTCTCCCCTCGGTGGGCGGAGCGTGTCGCCCGCGCGCTGGCACCACTGCGCGACGCGACTCCCGACCATGCCGGGACGACGCCGTTGCCGAACTCCGTGCGGTGGCTCGATCTCGTCGTGGGAGGGGATGCCGCGCGGCCCTTGACCGTCGCTGACGTGGCGACCCGCTGGCAGGCGAGTCCCCGGTCGACCTCCGCGCTGATCGGCGTCGCCGCGGGCGGGCCGTTCACCGTCGACCTCCGGCGTGACGGGCCGCACGCGCTGGTCGCCGGGACCACCGGCTCCGGCAAGTCCGAGCTCCTGCAGACCCTGGTCCTCTCGCTCGCCGTCGCGAACCGACCCGACGAGATGTGCTTCGTCCTCGTCGACTACAAGGGCGGTGCGGCCTTCGCCGAATGCGCTCGCCTCCCGCACACGGCTGGCCTCGTCACCGACCTGGACGGCCACCTGACCCGCCGGGCCCTGGCCTCGCTCGACGCGGAGCTCGTGCGGCGGGAACGGGTACTCGGCTCCGCCGGTGTCCCCGAGCTCGACGCCTACGCCATGCTGCGCCCACCCGGCTCCGCACCCCTGCCTCGACTGCTGATCGTCGTCGACGAGTTCGCCACCCTGGCCGAGGAGCTGCCGGACTTCGTCCGTGGCCTCGTCGGCGTCGCCCAGCGCGGCCGCTCCCTGGGTGTCCACCTCGTCCTCGCGACCCAGCGACCAGCCGGCGTGGTCAGCCCGGAGATCCGGGCCAACACCGGACTGCGCATCGCGCTTCGCGTCACCGATGCTGCGGAGTCCGACGACGTGGTCGGCTCCCGGGAGGCGGCGTCGATCCCCCGCCACGTGCCGGGCCGGGCCCTCGCCCGGGCAGGGTCCGAGCCGCCGGTGGCCTTCCAGACGGCCTGGCTCGGAGGTCGCGTCGCGAGCGTCACCGATGTGCGCGTCGACGCCGCGCCGTGGCCCCGGCAGGGCGACAAGGTCCTCCGTGCGGGAGGCACGGTGCTCGACGGCCCGACCGAGCTGGCGCGGGTGGTCGACGTGGTCACGCGGGCTGCGGACCACCTCTCCATCCCGTCCGTCCCGAGTCCCTGGCTGCCGCCCTTGCCGGACCGGGTCTCCGTCCGGGCACTGCCCGTCGCCGTGACCCCGGGTCGCGTGCCGCCCCTTCCGTACGGGATCGTCGACCTCCCCGCCGAGCAGGCCAGGCGCACGCTGGCGCTCGACCTGCAGGACGGCGGGCACCTCGTCGTGGCTGGCGGGCCGCGATCGGGACGGTCCACGCTCCTGCGGACGTTGGCCGTCCAGGTGGGCGAGCACTGCTCGACCGCCGACGTGCACGTGTACGGGATCGACTGCGGCAACGGCGCACTGCTCCCCCTGGCCGCGCTCCCCCACTGCGGGGCCGTGGTCACCGGCGATCAGGTCGAGCGGGTGGCCCGCCTGCTCGACCGCCTCGGTGGCGAGGTCCGCCGGCGACAGGCGCTCCCGGCACGAGCGGGCGTCTCCGAACCGGCCGAGCGGCGGTCCGACGCCGAGCCGGCGGAGCGGCTTCCCCACCTCCTCGTGCTGCTCGACCGCTGGGAAGGCTTCCTCGCCGCTCTGGACGACGTCGACGGGAGCCGGCTCACCGATGCCGTCGTCGGCCTGCTGCGGGACGGTCCTGGCGTCGGCCTGGGGATGGTCGTGACCGGGGACCGCAGCGTCCTGGTCGGGCGGGTGGCGTCGCTCGTCGCGGACACCCTCGTGCTGCCGATGCCCGACCGGACCGACGCCGCCCTCGCCGGCCTCCAGATCCGCGACCTGCCGGAGCGCCAGGTGCCCGGGCGCGCCGTCCTCGCACCTTCCGGGCTGGAGGCACAGCTGGCCCTCCCGGGCGACGACGGGTCGGGACGGGGGGACGTGGCCCGACTCCGGGAGGTCGCCGCCGCCGCCACCGCCCGCGACTCCGCTGAGCCACCGCACCGACGCCCGTTCCGGGTCGTGGCGCTCCCTGACCGGGTCGCCTACTCGAGATCCCTCGTCCAGGGCCGGACGTCCGCCTCGGGTCTGTGGGCCCTGGTCGGGATCGGGGGAGACGAGGCCACCCCCATCGGGGTCGATCTCGGGGCGCAGTCGGGACCAGCGTTCGTCATCGGGGGCCCACCGAGGTCGGGACGGTCTACCGCGCTGGCGGTCATGGCCGGGTCGCTGCTGGACGCTGGGGCGCACGTCCTCCTCGTCGCGCCGCGGCGCACCCTGCTGACGCACCTGGAGGGCCGTACGGGGGTCCGTTGCGTGCTGACGGGGCGCACAGGCGACGAGGCCCGGCTCGAGGTGGCGGCCGCTGCTACGCCGGAGCCGCTCGTCGTGCTGGTGGACGATGCCGAGCTCCTGGTCGAGGGTGCCCTCGGCAGTGCGTTGGCTGCCTATCTGAGGAGCTGCCGGGACAGGGACCGGGCCTTGGTCCTGGCCGGTGAGACGACAGAGCTCCAAGCCGGACTCCGCGGCGTGGTGGCCGAGGCACGCAGGGAGCGCACGGGGCTGCTCCTCTCGCCGGAGGGGCCGCTCGACGGCGACCTGGTCGGGGTCCGGCTCCCACGGAGCCTGGCCGTCCCGGGGCCCCGGGGACGCGGCGTCCTGGTCCTGCGCGGTGCGGTCACCGCAATCCAGGTCCCGCTTCTCAAGCTCACGGCGTCGCGCTGACCCGGGCCGGCCTGCACACGCCCGATCGTGCGACGTGCCGACAGCGATCGGTGCGGCAACATCGGCGCGTACCGGCCGCACCGCCCGATCATGCGACGTCCTAACGTCCGTGGAGGTCGCAACGTCGGAGGACCGCGCGATGTGAATGAGCCGGACGCTCAGCCTCGGAACGACGACGCGATCTGCTGCTCGGCCTGGGCGTACGAAGCACCCGCCTGGCCGAGCAACGCGCTGATACCGGCGAGGGCGTCGGCGAGGCCGCGGGCGTTCTGCTGCCACTGCTCCCACAACGCAGAGAACTGGACCGACGCCTGACCGGCCCAGTCGCCACCGACCAGCGGCGCGATCTGCGAGCGGAGGGAGCCGAGCGTGGCGTCGATGTCGGACGAGCCACGGGCGACGCTGCCGGAGAGCTGCTGGAGCTGCTCCGGGGTGACCTTGATCCCGGCCATGCGATGCCTCCTCGAGGTGAGGGGTGGGCGACGCCGGAGCTGAGGCGCCAGCTCGACCCTAGGGCGGCCGGGATACCGGGTGAGCTTCCCGCTACGGACCTGTGGACAACCGACGGCCAGGGACCGAGCCCGCGGCCACACCCCACCCGCCGGCCCGCCGGCTCGCCGATCGGTCGCGGTCAACCCCTGCAGGCCCTCATCCAACGGTGATCATGGATGGATCGCCCTCTGGTGCGCCTCGAAAGGGCGATCCTTCCATGATCACCGCAGCGGCGTGGTGGCGTGGGCGGGTGCGAGTTGGGGGGTGGCGGCGGTGGTGGGGGGAGTCAGGCGGACTGCTCGGCCACCTGCTCGTTGCGCAGCAGCGCCCGCACCACCCGCAGCCCCACCGAGAGGCGGGCCAGGTCGAAGGAGTCGGAGTCCACGATCTCCCCGAGCGTCTGGCAGGCCCGGGAGACGACGACGGAGTCCTGCCCCTTCCACTCCTCCACCCGGGCCTCGGCGTCGCCGCCTTCCTCGGTGTGCTGGAGCACCTGGGCGGTGATCGCCGCCTGCAGCGCGTGCAGGTCGTCGCGCAGGGCCGCCCGTGCCATGGTCTGCCACCGGTCGGCCCGGGGCAGCGCCACGATCCGCTCCAGCAGCCGACCCAGCTGCAGGTGCTCGCCCAGCGTGAAGTGCACCCGGGCGACCTCCGCCAGCTCCGTGCCCGCGGCCCGCGAGTTCTCCACGATCCCGAGGCTGGAGTAGGCGGGCGGCAGGCACGCCACCCGGCGAGCCAGCCCGTCGGGCACGCCCTTCGTGACCAGGTCGGTGTAGCGCTGCTCGAAGAGGTCGGCCTCGCGCCCGGTGAGCACCTCGGGCAGGTGCTCCAGCAGCCACGACACGGGCTCGTCGAAGAACTGGATCTGCCAGGCGATGTCGATCGGCGGCCGGCGGTTGACGACCAGCCACCGCGTCGCCCGCTCGGTGATGGTGCGACCCTCCAGCCGCATCCGCACCTGGACGTCGCTGGCGACCTCGTTGTCCAGCTCGCGCACAGCAGCCCACAGCTCCTGCATGTCGAAGACGACCCGCGCCACCGTGTGCGCCCGGGCGAGGTCCTCCAGGTCGGCACCCGTCTCCATGGACAGCCGGAACTCGAACGTCGTCCCGGCGTTGTTGACCATGTTGTTGACCAGCCGGGTCGTGATGATCTCCCGGCGCAGTGGGTGTTCGTCGATCTCGAACGGGTACCGGTCCTGCAGCGCCGACGGGAAGTATGCATGCAGCTCGCCCCGCAGGAAGGGGTCGTCGGGCATCGACGTGCCGATCAGCCGGTCGTAGAGCGTGTTCTTGGTGTAGGCGAGGAGCACTGACATCTCCGGCGGCGTGAGCCCCAGTTTGTGCTGCGCCCGCTCGTTCATCTGGCGTTCCGTCGGCAAGGCCTCCAGCGCTCGGTCGAGCAGCCCCTTCGACTCCATCGTCGCGATGTACGAGCGGTGCACGTGCAGCAGGCTCGACGACTGCGCCGCGGACGAGGCCAGGGCGACGTTCTGATCGTAGTTGTGCGACAGCACGAGCCCTGCGACCTCGTCGGTCATGCTCGCCAACAGCTCGTTGCGCTGCTTCTCTGTGAGGTCGCCCTCGCGCACCACCGTGTCCAGCAGGATCTTGATGTTGACCTCGTGGTCCGAGGTGTCCACCCCGGCCGAGTTGTCGATCGCGTCGGTGTTCACCCGCCCGCCGCCGACGGCGTACTCGATCCGGCCGCGCTGGGTCAGGCCGAGGTTGCCGCCTTCACCCACCGCCTTGCAGCGCAGGTCGGCCCCGTTCACCCGGATCGCGTCGTTGGCCTTGTCGCCGACGTCGGCGTGGGTCTCGGTGCTCGCCTTGACGTACGTCCCGATCCCGCCGTTCCACAGCAGGTCGACCGGCGCCTGCAGGACCGCCTTCATCAGGTCGTTGGGCGGCAGCGCCGTCACCGAGTCGTCGAGCCCGAGGGACCGGCGCACCTGTGGGGTCAGCTGGATCGACTTCGCCGTACGGGGATGGACCCCGCCGCCCTCGGAGATCAGGTCGCGGTCGTAGTCGGCCCAGGTCGAGCGGGGCAGGTCGAACAGCCGCTTGCGCTCCTCCCACGAGGCGCTCGCGTCCGGGTCGGGGTCGAGGAAGATGTGCCGGTGGTCGAAGGCGCCGATCAGCCGGATGTGCGTGGAGAGCAGCATCCCGTTGCCGAAGACGTCGCCGGACATGTCCCCGACGCCCACCACGGTGAAGTCCTCGGACTGGCAGTCGCGCCCCATCTCGCGGAAGTGTCGCTTCACCGACTCCCAGGCGCCGCGCGCGGTGATGCCCATGGTCTTGTGGTCGTAGCCCGCCGAACCACCCGAGGCGAACGCGTCGCCGAGCCAGAAGCCGTACTCGGCGGACACGCCGTTGGCGATGTCGGAGAAGGTCGCCGTCCCCTTGTCGGCCGCCACGACGAGGTACGGGTCGTCGTCGTCGTGCCGGACGACCAGCTCGGGCGGCACGATCGTGCGGTCGGCCGAGCGGTTGTCGGTGATGTCGAGCAACCCGCTGATGAAGGTCTTGTAGCACTCGATGCCCTCGGCCCACCACGCCTCGCGCGCGTCGGGCCCGGCGGATGGATCGGGCAGCCGCTTTCCGACGAAGCCGCCCTTGGCTCCGACCGGCACGATCACCGAGTTCTTGACCGCCTGCGCCTTGACCAGCCCGAGGATCTCGGTCCGGAAGTCCTCCCGGCGGTCCGACCAGCGCAGCCCGCCGCGGGCGACCCGGCCGAAGCGCAGGTGCACGCCTTCGACCCGAGGCGAGTAGACCCAGACCTCCACGTGCGGCCGCGGCGCCGGCAGGTCCGGGATCTCGGCGGAGTCGAGCTTGAAGGAGAGGTACGGGCGGAGCTCGCCCTGCTCGTCGACCCGGTAGAGGTTGGTCCGCAGGGTGGCGCGGACCAGCGCGAGGAACGACCGGAGGATCTTGTCCTGGTCCAGGGAGGCGACCTCGTCGAGCTCGTGCTGGACGTGTTCGACGATCTCCTCCTCGGCGGCCGACCGCGCGTCCGGGTCGTCGCGGAAGCGACCCGGGTCGAACCGCGCCTCGAACAGGTCGACCAGGAGCCGGGCGATCTTCACGTGGGCAGCCAGCGACTGCTCCAGGTAACCCTGGCTGAAGTTGGTCCCCGCCTGGCGGAGGTACTTGGCGTAGGCGCGCAGGACCGTCGCCTGCCGCCAGGTGAGCCCGGCCCGCATGACCAGGGCGTTGAAGCCGTCGCTCTCGGCGGCGCCGCGCCACACGGCCGCGAACGCTTCCTGGAAGCGCTCCTTGAGCTGCTCGCCCGGGGCGGAGGCGATCTGCGGGTGGCGCAGCCCGAAGTCGTAGATGTAGAGGGACCGGCCGTCGGTGCGCAGCACGTCGTAGGGCCGCTCGTCGATGACCTCGACGCCCATCCGGGACAGGATCGGCAGGACCTGGGTCAGCGACAGCGGCGTGCCGGTCCGGTAGAGCTTGAAGCGCCGCTCCGAGGGGTCGCCGCCGATCGGCCGGTAGAGATTCATCCCCAGCCCGTCCTCGTCGGGGAGGGTCTCGAGACGCCGCAGGTCCGCCACGGCCGTCCGGGCGGGGAAGTCCTCCTTGTACGCCTCCGGCCAGGCGTTCGCGTAGCGGCGCAGCAGCCGGGCGGCCTCCTCCTCGCCCGCCTGCTCGACCAGCGCGTCGCCGAAGTCGTCCTCCCAGCTGCGAGTGGCGGCGCCGAGCCGCTGCTCGATCTCCGGGACGTTCAGGTCGGGGAGCACCTGGCCGCTGGGCATGCGGATGACGAAGTGCAGGCGGGCGAGCACCGACTCGCCGATCCGCGCGGTGTAGTCGACGGTCTCGCCGCCACAGGCGTCAAGCAGGATCTGCTGCATGCGCAGGCGGACGTCGGTGTTGTAGCGGTCGCGGGGCAGGTAGACGAGGCAGGACAGGAACCGACCGTACGCGTCGGGGCGGACGAAGAGGCGGAGCTGGCGCCGCTCCTGCAGGTGGAGGACCGCAAGGGCCGTCGGCAGAAGCTCCTCCGCCGTGGTCTGGAGGAGCTCGTCGCGGGGATAGGTCTCCAGCAGCTGGAGCAGGTCCTTGCCGGAGTGGCTGGTCGGCGTGAACCCGCTGCGCGCGAGCACCTCCTGCGCCCGTCGGCGCAGCACCGGGATGCGCAGGACGCTCTCGTTGTAGGCGGCGCTGGTCAGCAGGCCGAGGAAGCGGCGCTCCCCCACGACCTCGCCGTCGGCGTCGAAGATCTTGACGCCGACGTAGTCGAGGTAGGCCGGCCGGTGGACGGTCGAGCGCGAGTTGGCCTTGGTGAGCACCAGCACCCGCTTGTCACGGGCCCGGGCCCGCACCCGGGGCGGGAGCTTCGCGAACGAGCCGGACATGTCCTGGTCGGCCCGGAGGATCCCCAGCCCGGACCCCGTCACCGCCCTGAGCACGTCGTCGCCGTCGACGGTGTCGAGCATGTACTCCCGGTAACCGAGGAAGGTGAAGTGGTCGTCCGCCAGCCAGCGCAGCAGCTCCTCGGCCTCGGACACCTCGTCGTCGCTGACCGGTAGGTGGACCCGGGCCAGCTCGTCGGCGACGTCGACCGCCCGGCGGGTCATCTTCTGCCAGTCCTCGACCGCCTCGCGGACGTCGCGAAGGACGTTCTGCAGTTGCGTCTCGATGGCCTCGACGTCGTCGGGGTCGGTCTCGCGGTCGATCTCGATGTGCATCCACGACTCGACCACCGCGTCCTCGAGCTGGACGTCGCGCTCGGAGTCCACCGCCCCGTGGACGGTGACGAGCCGGCCGGCGACGTCGCGCTCCACCACCATCTGCGGGTGCACCACCAGGTGCAGCGACCGCCCCTGGTGCGAGAGGGCCATGGTCACGGAGTCGACCAGGAAGGGCATGTCGTCGGTGACCACCTCGACGACCGTGTGTCCGGTCGACCAGCCGTGCTCCTCGACGGCCGGCGTGTAGACGTGCACGACAGCCGTCCCCTGGGGGCGCACGGACGCCGTGGCGCGGTGCGATGCCGCCGCCCCGTACACGTCGACCGGGTCGCGGTCGACCAGGTCCTCGGGCGCGACGTGCCGGTAGTAGCGGCGGAGGAAGGCCTCCTCCTCCTCGTGGCCCCGGCCGGCCACAGCAGCGGCCTTGGTCAGCAGGTCTGACTTCGCCTCGTCGAGCCGGTGATGCATGGCAGTCCCCTGGGCGCGTCGCACGGCGTTGTACGGACGCTGCTGACCCTAGTCCTTGACGCCGACGTCCCGGCAGGCCGAGCGCCCGTTCACAGCCAGGACCGCAGCTCCCAGAGCACCGGGTAATAGTGCAGCCCCAGCCGGCTGCGGAGGTAGGTCGCGCCGGACGAACCACCCGTACCGGTCTTGGTCCCGATCATCCGTTCGACCATCGTGACGTGCCGGGCTCGCCACTGCGCGGCGCGCTCGTCGTGCCCGAGAAGGGCCTCGGCGAGCTCCCACACGTCGCCGTAGCGGGCCCGGTCGTGAGCGGCCCGGCGCAGGGACTCGCGGACCTGCTCGTCACCGTCGGCCGGCAGGTCCTGGGCCCGGAGAACGGAGAGGAAGGCGTCCCACAGCGTGGGCTCCTCGAGCCGACGCTCGAGCCGGGCCCGCTCGTCCACGGTCAGGGCGCGGAACCGCTGGAGGAATCCGGGGTCCTTGGCGCCGGACACGAACTCGAGCTCGCGGAACTGGACGGACTGGAAGCCGCTGGCCGGGGCGAGCCGCTCGCGGAACTGCAGGAAGTCCTGCGGCGTCATGGTCTCGAGCACCGACACCTGCTCGATCAGGATGCGTTCGATCTCGTCCACCCGGGCCAGCAGGTGGCGGGCCCACCACAGGTGCCCCTCGAGCATCGCCGCCCGGGCCGCCTCCACCTCGTGCAGGAGCTGCTTGAACCACAGCTCGTAGACCTGGTGGATGGTGATGAACAGCAGCTCGTCGTGGGCGGGTGGGTCGGACTCCAGGTGCTGCTGGTCGAGCAGGGCCTCCAGCCGCAGGTAGCTGCTGTACGTCAGCCGCGCGCCGTCCTCGCCGAAGTGCGCCGACGGCGGCGTGTGCCGGGCGCTCGTGTCAGTGGTCACAGCAGGCAGGGTACGGGCACACGCCTGCTCGCCCCCGTGCGCCGGGAGCGGTGCCTTCTGCCACGATGCGGTGATGCACGTGCGCACCGAGCTGACCTACGACGCCCCGCCGGACCAGGTCTTCGCCATGCTCACCGACGACGAGTTCGTCGCCCGCAAGGCCAGGGCCACCGGCGCCATCTCGTACGCCGTCGACATCACCGACGACGGCCACAGGGTGACCGTGGAGCTCCGCCGGGTCATGCCGCCCCGCGTGCCCGACTACGTGCGCCGCTTCGTCGGCGACACCGTGGACATCGACCAGATCGACGTCTGGGAACCGGCCCAGGACGGCACCCGCAAGGGGACGTTCACCGCCAAGATCTCCGGTGCACCCGTGTCGATGAGCGGGACGCTCAGCCTGGAACCGGCTCCGGGCGGGCACGCGGTCGAGGTGCTCGACGCGCACGTCAAGGCGAGCATCCCGTTCCTCGGCGGCAAGGTCGAGAAGGCCGTCGCCGAGGCCGTCATGCTGGCCGCGCGCAAGGAGGCGGAGGTGGGCCGCGGCTGGCTGGCCGAACGCCGCTGAGCCGGACGGTGGAGGCTCCCGGCCCGGCTCACCCCATGTGCGGGTAGACGTGGCTCGTCGGCGGGTCGAAGGTCTCCTTGATCGACCGGGCGCTGGTCCAGCGCAGCAGGTTCTGCGGCGCGCCGGCCTTGTCGTTGGTGCCACTGGCCCTGGCACCGCCGAAGGGCTGCTGGCCGACGACCGCTCCCGTGGGCTTGTCGTTGACGTAGAAGTTGCCCGCCGCGAAGCGCAGCGCCCAGGTCGCCTCGGCGATCGCGTGCCGGTCCTGCGCGATGATCGCCCCGGTCAGGCCGTACGGGGCCACCGACTCCATCTGCGCGAGCATCCGGTCGTAGTCGCCGTCGTCGTAGACGTGGACGCCGAGGATCGGCCCGAAGTACTCCGTGGTGAAGATCTCGTTCTCCGGATCGCTGCTCTCGACCACCGTGGGCCGGACGAACCAGCCATCGGAGTCGTCGCACGTCCCGCCGGCCACGACCTCGACCGTCGGGTCGTCCGACGCCCGCTCGAGTGCGGCCCGGTGCTTGGCGAAGGCCCGGTCGTCGATGACCGCGCCCATGAAGTTGGACAGGTCGGTGACCGGGCCCATCGGGAGCGACTCGGTGAGCGAGACCAGGTCGTCACGCATTCGCTGCCAGAGGCTGCGCGGCACGTAGGCGCGGGAGGCGGCCGAGCACTTCTGGCCCTGGTACTCGAACGCACCGCGCACCATCGCCGTACGGAGCACGTCGACGTCGGCCGAGGGGTGGGCGACGATGAAGTCCTTTCCGCCGGTCTCGCCGACGATCCGGGGGTAGGAGCGGTAGGTGGAGATGTTCTCGCCGACCGTCCGCCACAGCCGATGGAAGGTCGCCGTGGAGCCGGTGAAGTGGATGCCGGCGAGGTCAGGGTGGGCCAGGGCGACGTCGGAGACGGCGATGCCGTCGCCGGTGACCAGGTTGACGACCCCGGGAGGAAGGCCGGCGGCCTCGAGCAGCCGCATCGTCCAGTGGGCCGAGAGCATCTGGGTCGGGCTGGGCTTCCAGATCACCACGTTGCCCATCAGGGCGGGGGCGGTCGGCAGGTTTCCGCCGATCGCGGTGAAGTTGAACGGGGTGATCGCGTAGACGAAGCCCTCGAGCGGCCGGTGGTCGGTGCGGTTCCAGGTCCCCTCGCTGTTGGCCATCGGCTGGTCCTCGAGGATCTGCCGCCCGAAGTGGACGTTGAACCGCCAGAAGTCGATCAGCTCGCACGCCGAGTCGATCTCGGCCTGCGCGACGGTCTTGGACTGGCCCAGCATCGTCGCCGCGTTGAGCGTCTGCCGCCAGGGCCCTGCCAGCAGCTCCGCGGCCTTGAGGAAGACCGCCGCACGGTCGTCGTACGAGAGCGCCTGCCAGGCCGGAGCGGCCTCACGGGCGGCCTCGACCGCGGCGCGCGCGTCGTCCTGCGTGGCACCGCGCATGGTGCCCAGCACGTGCCGACGCGAGTGCGGCTGCACGACGTCGATCTCGGGTCCGCCACCGAGCTTCTGGTCCCCACCGACGGTCATGGTCAGCTCGACCCGCTCGGCGGCCATCTCGGCCAGCCTGACCTCGACCTCAGCGCGCTCCGGCGTGCCGGGGGCGTAGCTGAGCACGGGCTCGTTGACCGGCGTGGGGACGGTGGTGACGGCGTCCATGGCTGACTCCTCGTCGTCGGCGGCGTCGGCGAGAACGAGTCTCATCGTGTCACGCCCGGTCGGGCTCCGGGAGGCCGCCGGCGGACGGTCAGCGCAGCAGGTCGGGCAGCTCCTGCACCGCGAACCACAGCAGCTCGAAGCCCTCGGCCTCGTCCACCGTGAAGGCGGCGTCGTCGTCGCCGGCATCGGCCGCCGGGAGCGCGTCCACCGCGCCGCTCACGGTGCCCACGGCGTCCAGGTCGTCGACGTGGGCGGCGGCCAGCCACGACACCGGAAGCGCGCCGGCGAGGCGGACACCCGACCGGCCGAGGGCAGCGTCGGCCACGACGGCGGCCGCGGGGACGTCGACGGCCAGGACCACCCGCCGACGCGGGGCGGAGGGGTCGTCGGCGAGCAGGCGGAGCGAGTCCCGGGCCGCGGCCGTGAGGGCGGCGTACTCCAGCTCCTCGAGGTCGCCTTCGGCGTACGACTCGCGCAGGGCCGGCGTGACGGCGTGCGCGGACGGACCGAGGCCCGAGAGGTCACCGGTGGCGTGCGCGGTCGCCAGCAGCCCGAGCGTCGCGGGGATGTAGACGCGCATCAGCCGACGTCCGCCAGGCCCGCCGTCCCGGCCTCCGCCGCCTCGTCCCCGTCCTCCTCGCCGGCCGCGCGCTGGTCGGCGGCCTCCAGCGCCGCGGTCGTCGTGCGCAGCGAGGTCTCGAGCACATTGACCCGGCGCGCGACGTCCATGACGTTGTGGCCCATGCCCTCGAGGTCCTCGGAGCCGGGTCCGAGGATCGTCACCTTGGTCCCCTCCACCCGGAGCTTGGCGACCTCGTGCAGGCAGCGTCGGGTCACCTGGTGGCGCCACCGCCGTTCCAGCAGCGTGAGCAGCGTCCGGGGGTGGTCGAGCTCGAACGAGACCATCGGCGCCACCACGTACACCTCGTCCAGGTCGAGGCCCGCGAGCAGGTCGACGGAGGTGGCCGAGCAGGCGCCGCCGTCGACGTAGCGGCGGCCGCCGATGCTCACGGGCACGTACCAGGCGGGGATGGAGCACGAGGCCATCACGGCCTCGGCCAGCGATGCCTCGGGCTCGCCGGGTCGACCGAAGGGCACGCGGCGACCGCTCTCGTAGTCCATGGCCACGACCCAGGTGCCGGGGTGCGCGGACCACTCGCCGGGTGGCGACACGGCCTCGACCAGGTGGCCGACCCGCGCCAGCGACCCCCGGCCCCGCGGCAGGAGCGCCGACAACACGGCTGTGGGGGGCATCCGGCGCAACCGCGTGACATTGCGGGCGACCATGGCCGCCGACCCCAGCCCCGGACGCGGCAGGGAGGGCCGCGAGCCACCCGTGGCCCGGTCGTAGTCCCACGGGAACCCTGCCAGGGGCCCCTCCCCGATGGGCAGGCCGCGCTGGTGGTCGCGCAGCTGCCCGGGACTGATCCCGGCTCCCAGCAGCGCCGCCAGGACCGAGCCGGCCGACGTCCCGACGACGTGGTCGAACTCCCGCAGGTCGAGCCCGGTGTGCTCCTCGATCGCCGTCAGCGCACCCACCGCCCACGCGCCCCCGAGGACCCCGCCTCCGCCGAGGACCAGTCCCCTCCGGGGCCGGGCCTCGGCGCGACGGGGGCTCATGCCCCCATTGTGATCTATCCAGGCGCCGCGTGCAGGCGTTGAGGGTCGTTCAGGCGTTGCGTCGCTTGGGTTTGCGCGCTCTCGGAGTCGCCACGGTGTCGCTGAGCTCGTCCACCGCGTCGACCAGGCACTGCGCGAGCACGTCGACGTCGGGCATCGCGTCGCGGTCCGCGTTGAGGCCGTAGAACACGCCCCCGTCGTACGAGGTGAGCCCGACCGAGAGCGCCTGCCCCTGCGCCAGCGGGACGACCGGGTAGGCGGCCAGCAGCCGCGCCCCGCCCGCGTACAGCGGCACCTGCGGACCGGGGACGTTGGTGACCACGAGGTTGTAGACGCGGCGGGAGAGCCCGGAGGCCACCCGCGCACCGAGGGCGTGCAGCGTCGGGGGCGCGAAGCCGGCGATGCCCACCAGGGCCTCGGCGCCGACCGCCTGGCCGCCCTCCTTGTGGGCCTTCATCGCGTACGAGACGCGATGCAGGCGCACCACCGGGCTGGGCTCGCCGACTGGCAGGTCGACGAGGTAGGAGGAGACGCGGTTGCCCACGACCCCCTCCTCGTCGGACGTGCGAACGCTGACGGGGACCATCGCCCGGACGGCCGTCGATGGACGTACCGACTCGCCGCGCGTGAGCAGCCAGGCGCGCAGGGCTCCGGCGACGACGGCGAGCACGACGTCGTTGACGGTGCCCCCATGGGCGGACCGGATCCGGCGGTAGTCGTCGAGCAGCGTGTCGGCCATGGCGTAGCGGCGCTGCGACCCGATCGGCGCGTTCAGCGGGCTGTGCGGCGCCCGGCTCGCCGCGACGCGTACCGCCGAGGCGAGGCCGCCGAGGGCCCCCACCGCCCGTGTCGCGGTGTGGCTGACGTCGGCGAGCCCCGCGCGCACCGTGTCGACCACCCCGGTCGGCCGCCGCGCCGCGTCGGCGACGGCCCCGACCACGAGCTCCACCGAGCTCGGCCCCCGGGCCGGGCGCCAGGTGTCCGGCGGGGTCTCGCGCGGCTCGGGCGACTCGTCCAGGATGACCTGGGCGATGTCGACCGCGGCGGTGCCGTCGACGACGGCGTGATGGGTCTTGGACAGCACCGCGAAGCGTCCGTCCTCGAGACCCTCGACGAGGTACATCTCCCACAGGGGCCGGGCCCGGTCCAGCGGGCGGCTCATGATGCGGGCCACCAGCTCGCGCAGCTGCGCGTCGGTTCCGGGTCGGGGCAGTGCGGACCGCCGTACGTGGTAGGTGATGTCGAAGTCCTGGTCGTCGACCCACACCGGGTTGGCCAGTCGGGCGGGGACCGACCGCACGCGCTGCCGGTACCGCGGCACGAAGGCGATCCGGTCGCGGATCAGCGACACCAGCCGGTCGTAGTCGAACCCTCCGTCGGGTACCCGGAACACCGCCACGCTGCCGACGTGCATGGGGGTGTCGCTGTCCTCGAGGTAGAGGAAGGACACGTCCAGGGGGCTGAGTCGCTCGGGCACCCGGCCATCCTGGCACGCGTTGTCGGGGTGAGCCCGGGCCACGGGACCATCGGCGCCCCGACCGGCCGGTTCGCCTCGCGTGACACGATCGAGCCCTCGTCCCCGCCCCGTGGAGGTCGCCGCGCATGCCCGCCAGCCCCCGCCGACGCACCCTCGAGCTGGCCACGGCCCTCGTCGCCGCGGCGGCGCTGGCCACGGGCTGCGGCGGCACCGCCGACGAGCCGACCGTCATCTCCACCGGCCCGGCCCAGGCGGAGGAGGCGTCGCCCACCGCGGAGGTCACGAGCCCGGGCGAGCCCACGGAGCCGGCCACCGACGAACCGACGGAGGCCGACGACGGGGCCACGGTCGTCGAGGTCACCGTGTCGGACGGCTCGGTCAGCACGCCGCAGAGCCGCGTGGACATCGAGGTCGGCACCCCGGTCCGACTCGTCGTGACCAGTGACACCGACGACGAGCTGCACGTGCACGGTGTCGACCTCGAGCAGCCCCTGGTGGCCGGTCGGCCCACGGTCCTGGAGTTCGTCCCTCCGGAGCCTGGCGTCTACGACGTGGAAACCCACGACACCCACCTGATGCTCGTGCAGATCACCGCCCGATGAGCACCGCCGTGCTGGCCCACGGCGTCGGCGGGCGCCAGGACTTGCCGATCCCGTTCGGGCTCGCCGTGGGCGGGGCGGCCGTCGCCCTGCTCGTGTCGTTCGCCGTGCTGGCGCTGGCCTGGCGCGAGCCGCGGTACCGCGGTGAACCCGCGGGGCGTCCACTCCCCGCGTGGCTGGCCGGGGTCGCCGACGCCCCTCTGTTCCGTTGGCTGCTGAGGTCGCTGGGCCTGGCGGTGACGGCGTACGTGCTGGTCGCTGCGCTCTTCGGCCCGGACCTGGCGACGAACCCCACCGCCGGGGTCGTCTACGTCCTGCTGTGGGTGGGGCTGGTGCCGGCCTCGCTGCTGGCGGGCCCGGTCTGGAAGCTGGTCAACCCGCTGCGCACCGTGCACCTGCTGGCCTGCCGGGCCCTGCGGATCAACCCCGGGGAGGGGTTGCTGCCGTTCCCCGCCCGGGTGGGGGTCTGGCCGGGCGCGGTCGGCCTGTTCGCCTTCGTCTGGCTCGAGCTGGTGGCGCCGGACCAGGCCACGCTGCCGGTCCTGCGGCTGTGGTTCGCCGGGCTCGCCGCCGTGATGCTCCTCGGTGCCACCCTGTTCGGCTCGCGCTGGTTCGACGCCGCCGACCCCTTCGAGGTCTACTCCGGACTGGTGGCCCGGCTGTCCTGGGTGGCCCGGCGGGACGACGGCGCGCTGGTGGCCCGCCGACCTCTGGAGAACCTCGACTCCACTCCCGTACGGCCGGGGCTGGCCGCCGTCGTGGTGGTGCTCCTGGGGTCGACCGCCTACGACAGCGCGGCCCACGCGCCCTGGTGGGCTCGGTGGGTCCAGGAGCTGCCGCTGCAGCCCCTGGTGGCGGGAACGCTGGGCCTGTCGCTGTGGATCGGGGCGGTGGCGGTCACCTACGCCGTCGCCACCCGGCTGGCCGGGGTGCTGGCGGGCACCCCGGGACGTGGCCTGCCGGACCTCTTCGCGCACTCGGTGGTACCGATCGTGGTGGGCTACGTCGTCGCCCACTACCTGACCCTGCTCGTGCTCGAGGGCCAGAACACCCTGATCCTGCTCTCGGACCCGCTGGGGACGGGGGCGGACTGGCTGGGCACCGGGGACCGGCTGGTCGACCGGAGCCTGGCCAACCAGCCCACGCTCGTCGCCACGCTGCAGGTCTCCGCGGTGGTGGCCGGCCACGTGCTCGGCATCGTGTCCGCCCACGACCGGTCGGTGCGGCTGTTCCCGCGACGCGCGGCCCTGCTCGGCCAGCTGCCGCTGCTCGCGGTGATGGTCCTCTACACCGTCGGCGGCCTGCTGCTCCTGTTCGCCGGCTGAGCCCGCCGTCGTCACGTGGCCGGCGATCAGAGGGCCGGATCGAGTGTCGCCGGCAGGCCGAAGGCCTCGCAGGCGCTCCACGGGAAGGCCGTGATCTCGCTGACCAGCCCGTCCTGGACGGTCAGCACGTCGACCGCGAAGGCGTGGAACTCCGTGTCGCCGGGGCGTCGCAAGTACGAGGCGACCGCAGGCTGCCTGTTGGCCCAGGTCAGCCGGCAGCGCCAGCGGCCGAACGACGCGGCCCCGAAGCCGCCGCCGACCCAGTCCGCCACGATGCCGGCACGCCCGACCCAGGTTCCCGGCTCGGGTGGCATGGCGAAGCGCAGGTCCTCCCGCAGCAGGGCCGCGAGCGCCCGGGGATCGCCGTCCACGTGCGCGTCCATGTACCGCTGCAGCAAGGTCCGCTGCTGGTCGCTCAGCTCCTGCCGGGACGTTGCCCGCCAGTCCAGTCGACGGTCCGGCAGCTGCTGGCGCATCGTCGCCCGGGCGCGCTGCAGGGCGCTGTTCGCGGCGGGGACGGTCGTGTCCAGGGTCGCCGCGGTCTGTCGCGCCGTCCAGCCCAGGACGTCTCGCAGGATCAGCGCGGCCCGCTGCTTCGGAGGAAGGTGCTGGACGGCCACGATGAAGGCCAGCTCGATCGTCTCCTTGGCGACGACCGCGTCCGCGGGTTCGTCCTGACTCCCAGCGGTGACCTCGTCGAGCAGCCGGTCGGGGTAGGGCTGCAGGTACCGGACGTCGGCGGGTGCTCCGTCTCCACCGGAGGACGCGACGGGCACCCGGTCTGGCCGGCGCCCGAGGAAGTCCAGGCAGGCGTTGGTCGCGATCCGGTACAGCCACGCCCGCAGCGTCGAGCGGCCCTCGAAGGTGCTGCGCCGGCGCCAGGCCCGCAGGAACACCTCCTGCGTGAGGTCCTGGGCGTCCTCGAAGGAGGCGACCATCCGGTAGCAGTGCACGTGCAGCTCCCGACGGTACTGCTCGGTCAGGAGCGCGAACGCGCCGGCGTCGCCCGAGCTGGCGGCCTGGAGGAAGCGAGCTCCCTCGAGCCCCGATGGACGTTGAGCGACTGTCGTCATGGCGGACCTGCCGGGTCGGGGGCGGCTTTCCCACGGTACGACGGTCCCGACGCGCGATTGTCATCGCCGGGTCGCCCACCGGCCCCGCCGGAGTTGGTCGGCTCGCGCAGGTGAAGGTCCGTGGTCGCCGGGTCGACGTCTCGCTCCACCGGCGGGAGCAACGCCTCATGATCAGGTGCGAGTCGGTGATCTTGCGACGTCGCGGTGCTCGTCATCCGCACTCCCAGGCACTCATGATCGTCGGGCGACCCGCGATCTTGTGCCGTCGTTGTTCCCACTGGTGCGCCTACGCATCATGATCGCGAAGCGGTGCGGGCAACCTGCGACGTTGCTGTGCCCATCGCTGCGGTAACGTTTCAAGATCGCCGATGGCGGACCCGATCATGAGACAGCTGCGCGCCACTCCACCTCGATGTGCCCGATCGATGTGCCCGATCGATGTGCCCGCTCGATGTGCCCGCTCGATGTGCCCGCTCAGTTGGTCGTCACGCAGCCCGGTCGAGGGCCGTCGCGATCTGCCCGGGGCCGGTCAAGCCACGAGCACCGACACGGGCGTCTCATGATCGCTGACCACTTCTTGGCGGCGTCTGGGACATGCTGCCCGTGCTCACGGGTGCAAGCCAGGACAGCCCCGTCGAACCTCGGGGTCACGGCGTACGGCGAGCCTGCGACGTGGCCGTGCCCACGAGTGCAGCAACGCATCAGGATCGCGAGGCGGTACGAGCATCCTGCGACGTTGCCGTGCCCACGAGTGCAGCAACGCCTCAAGGTCGCGAGGCGGTGTGGGCAACGTGCGACCTTGCCGCGCCCATCGCTGCAGCCAACGCCTCAAGATCGCCGGCAACAGGCCCGGTGAGCCGCCGACAGGCTGCACCGCCGTGGCAGCGCCTGGTACGTCAGCCGGGGCGGCTCGCCGTCAGCGGGCCGCGCTGCGCCGTCAACGGGCGGGGGTGCGCCGACGTCGACGGCCACGGACCGGCACCTCGTGTCCGACGAGCTCGGCGGCAAGCGCCGACAGGGCCGCCAGCGCCGGCGACGACGGGGCGCTCTCGCGGAGCGTGCGCCCGGTGAGCAGCGCCTCGTCGAGGGCCGGCCGGTCCTCGGGCACGAGGACGACGCGCCCCACCCCCGCGTAGCGCTCGAGGGCGTCGCGGACCTGACGACCCGGCTCGGCCCCGACGACGGATCGCCGCAGCCGGTTGACCACGACCCGGGTCTCCGTCGCGGGGACGAGCTCACGCAGGGTGCCGAGCCCTCGGACCAGACGCTGGAGCCCGACCGGGTCGGCCGAACCGACGACCACGACCACGTCGGCCTGGTCGAGCGTCACGAGGGTCGCCCCGTTGCGCCTCGGCGCCGCCGTGTCGAAGGACAGCTCCTCGTCCTGCTCGAGGGAGAAGCCGCAGTCGACGACGGTGACCTCGGCCAACCCGCGCGCGAGTGCCCAGACGACCTCCAGCGACGACGGACGGAGCTCGGGCCAGCGGTCCGGCCGGACGATGCCGGAGAGCACGCGCAACCGCGAGGTCAGCTGGCGGGCGTGCCTGGCCAGCCCCGGCAGGTCCAGATTGCCGGTGTTGGCCGCGCGGGCGGCGGCGGCGAGGCCCGGGGCCTCGTCCAGCAGGCCGAGCACCTGGGCCACCGCACCGCCGTAGGTGTCGGCGTCGGCCAGCAGCGTGGCCCGACCGAGTTGGGCCGACTCGGCCGCGAGCGTGGTGGCCACCGTGGTCCGGCCGGGAGCACCGGCCGGACCCCAGACGGCCACGAGGCGGCCGCTGCCGGGCTCCAGGTCGGGAAGGTCCGGCTCCAGCGCCGGCAGGTCGGGCAGCGCCGCCGCGGGGTCCCCGTCGCCCAGCCCGTCGACAGCTGGCGGGGCACCGACGGCTCGGTGGACGGCGGCGATGACCTCCTCGGGGCCGGCGTCGGCCGAGACGACCTGCAGCACCCCGAGCTGGCGAAGGCGACGCTCGGCCTCCTCGTCCCCCGGGGTGACCACGCCGACGACGGCCACCCCGCTGGCGGCGAGCCGGCCGAGGGCCCCCCGGTCGAGGCGGCGGAGGTCGGCGGAGAGGAGCACGGCGCGCCCGTGGCCGGCGGCGGCTGCAGCGAGCAGGTCGGCCAGGTCGACGCAGCGTCGGACGACGGCGAGCCCTCCCCCGCCCCGCTCCAGCGCGGTGACCAGCCGCGATTCCCACGGGGCGCCGGTGACCGCCGTCAGGACGGGCAGGCTCACCCGGCCCCCTCCGCGCTGCCGGGGACGGCCGCCAGGTAGACGCGGGCATCACGCGCTGCGGTCACCAGCCGGGCCACCGCATCCTCCAGGCTGTCGGTCTCGCCACCCCGAGTGACCGCCAGCGTCACCGGTCGCTCGGTCCCGGAGACCCCGAGCCCGCCGCTGTCACCTCCCACGTCGGTCACCGTGACCGCGGGGAGCAGGAGGGCGGCGACGGCGCCCGCCTCCTCGCGGTCGGGGGCCACCCAGACGTCGACCACCCGGCCGGACCGCAGTCCGGCCGGCAGCTCGGCGGCGGGGAGTGCCACGGTGACGTAGCGCAGCTCCTCGGCGAGGTCTCCCGCCGGCGCGACGGCGCTGCGGGGGACCAGCTCGCCCGCATCGACGCGGCGGACCACGACGTAGCCCTCGGGGACGTCGCCGGACAGGTAGCGGTCCAGGCCGTCCTCGAGGAGCACCTGGCGGGTCTGCACCAGGGAGGCGGACAGCGGCCGGTCGACGGTGAGGTCCTGCGCGGCCACCAGGACCGGGATCGTGTCGTCGGCCGCCGCGACGACCCGGGCGCCCACGACGACCGACCCGAGCACGAGCAGGACGCCGATGACCAGCCTGAGGTCGAGCCAGCGCGGCGCCCCCAACCGGGTCGCCTGTGGCGAGGGCAGGTCGGCCGTCGCCCCCGCTGAGGCAACCGGGCTGGGCGTGGTCGCGGTCGTGGGCACGTCTCCCCCGTGTCGTCCGGTCCCGCAGCAGCCGGTCGCGCAGGGGCGACTCGGCCACCGAGCGGGCCCAGTGTGCCGCATGTCCGGTGGGTCGAGGGCAACGGGTGTCCACAGGCCAACACAGCCGAACGCAGGCACCTGGGGACGAACGCGGGTCGTCTCATGCTCCCGATGGCACACTGGAGGTCCGGACGAGACTCGGCTGCGCCGACACGGCGTGACGGCCACCGCAGCCTCGCCGGCCCCGGACGACCCGACGAGGTGACCGACGGCCATGCCGACCAGCCCCCGCTTCCTGCAGCTCGCCGATGTCGCGGAGGTTCTCAACATCTCCTCTGCCCAGGCCTACGCCCTGGTTCGCAGCGGCGACCTCCCGGCGATCAAGATCGGCGGCCGCGGGCAGTGGCGCGTCGAGGCGTCCGTGCTCGAGGACTACATCCAGCGGCTCTACCGCGACACCCGCGACTTCGTCGACTCCCACCCCTTCACCCGGACCGACCCCGCCGACCCGGACCCCGACGGCTGACCTCGGCCCGACACCGACGCGCTGACCTCACACCGACGACCAGCGGACCGGGGACGACCCACCCGTACGCACGCTCACACCCGCCGCAGCACCGCCAGCGCCCCGAACGGGACGCTACGCACCCCCTGCACCTCCCACGGTCGGCGCTGCTCCCCCGGGCCGTGCTCCGCCACCTCCGCGAAGTCCGCACCCACCCGGTCCACGGTCCCGCCCAACGAGGAGCCGTCGACGAGCCGGACGCCGACCGACGACCGGTCCCGGGCGATCCCCCGCAGCACGTGCGCCAGATTGAGGCGCGCGCCGACCACCCCTTCCGTGCCTGGCACCGTCGACCGCAGGCCCAGGCCGGCAACGCCGGTCAGGGCCGCCAGCGGCACCAGTGCCTCGTGGCCGGTCGACTCCTGGAGCAGGACCCAGTCCGGACCGACGGCAGCCACCCGACCCCCCACCGATCCGGCGCCGAGGATCCAGCAGGTGACCGGGTGTCCGAGCGCGGCCCGCAGCCGGTCGGCGAGCCGGATCCGGGCGACCTCACGCCGGGTCCGGTCGGCGACCTCGGCGGCCAGCTCCTGCTGGTCGAGGGCGTCGAGCTGGGCCTCCAGGTCATCGAAGAGCCGCTCCCACCGCACGGCGCCACGGTACCTCGTCCACAGCCAGAGGCAGCATCCTGATTGACTCGGAGGTCAACGAGCGGTTCGATATGCAAACGAAGGTAAACGGACGTCAAGAGGACCTTCCCGTGACGCACCTGCGGCGCACCGCACCACCCCTGCTGGCCCTCGCTGCCGTGGCCGGCGGGGCCCGCGTCCTGGCCTGGGCGACCGCAGAGCCCGTGCGCGCAGCCCGGGCGGGGGCGGCGACCTACGACGATCTCCTCGCATCGGCCGTGGCCGCGGCCGCATGGACGGCGTTCGGCTACCTGGTCCTGGTCCTCGCGGCCACCTCGCTCGGGGCGCTGCCCGGGGCCGTCGGACGCGCCTGCCAGGCCGTGGCCGAGGCCGTCACCCCCGCCGCCTGCCGGCAGGTGGCCCGGCTGGCCGTCGGGCTCACCGTCGCCGCGGGGGGTGTCACGTCCACCGTCCCGGCTGCCGCGGCGGCCGGTGCCGACCGGGCCGCGGTGCCGGCAGCCGTGGCCGAGCCCGCCGCCGCCACCACCGCCGACGCCGACCCCGCTGCTCACCCCGGCCTGTCGGCGCTCCCTGCGATCGGTCGGCCCGGCCAGGTGGGCGGGTGGGTCCCGGAGGTCCCCTCGGCGACGGCCGGTCCCGCGACACCCGCACGGCTGGTGGCCGCCGCCCCCCGCGACGCCGAGACGGTCACCGACGAGGTGGTGGTTCGTCGGGGTGACTCCCTGTGGCGGGTCGCGGAGCGCGCGCTGGGCCCCGACGCCACCGACGCCGAGATCGCCACCGAGTGGCCGCGCTGGTACGACGCCAACCGCGACGTCGTCGGCGACGACCCCGACCTCCTGCTCCCCGGCACCGTGCTGCGACCGCCGTCGCAAGCCTGACCCGTCCTGGAGGACGCATGTCCGGTACCACCCGAGGCACCACCCGCCCAGGTCCTCGCGCCGCGATGACCCCGTCGGACGGTGCAGGCGTGCGCCTGCTGCCCGTTCCCCAGAGCCAACCCCCGTACGACGACGAGCTCGACCCCCGACCCCGGGACCCGTCCACCCAAGGAGCGCTGGCGCTGGCCTACGTCCTGCCAGGGGGCCTCCCGGCGGTCCCGGAACCCTCGGCCCAGCTGCGCCTCCTGGCGGACTCCCGGACGGCTGTCACCCGGGACCGGGCCGACGCCCACGACGATGGGCTCCCCACGCTGACGGCGCGACGGCCGACACCGAGCGCAGCCCTCCCCGAGCCGCGGCGCTGGACGGCCCGCCTGGCTCAGGCGCTGGCCGAGGCGCTCGCGGGGTTCCGGCCGGTCCAGCAGCTGCTGGCGTGGACCGACGAAGAGGTGTACACCACGGTCACGCTGCGGGCGATCACGGCGCGCCAGCGGGCCCGGGCCCCGCAGATCGGGCGGCCGCTGGTTCGGGCGTTGCGGGTCTCGACGCCCCGGGACGGGGTGGTCGAGGCGAGCGCAGTGGTCCAGGTCGGTCGCCGCTGCCGCGCGCTCGCCTTCCGCCTGGAGGGCCTCGACGGCCGCTGGCGGTGCACGGCCCTCGAGGTGATCTGACCTGCACCGCCCGCCTTCCCGAAGAACGGGACGGTCAGTCACCCCTGTTCTTCGGGTCGCCGTGGCAGCGCTTGAACTTCTTGCCCGAGCCGCAGGGGCAGGGAGCGTTGCGGGGCACCTCGCCGAACTCGATGTCGGCCGAAGGCTCGTTACGGCGCGTGGCGGTCGCCGTGCCGGCACCAGCGGCCGGGGCGGCTGCAGCCGCCCCGGCCCGGGCCGGGGCCCGCTCGGTCCGCTGCTCGACCCGCGTGTCGCCGTCGACGCTGGGGGCCGTGTACTGCAGCTGCTGGGGTGCCCTGGGTTGGACCAGCCCCTTGGCGACCACGACCGGCCGCTGCCCGTCGGGTGCCCCCTGAGCTCCTTCGGCGGCGGGCTCGGCGACCTTGACCTCCAGGTTGAACAGCAGGCCGACCGACTCCTCCTTGATGCCGTCCATCATCGCGGCGAAGAGGTCGTAGCCCTCCTTCTGGTACTCCACCAGCGGGTTGCGCTGGGCGAAGGCGCGCAGCCCGATGCCCTCGCGCAGGTAGTCCATCTCGTAGAGGTGCTCGCGCCACTTGCGGTCCAGGACGGTGAGGACGACGCGGCGCTCGAGCTCCCGGGCCGCCTCCTCGCCGAGCTCGGACTCCCGGGCGGCGTAGGCGCGGTGTGCGTCCGAGACCAGCCGCTCGACCAGCAGGTCGGAGGTGAGGCCCTCTCGGCCGCCCGACTCCTCCTCCAGCTCCTCGACGGTGACGGCGACGGGGAAGAGGGTGCGCAGTGCCGTCCACAGCTGCTCGAGGTCCCACGCCTCGGGATAGCCCTCGGATGTGGCACCCCGCACGTATGCCGCGACCACGTCGTCGATCATGTGGTCGATCTGCTCGCGCAGGTCCTCGCCCTGGAGGACCCTCCGGCGCTCCTCGTAGATGATGTGACGCTGTCGGTTGAGCACGTCGTCGTACTTGAGCACGTCCTTGCGGATCTCGAAGTTCTGCGCCTCCCGCTGGGTCTGCGCGGACTTGATCGAGTTGCTGACCCGCTTGTGCTCGATGGGCTGGTCGTCGGGGATGCTCAGGGTGCGCAGGATCATGTCGACCCACTCGCTCTTGAACAGCCGCATCAGGTCGTCCTCGAGGGAGAGGTAGAACCTGGACTCGCCCGGGTCGCCCTGCCGGCCGGAGCGACCGCGCAGCTGGTTGTCGATGCGCCGGGTCTCGTGGCGCTCGGTACCGACGACGTAGAGGCCCCCGAGCCCGGTGACCTCGTCGTGCTCGGCCTGGACCTGGGCCCGCATCGTCTCCAGCGTCGGGCCCCAGGCGGCCTCGTAGTCCTCCGGCGTCTCCACCGGGTCGATCCCGCGCTGCTTGAGCCCGGCGTCGGCCATGAACTCCGGGTTCCCGCCGAGCATGATGTCCGTGCCGCGGCCGGCCATGTTGGTGGCGACCGTCACGGCGCCGCGACGCCCGGCCTGGGCGACGATCGCTGCCTCCCGCTCGTGGTGCTTGGCGTTGAGCACCTCGTGCGGGACCCCGCGCTTGCGGAGCTGCTGCGAGACCTGCTCGGACTTCTCGACGCTGGTGGTGCCGACGAGGACCGGTTGGCCCTTGGCGTGCCGCTCGACGATGTCGTCGACGACCGACGAGAACTTCGCGTCCTGCGTGCGGTAGATCAGGTCGCTCTGGTCGATCCGGATCATCGGCATGTTGGTCGGGATGGGCACGACCCCGAGGCCGTAGATCTTCTGGAACTCCGAGGCCTCGGTCATCGCCGTCCCGGTCATGCCGGAGAGCTTGGAGTACAGGCGGAAGAAGTTCTGCAGGGTGATGGTCGCCAGCGTCTGGTTCTCCTGCTTGATCTCCACCCCTTCCTTGGCCTCGATGGCCTGGTGCATGCCCTCGTTGTAGCGGCGGCCGGACAGCACGCGGCCGGTGTGCTCGTCGACGATGAGGACGTCGCCGTCAGGCGAGACGATGTAGTCCTTGTCGCGCCGGAACAGTTCCTTGGCCTTGATCGAGTTGTTGAGGAACTGGATCAGTGGCGTGTTCGCGCTCTCGTACAGGTTGTCGATGCCCAGCCAGTCCTCGACCCGCTCGATGCCGGACTCCAGGATGCCGACGGTGCGCTTCTTCTCGTCCACCTCGTAGTCGGCGTCGCGGCGGAGCCGCTCGGCGACCTTGGCGAACTCCCCGTACCAGCGGGTCGGCTGGTCGGCGGGACCGGAGATGATCAGCGGCGTCCGCGCCTCGTCGATGAGGATCGAGTCGACCTCGTCGACGATGGCGTAGCTGTGGCCGCGCTGTACGAGGTCGTCCCGGGTGAGCGCCATGTTGTCGCGCAGGTAGTCGAAGCCGAACTCGTTGTTGGTCCCGTAGGTGATGTCGGAGGCGTAGGCGACACGCCGCTCCGCCGGGGTCATCCGGGACAGGATCACGCCGACGGACAGGCCGAGGAAGCGGTGCACCCGCCCCATCCACTCGGAGTCGCGCTGGGCCAGGTAGTCGTTGACCGTGACGACGTGCACGCCGTCGCCGGACAGCGCGTTGAGGTAGGCCGGCAGGGTCGACACGAGGGTCTTGCCCTCACCCGTGCGCATCTCCGCGATGTTGCCGAGGTGCAGGGCGGCCCCGCCCATCACCTGCACGTCGTAGTGACGCTGGCCGAGCGTGCGCTGAGCCGCCTCCCGGACGGTGGCGAAGGCCTCCGGGAGCAGGTCGTCGAGCGTCTCTCCGTCGGCGAGGCGGCTGCGGAACTCACCGGTCATCGCCTGCAGCTCCGCGTCGGAGAGCGACGCGAAGTCGTCCTCGATGGCGTTGACCTGGCGGACCAGGCCCTCAAGGCGCTTGACGATCTTGCCCTCGCCGGCACGGAGGAACTTGTCGAACAGGGCAGGCACGCGGGTCAGCTCCTCGTCGCGGTTCTGTCGTGCTGTGCGGGCGGACCGTCACACCCGGCCCAGCGAGCCATCGTACGTGGGTCGTCGGGCCCCGTGACGCGACGATAACGGCTCGCCCGGGCCCGGAGTGCCCCGGCAGGATGACCGGCATGGACCCGTACGAGCTCCGCGACAGCGGCGTCGTGCTCTCGCCGGCCGTGGCGGCCGACGCCGACGCGGTCACCGAGGCGTGTCAGGACCCGCAGGTCCAGGCCTGGACGACCGTGCCCACCCCCTACGTCCGGGGTGACGCCGAGGACTTCCTGGAGCGGGTGGTCCCGATGGGTTGGGCGACCGGCGCCGCTGCCACGTGGTCGGTACGGGAGGCGGGCGACGGCCCGCTGCTCGGGATGATGGGGCTGACCGGGATCGCCGACGGCTCGGCGGAGGTCGGTTTCTGGACCGCCCCGGCGGGCCGCGGGCGGGGACTGACGACCGTCGCCCTGCGGACGGTGGCCCGGCACGCGCTGGACCCGGACGGGCTGGACCTCGAGCGCGTGGTCTGGAAGGCCTACGTGGGCAACTGGGCCTCGCGCCGGGTGGCGTGGAAGGCCGGCTTCCGGGTCGAGGGGCGGCTGCGGCTCGACAGTTCGCAGCGGGGGGAGCGCCGCGATGCGTGGGTGGGGACGCTGCTGCGGGGCGAGCCGCTCGAGCCGGCGACCTCGTGGGCGGCCACCCCGGAGCTGCGCGGAGGTCGGGTCGTGCTCCGCCGCTTCGCCGACGAGGACGCGGACGCCGTCGTCGAGGCCTGCACCGACCCGGTGAGCCGGTACTGGCTCGACGGGCTGCCCGACCCGTACACCCGGGAGGTGGCTCTCGGCTACATCAGCAGCCGCGAGGAGGACGCCGCAGCGGGACGGGCCGTCCACTGGGCAGCCGCCGATCCGGCCGGTGGCCCGGCGGTCGGGGCGTTCTCGCTGATGGGCCTCGATGCCCGGCGCGGCGGTGCGGAGGTCGGCTACTGGGTGCACCCGGGGGTCCGCGGCACCGGGGTCGCCAGCGAGGGCGTGCGGCTGCTGGTCCGGCACGCCTTCGTCCCCGTCGAGGAGGGCGGGCTCGGGTTGGAGCGTCTGGTCGTGGCCCACGGGGACGGCAACGAGGCGTCGCGCCGGGTGATCGCACGCAACGGCTTCCGGCCCATGGGGGTGGAGCGCGCGGCGGAGCGCCTGGGCGACGGGTCGGTCGTCGACCTGCGGTGGTACGACCTGCTCCGCGACGACGCGCCTTCTTCGTGACCACCCTGTCCGCGGAGCCCGGACCGATCTTCCTGATCATCGGTCGGCCTCGGGCGGGTGCGGTCAGGCGGCGCGGCGGACGGTCTCGGCCAGCGCCGGCCCGAGGTCGCCCCGGCCGGTGACCTCGACGCCCGCCAGGCCGAGCCACCCCGCCATGGCGACGAGCTCGTCGGCCAGCTCGTCGGCCGTCTCACCCGGGGCGGCCGGCTCCGCCCAGGCGGCCTGGACGCGGAGCACCCCGGCCCGGCGGTCGGCCTTGAGGTCCACCCGCGCCACCAGGCGGTCGCCGAGCAGGAAGGGAAGCACGTAGTAGCCGTGCACCCGGCGCTCCCGGGGCACGTAGATCTCCAGGCGGTAGCGGATGCCGAAGAGCGCCTCCGTCCGGGCACGCTCCCAGACGAGTGAGTCGAACGGCCCGACGAGAGCCCGCCCCACGACCCGGCGGGGGAGGCGGGCCTCGTGGTACAGATAGGCCGGTCTCGACCAGCCCTGGACCGCGACCGGGAGCAGCTCGCCGGCCTCGACCAGCTCGGCCACGGCCATCCGGGCCGGCTCGGCGTCGAGCCGGAAGTAGTCGCGCAGGCAGGCGGTCGACGCCACCCCGAGCGCGCGAGCAGCGGTCCGCACGAGCTCACGGTGCGCCTCGGCCGGGGTCGGGGTCGGGGTGGCCAGCACCGCCGCAGGGAGCACCCGCTCGGGGAGGTCGTACAGACGCTCGAAGCCCCGGCGCCGGGCGCTGGTGACCTGCCCGGACCAGAAGAGGAACTCGAGGGCGCGCTTGACCTCCGACCAATTCCAGCCCCAGCCGCCCGACGGGTGGGGAGCGTCGTGCTCGATCTCACCGGCGGAGAGGGGTCCGCGGTCCCGGACCTCGTCGAGGACCCAGGAGACGAGGTCCGGCCGCTCTGTCGCGATCCGGCGCATACCGCCCCACGCGTCGTCGAGGGCCCGGTCCATCCGCCAGCGCAGCAGTGGCTGGAGGTCGACCCGCAGCAGTGAGGCCTCGTGGCCCCAGTACTCGAACAGGGTGCGCGGAGGACGGGACGACGCCCGGTCCAGCAGCGCGAGCGGGTAGGCCCCGAGCCGGCTGTAGAGCGGCAGGTAGTGGGCTCGCGCGAGCACGTTGACGGAGTCGACCTGGAGGAGCGCGACGCGGCCCATCACTCGCCGCAGCGCCCGCCGGTCGGGACGCTGAGGACGCGGGTCGGCGAAGCCCTGGGCAGCCAGTGCCACCCGCCGGGCCGCGGCCAAGGAGAGCGTCGAGGAGCGCGGGACCGCCACGTCACCGGATGCTGCCATGCGGCACCGACAGCGACGGACGTCGGCCGCCGCCACCCGGGCGAAGGCTCAGGGGGCGGGTCGAAGAGTTGCTCCCTTATGGCATAGACGACGGCCTCCATCCGGGAGTGCAACTGCAGCTTCTCGAGGATGTTGCGGACGTGGTTCTTCACGGTGTTGCCGCTGATGTGCAGCTCGCGGGCGATCTCCCGGTTGTTCAACCCTCTGGCGACCAGCCGCAGGACCTCCTTCTCGCGGTCGGTCAGCCGGGGCGCGGGCACGATCCGGAGGTCGCCGGACGCGATGGCGGCGAACTCCTGCAGCAGCTTGTGGGCCATCACCGGGCTGAGCAAGGACTGGCCGCCCGCCACCAGCCGAACGGCGTTGGAGACGTCGTCCGTGGACACGTCCTTGAGCAGGTAGCCCGACGCCCCGGCCTTGACGGCCTCGTAGAGATCGTGCTCCTCGTCGCTCACAGTAAGCATGAGGACTTGCGAGCTCGGCGCCGCCTCCTTGATCCGTCCACAGGTCTCCAGCCCGGACATCCCCGGCATCCGGACCTCCATGACCACCACGTCGGGGAGCAGCTGGGTCGCCAGCTCGACCGCCGCCCGACCGTCACCTGCCTCGCCTACCACGCTGATGTCAGGCTCGGCGTCGAGCAGCATGGCCAGCCCGCGCCGGAACAGCGGCTGATGGTCGACGACCAGCACGCGCAGCGTCTCGTCCGAAGGGTCGCCAGAGAACGGGATCGACACGGGGCCTCCACAGGTCCCCGAGCGATCTCCCGGACATCATGGCACGGACCGGGCGGACGGCGCTGCAACCGGGCCGCGTCGGCCGCCCACGGCCGTCACACCGCGAGCCGGATCACACCGTAGTCGTAGCCCCGTCGGCGATAGACGACGCTCGGCTGGCGGGAGCCGGCGTCGACGAAGAGGTAGAAGTCGTGCCCGACCAGCTCCATCTCGTACAAGGCCTGGTCGAGACTCATCGGGCTGGCCTCGTGGGTCTTCTCGCGAACGACGAGGGGGCCGTCGCCGTCGACCTCTAGCGGACCGGTCAAGGACACGTCGGACTCGGGTGCGGCCGCCGGCTCGGGGACGTCGGACGCGGTGGGGGTCGTCACGGAGCCGTTGACCGCGGCCATGGCCTGGCCGACCGAGATCGGCGTGCGGCTGCCGCGGTGGATGCGCCTCCGGTCGGCGGCGCGGCGGAGCTGGCTGGCCATGCGGTCGTGGGCCAGGTCGAGCGCGGCGTAGCGGTCCTCGGCCGCAGCCTCGGCACGCACCACCGGCCCCTTGGAGTGGACGGTGAGCTCGATCCGCTCCTTCTGGTCGGCCTGGCGCGGGTTGCGCTCCTTGCACACCTCGACGTCGATCCGGATCACCTTGTGGTCCAGACGCTCGAGCTTGGCGAGCTTGTCGGCGACGTGCTGGCGGAACCGGTCGGAGACCTCGCAGTGACGGCCCTTGACGACAATGTCCACGGAACCTCCCTCGTCTGGTAGCCAGTGCCGGTCGGGAGGGCACCCGAGACCCGGGCGACGGCTCCCGGAGGTCGCGACGGGGCTCGCAGGGGTGCCATGACGGAACGCTAGTCGCTCACCGCGGCATCGGACACCCGGGTCGCGAAGAGCGCCGCCGGGTTGCCGCGACCACGGCCGCGGCCTCTGGGGCCGCACCGGCGGCTGCCAGCGCGCGGGCCGCCTCCGCGAGTGTCGCCCCGGTCGTCATCACGTCGTCGACCACCACGACCACGGCGTCGCGCAGCAGGGCTCCCGCGCCGGGCCGCAACGCCAGCGCCCCCGCCAGGTTGGCCTGGCGCTCGAGGCGGTCGAGGCCGGCCTGGTCGACCACTGCACGACGGTGGGTCAGCGCAGGTACGACCCCCGCCGGCGCGTCGGTCCTGCGCAGCCGGGCCGCTGCCCTCCGCGCCGTCCTCACCAACGGGTCGTGGCCGCGCCGCCGCGCCGAGCCCGGCCGCGACGGCACGGGGACCAGCACCACCCGGCACGCGCGGCCGCCGACCCGGCCGACCGCACTGGACACCACCTGGGCCAGCGCGTCCCCGAGCGGACCCGCGAGACCCAGCCGGCCACCCTCCTTGTGCGCGCCGAGGACGGCTCGGACGACGCCCTCGTACGCGGCGAGAGCGTGCACCGGCGGGAGACCCGGGGGAGGGGGGTCGGGCGCGACCCTGCGGGGGGGTCCGGCCAGGGCCGCCCGGCACCGGCGGCAGAGCAGGCCGGGCTCGCCCCAGCAGCCCGCGCACGAGGCGCCCAGCGCCAGGTCGGCGGCGGCCCGGGCGAGGGTCACCGCCGCGGCGGTCGGGTCCAGCCGGGGCACGAGGCGGAGCATGCCCGAGGGTCGGGAGGCCGTCCCGCATCGAGGCGTCCACCTGTGGACGCACGCCCCGCCCCTCGACGCGGTGGCGCTCAGCCCTGGTACGCCGGGGCGCCCCCCTCCCCGAAGGGCGTCCATCGCAACACGACGTCGAGCCGGAGGAGACGGCCGTCGTCGGTGGCCGCGACGAGCGGCTGGCCGGGGGCGGCGGCCAGGGTCACCGCGCCGGCAACCGTCCCCCGCGAGACCGACCCCGCCCCGCTGGTCTCGACGATCGTGACGGTGGGGTCCTGCTCGGGCGTCTGCCGGAGCACGGCCAGGCGGGACGGGTCCCCCCAGGCGACGTCGAGGACGGGCGTCTCGTCCAGGGAGACCTCCCGCAACCCGTCCAGGCGGACGGCGAGCGGCTCAGCGGCATCGCGGAGCACCAGCCCGAGCCACACCCGGCCGCCTGCGCGGAGGGCGATCCGCGTGCCGTCGAGCGAGAGGGCGAACTGCTCCAGTGGCGGCTCCGGTCGAGCCTCCTCGGGGACCGATACGGCTGCCGCGCCGGCCGTCGCCGGATCCACGACGGTGAGCCCTCCCGTCCTCCTGTCCAGGGACCAGACCAGGCCGGTCCGGTCCCACGCGGGTGGGGCCAGGTCGGCGCCCTCGAGGAGAAGCGTCCGGTCGTCCTCGGCGCCGAAGCCGGCGGTGATCAGCCGGGTGCCCGACTCGTCGACCGCCACTCCCCGAGACCCGCGCGCGGGGTCGACGGCCACCGACCGGACGACGGGGTCACCCGCGCCGAGGGGCCCGGCCACCGGCCGGGGGGCGCCTCCGCGGCTGCTGGCGACGACACCCTCGGCCACCACGAAGACGGCGGACTCGCGCGGCAGCACGGCCGGGTCGTAGCGCTCGTAGGTGTCGACCGGGGCCGGTGTCGTGGCGTCACCGACGAGTGGCACGCCGCCGGACGTGATCGTCACCCGCTGGACCTCCGGCACCTGCCGCAGCGTCCAGGACAGCTGGGCGGCCATCTGGTCACGCTGTTCGGGCGACGCCTCGGCGGCCTCCGGGGTCAGCGCGACCGTCGCCAGCCCCCCGCTGACCGGGACACTGCGGACGTCCAGCGCGACCCCGTCCGGGAACGCCGTGCCGACGGCCGGGGCGAGCCAGTCGGACGGGCCGGCGAGCAGCGCCTCGGCGAGCAACGTCGTGACGCTGCCGGACCGGGGCACGTGGACCGGGTCGGGCACGAGCACCTGGAACTGCGGGTCGAAGAAGTGGAGGTCGTAGCTGGCGAACTCGCGCTCGAAGTCGAAGTCCGAGAGCACCACGCCGGGGGGCGGGGTCGTGATCCGCCACTCGGGGGACCCGTCCACCTCCACCGGCGCGAGCTCGAGGTCGAGGTCGAGCCGGCTGCCGCCCGGGGCCCGGGTGTAGCTGCCGTCGGCGCCGAGTCGGGCCACAACGTCGGCGCCCACGCGGACCCGCCCCTCGCCGGTCGCGGAGACGACGGGCCCGGTGTCGGCGTCGTAGATCACCGTGCCCTCCCCGGGTCGCCAGGCTGCCGCCACGTCGGGCGAGAGGAACTCCCGCGCCGTGGGATACCCGGGCACGTACGAGGACAGCGCCGACAGGAACCCGTTGACGATCGCCTGCTCGTCGGCACCGCGCCGCGGCGGGGCCGCCACGATCCCGACGTAGGGCGGGGGGTCCTGCGCCCGGACGGGGTCGCCGGGGACGACGGCGCCGGTCGTGGGGATGCTGGCACAGCCGGTCAGCAGGAGAGCCAGGACCAGCAACGCCAGCGTGCCCGTGCGGGCGGGACGCGGATCAGCCACCACCCACCCCCGGCCTCGAGGGCGCCGGTGCGCCGTCGGTCCGTGTCGGGGGCTCGGCAGCCGATGCCACCCGGCGGTAGGGGCCACCGACCCCGGACAGACCGCGCCCACCGGCCGGCTCCACCGGCGCCAGCGGGAGCGGTGAGCGGGTCACCTCGGCGCCGGCGCGGCGCGGGAGCGTGAGCCGGAACTGCGAGCCCTGGCCGGGTTCCCCCCAGGCCTGCAGCCAACCACCGTGGAGACGGGTGTCCTCCAGCGCGATGGACAGGCCCAGCCCGGTACCGCCGGTCGTGCGGGCGCGGGCGGGATCGGCCCGCCAGAAGCGGTGGAAGACCAGGGAGCTCTCGCCCGGCTTGAGCCCCACGCCGTGGTCGCGCACGCACACGGCCACGGCGTCGTCGTCGGCGCTGACCGAGACCCGCACCTCGCGGCCCTCTCCGTGCTCGACGGCGTTGACCACGAGGTTGCGGAGCACCCGCTCGACCCGGCGCGTGTCGACCTCGGCCGTGCACGGCACCCCGGGGAGGTCGGTGACCAGCGACGTACGGGTCCGCTGGGCCAGCGGCGCGGCGACGTCGACGACCCCTCGGACGATGTCACGCAGGTCGGCCGTCTCGGTGTCCAGCGCGGCTGCACCTGCGTCGAACCGGCTGATCTCCAGCAGGTCGGTGAGCAGCGCCTCGAAGCGGTCCAGCTGGTCCTGCAGGAGCTCCGCGGAACGGCGTACGGCCGGGTCGAAGTCGTCGCGCGACTCGTGCAGGACGTCGGCCGCCATGCGGACGGTCGTGAGAGGCGTGCGGAGCTCGTGCGAGACGTCGGAGGCGAAGCGTTGCTGGACCCGCGAGAGGTCCTCGAGCTGGGTGATCTGGCGCTGCAACGAGCCGGCCATCTGGTTGAAGCTGGAGGCCAGTCGGGCGATGTCGTCCCGGCCGCGGACTGTCATCCGTTCCTCCAGCCGGCCGGCGGCGAAGCGCTCGGCGATCCGTGCCGCCAGCCGGACCGGGGTGACCACCTGGCGCGTCACCAGGCCGGCGATCGCGCCCAGGAGGAGGACGAGGAGCAACCCGGCAGTGGCGAGGGCCCGGCGCACCAGGTCCAGCGTCTGCTGCTGCTCGGTGAGCGGGTAGAGGTAGTAGATCTCGTACAGCCCGCCGACGGGTGCGGCGATCTGGCCGCCGACCGCGAGCCCTGGCTGGACGCCCTGGTCGAGGTAGCTGATCTCGGTGTAGGTGGAGAAGACCCGGGGCTCCGCGACGACGGCCTCCCGCAGCGCGGTGGGGACGCTGTCCGGCTCGACCCGGCGAGAGACGCGGGTCGACCGTGCCGCGGACGGGTCCCCGTCGTCCGAGCTGACGAGCACGACGTCGTAGAGGCCGCCGGGACCGGCCCGGTTCACCAGGTCCTGCACGAGTTGGGTGAGCAGCTGGCCGACGGCCGCGGGCTCGGCCTCGTCGGCGGCGTCGAGCTGGAGCTGGGCCGTGTTGATCCCGGCGGTGGCGTCGGCGACCGCGGCCTCCCGCTGGCTGTCGAGCAGGCCGTCGGCGACCTGCCGCAAGAGGCTGGCACCGAGCAGGACAACCACGGCCAGGGAGAGCGCGAGCGTGGCCGTGACGACGCGGAGCTGGATGGAGCGCTGCCAGACGGCGGCGACCCGCCCCAGCGCGCGCGCCGTCGAGCGCCCCGCCGCGGTGAGGGCACCCAGCAGACGCCAGCGCAGGCCGGGCGCCTGGGGAGCGGTGCCGATGCTCATCGTCGTCGGCCCGACGATCGGCGTCCGGTCGGGGTTCCCGACCGGGTCGGGCCACGTCGGGCGGGTAGGACCACGTCAGGCTGGTCCCGCCTTGTAGCCGACGCCCCGGACGGTGACGACGATCTCGGGGTGCTCGGGGTCGCGCTCGACCTTGGACCGCAGTCGCTGGACGTGCACGTTGACCAGCCGCGTGTCGGCGGCGTGGCGGTAGCCCCAGACCTTCTCGAGCAGCTCCTCCCGGGTGAAGACCTGCCAGGGCCGCCGCGCGAGGCAGGCGAGGAGGTCGAACTCGAGCGGGGTGAGCGGGATGGCCTCGCCGTCGCGCCGTACGGCGTGCCCCGCGATGTCGATGTCGAGCTCGCCGATGCTCAGCGACTCCGGCTTGGGGTCGTCGCTGCGGCGCAACCTGGCCCGGACCCGGGCGACGAGCTCCTTGGGCTTGAAGGGCTTGACCACGTAGTCGTCGGCGCCGGACTCCAGTCCCACGACCACGTCGACGGTGTCCGACTTGGCGGTCAGCATGACGATCGGGACCCCGGACTCCAGCCGGATCTCCTTGCAGACGTCGATGCCGTCCTTGCCGGGGAGCATGAGGTCGAGCAGCACCAGGTCCGGCTTGGTCTCGCGGAAGGCGGCAAGGACTTCGTCGCCCCGGGTGACGACCGTGGGGTCGAAGCCCTCGTTGCGCAGGACGATCCCGAGCATCTCGGCCAGCGCGGTGTCGTCGTCCACGATGAGCACGCGTCCCTTCATGCCGCACATCGTGGCACCTCGGGGAGTCGGCCGCGGTGGCGCCGTACGCTGCGCGCCCACACGGGGCCGCTGGGGCCGACAGCCGGCGTGGCACGATGGCCACGACACGTCCACAGGGCGGGGGCGGACACCGGTCGACGGGCACCGCGGCCGCCGTGACCGCTCGGGGAGCGAGACCCATGACACAGACGCCGGGCTGGGGCGCGCCGGGCGACGAGGGCGAGCCCCGGCCGCCGTACCCCGGGTGGTCGGTCGAGCAGCCACCTCCTGCCCCGGGCTGGGGAGCGCCGGGAGGACCACCACCCGGGACCCAGCCGACCGGCGGGGTGCCGGACCCGGCCCCGTACGGCGGACCGGGTGGCCGGCACCCGAGCGCCTGGGGTCCCGCCGGAGCGGCGCCCGGTCCGGGCTGGGGGTGGCAGGAGACGCCACCGCCGGTGAAGCCGGGTGTGGTCCCGCTGCGCCCACTCGGCGTCGGTGAGCTGCTGGACGGTGCGATCACGACCCTGCGGCAGAACCCGGCCGCCATGCTCGGGCTCTCCGCCGTCGTCGCCGCCGTCACCCAGGTCGCCCAGGTGGTGGCCCTGTGGGTGCTCTACCGCGACCTGGCCGTGCTGGAGACGGCGACGATCACGACCGGGGTCGACGTGGCGTCCGTGCTCTCGACGAGCATCGGCTCGCTCGCGGTCAGCCTGGTGCTGACCTGGCTCGCGACGGTGCTGCTCACGGGCGTCCTCACCGTCGTCGTGAGCCGGGCGGTGCTCGGCGAGCGGGTGTCGATCGGCCAGGCGTGGGGCCTCGCCCGCCCGCAGCTTCCGCGGCTGGTCGGGCTCACCCTGCTGGTCGGGCTGATCGTCGCCGCGCCCTTCGTGGTGGGCACCGTCCCGGGGCTGGCTGCCCTGGCGGCGGGCGCCGATGCCGGCGCCGTGGCGCTCCTGGTCACGGCAGGTCTCCTCATGGCGACCCCGGTCGCCGTCTGGCTGTACGTGCGGGTGGCGCTGTCCACACCGGCCCTGATGCTGGAGAGCTCGACGGACGCCGCGGGCGTGTCCCGACGCGCCACGGTCACCGGTGCCGTCCGGCGGTCGTCCCGACTGGTCGCGGGCTCGTGGTGGCGGGTCTTCGCCATCATCCTGCTGGCCACCGTGCTCGCCTGGGTGATCTCCCAGGTGGTCGCCGTGCCGGCGACGCTACTCAGCTTCCTCGTCGGGGGCTTCTCCGACTCGGGCATGATGACGCTCCCGGGCCTCGTGCTGAGCGGGCTGGCCGGCATCATCGCGACCACCATCACCGCGCCGTTCACCGCCGGCGTGGTCGTCCTGCTCTACGTCGACCGCAGGATGCGGCGGGAGGGGCTGGACATCGCCCTCGCCCGGGCCGCCGGTGTCGCGCCCGCACAGCCTCCGCCGTCCGTGCACCCCGGCCAGGCACCGGCTCCGGAGCCACACCGCGACGGTCCGCCGGCTCCGTGAGCGGTACCCCGGTCGACCTCGGTCGCGACGAGGCCCGGCTCCGGGCGCGGGTCGAGCTCAGTGACCCGTCGTACGACGCCGATCCCTCCCTGCTCGAGCGGGCGATCGCCTGGGTGCTCGAGCAGCTCGGCCGGCTCGTCGCCGCGTCCTCCACCGTGTCCCCGGGGGCATGGGTCGGGCTCGGGCTCCTGCTCGCCCTGCTGCTGCTCGCCGTCCTGGTGGTGCGCAGGCGCGTCGGGCCGCTGGCCCGTTCGGCCCGCCGCGACGACCCGGTCTTCGGGTCACACCCGCTGACCGCGGCCGAGCACCGCCGGGAGGCCGACGAGGCGGCCGCGCGCGGCGACTGGGCGCGCGCGGTCGTCGAGCGCTACCGCGCGGTCGTGCGCGGCCTCGAGGAGCGCGCGCTCCTCGAGCCCAGGCCGGGCCGGACGGCGGACGAGGCCGCCCGGGAGGCCGGAGCGCAGCTTCCCGACCTGGCCGCGGGCCTCATCACCGGTGCCCGGCTCTTCGACGCCGTGCGCTACGGGGGGCACGCGTGCGAGTCCACCGACCACGAGCGGCTCCGGGGGCTGGACGACGCGGTCCGGCGCGGCCGCCCGGTCGCCGTGCGCTCCGGGTCCGCGCCGCCGGCGGTGCCACGGTGAGCCGGCAGTCGACCGCACCGGGGCCTGCCGAGCCGATCCGCGGGTCCCGCTCCCTCGAGCCCGGCGCCCGGGCCCGCTGGACCGCGTGGAGGCGGCCCCTCGCCGTGGTCGCCTTCGTGCTCGCCGTCGCCGTGCTGCTGGGGTGGCTGGCCAGCGGGGAGCGCCGCGGCTACCTCGACCCCGAGGGGGTCGACCAGGGCGGTGCGCGTGCACTGGCCCGCATCCTGGCCGCGGAGGGGGTCGAGGTCGTTCCCGCGCGGACCACCGACGACGCGGTCGCGGCCGCCGGGCCCGGGAGCACGCTGCTGGTGACCGTGCCGGGCCTGCTGGGCGAGGAACAGGTGCGCCGGCTGGTCGACACAGGGACCGACGTGGTGCTCGTCGCGCCCGGCCCGGAGGTCGAGGCCTGGGCCCCCGGTGTCGAGGCGCAGGACCGGGTCGGCCCGGAGTCGGTCGACCCGCGCTGCGACCTGATCGAGGCCACGCGCTCCGGGTCGGCGCGCGTCGGCGGCACGGTCTACGCCGCCGAGGGCGCCGTCGCCTGCTACCCCGTGGACGGGCGGCCCAGCCTGGTCGTGGCGAGGTGGGACGACCGCCGGGTGACCGTCCTCGGCTCCGCCGACGCCCTCACCAACCGTTACCTCGACGAGGACGGCAACGCCGCGCTCGCCACCGGGCTGCTCGGCCGGGCCCCGGAACTGGTCTGGTACCGCCCCGTCCTCGAGCAGAGCCCCGGCGAGGCCGTCCCACTGACATCCCTGCTCCCGGCCTGGACCGGACCCGTCGCAGCGACGCTGCTCCTGGCGGCCGGGACCGCGGCGCTCTGGCGAGGGCGGCGGCTGGGGCCGGTCGTCGCCGAGCCGCTCCCCGTCGTGGTGCGGTCTGCCGAGGCGGTCGAGGGGCGGGCCCGGCTCTACCGGCGCGGGCGGGCCCGGGGTCACGCGGCGGCGGCCCTGCGCCACGCCAGCAGTGACCGCCTGCGGCACGGCCTGGGCCTCCCGCGAGGCAGCGGCGTCTCCGCCGTCGCGGCCGCGGTGGCGGCACGCTCCCATCGGGCCGAGCCGGAGGTCCTGGCGCTGCTGGCCGGCCCGCCACCCGGCGACGACCCGGGACTGGTCCGGCTGGCCGACGACCTGGACACGCTCGAGCAGGAGGTACTGCACCCGTGACGGACGAGCGCACCCACACCACCGCAGCCGACGCCGGGCAGGCCCGGGACGCGCTCACGGCCGTCCGCGGCGAGGTGGCCAAGGCCGTCGTCGGGCAGGACTCCGCCGTCACCGGCCTGGTCATCGCGCTGCTCTGCCGTGGACACGTGCTGCTGGAGGGGGTCCCCGGCACCGCCAAGACCCTGCTCGTACGTGCCCTCGCCGCGGCCCTGGACGTCGACTCCAAACGGTTGCAGTTCACCCCGGACCTCATGCCCGGCGACGTCACGGGGTCGTTGGTATTCGACGCCCGTACGGCGCAGTTCTCGTTCGCGGCCGGTCCGGTCTTCACGAACCTCCTGCTGGCCGACGAGATCAACCGGACACCACCCAAGACCCAGGCCGCCCTGCTGGAGGCCATGGAAGAACGGCAGGTCTCGGTCGACGGCACGCCGCGCGCCCTTCCCGACCCCTTCATCGTGGCGGCGACGCAGAACCCGATCGAGTACGAGGGCACCTACCCCCTGCCCGAGGCCCAGCTCGACCGGTTCCTCCTGAAGCTCCAGGTGCCGCTCCCGCCTCGCGACGACGAGGTCGGCATCCTCACCCGCCACGCCGAGGGCTTCGACCCGCACGACCTCGCGGCCGCGGGCCTGCGGGCGGTCGCTTCCGCCGACGACCTGCGCACCGCCCGATCGGCCGTGGGGGCGGTCCGCGCCACGGCGGAGGTGATCGGCTACGTCGTGGACGTCGGCCGCGCGACCCGGTCCTCGGCGGCCCTCCAGCTGGGGGTATCCCCGAGGGGCGCCACAGCGCTGCTGGCGGCCAGCCGAGCGTGGGCGTGGCTGTCCGGGCGCGACTACGTGACGCCCGACGACGTCAAGGCGCTGGCCCGCCCCACCTTGCGGCACCGCGTGCAGCTGCGCCCGGAGGCAGAGCTCGAGGGCGTCACGGCCGACGCCGTCCTGGAGACCGTCCTCGCGACGGTGCCGGTCCCCCGCTGATGGTCCCGACCGGGCGGCTCGCCCTGCTCGCCCTGGCTGGGACGGCCGTCGTCGGCCTCCTCGCCCCGACCTGGTGGGGGGTGCTCGCCGTCGCCGTGGTGCTCCTGGCCCTGGCCGTCGTGGACACGACCCTCGCCGGCTCCGTACGGGCGCTGCGGCTCGACCGCTCGGGGGACTCCGCGGCACGCCTGGGGGAGACGGCGACGGTGGCGCTGACGGTCACCAACCCGGGCTCCCGGCGGCTCAGGGGTCGCCTGCGCGACGCCTGGCCACCATCGGCGGGCGTCCTCGACGACCGGGCCGGCATCGACGTGCCACCGGGTGAGCGGAGACGGCTCGAGGTGGTCCTGCACCCGACCCGGCGCGGGGATCGCCGGGCCGACCGGGTCACCGTCCGCTCCGTCGGCCCGCTGGGGTTGGCCGCCCGCCAGGGCTCGCACGCCGCGCCGTGGACGGTGCGTGTCCTGCCGCCCTTCCGGTCGAGACGCCACCTGCCGTCACGGCTCGCGCGCCTGCGCGAGCTCGACGGCCGGTCGGCGATCCGGGTCCGCGGGCAGGGGACGGAGTTCGACTCGTTGCGCGAGTACGTCGTGGGTGACGAGCCCAGGTCGATCGACTGGCGGGCCACAGCGCGCGGCGGCGACGTGGTGGTGCGCACCTGGCGCCCCGAGCGTGACCGGCACGTGCTGCTGGTGCTGGACACCGCGCGGACGGCGGCCGCCCGCGTGGGTGACGCCCCCCGGCTCGACGCCGCCATGGACGCCGCCCTGCTGCTGGCGGCACTGGCCACCCGGGCGGGGGACCGCGTCGAGCTGGTCGCCTTCGACCGGAGGGTCCGGGCCGCGGTCGAGCGACCGGGGCCCACGGAGGTGCTGCCGCGGCTCGTCCAGGCGATGGCTCCGCTGGAGGCCGGCCTGGTCGAGACCGACCACCGCAAGCTCGTGGCGGAGGTGCTGACCCGCGCGGGCAATCACGCGCTCGTCGTCCTGCTCACCGGTCTCGACACCGACCCCGTCGAGTCCGGCCTGCTCCCCCTGGTCGGCCGGCTGACCCGGCGGCACACGGTCGTCCTGGCCTCGGTCGCCGACCCGCGGGTGCTGGCGCTGGCGCACGGCCGCGGCGACGTCGCCGCCGTCTACGGCGCGGCCGCCGCCGAGAGCGAGGCGGCCGACCGTCGCCGGCTCGTGACGCTGCTCGAGCGCCGCGGGGTCCACGTCGTCGACGCCCCGCCGGAAGAGCTGCCGCCGGCGCTGAGCGACGCCTACCTCGACCTCAAGGCGGCGGGTCGCCTGTGAGGCTCGGCTCCCGGACCCGGCTCACCCCACCACCGGGCGCGCGGCCCCCCGCTCGGACTCCGCGACGTCGCCGGTCTCCCCGGCGAGGGCGGCCCGCCGCCCATACGTCCAGACGTAGGCGAGGAAGGCGACCTCGGCGAGGACCCCGACGCCGACCCGCGCCCACGTCGGCAGGCCGGACGGGGTCACGAACGCCTCGATGATCCCCGAGACGAGCAGGACCCCCGCGAGCCCGAGGGCCATCCCCACCGCGGCGCGCCCCTCCTGCGCCAGCGCATCGACCCGCGCGCGCGGCCCCGGGTCGACGACGGTCCAGCCCAGGCGTAGTCCGGTCCCCGCGGCGACGAAGACGGCCGTGAGCTCCAGCAGGCCGTGCGGGGTGATCAGCCCGAAGAAGACGTCGAGCCGTCCGTGGGCGGCCATCAGCCCTGCGGCGACGCCGACGTTGAGGGCGTTCTGCCAGAGGACGTAGACGACCGGCAGGCCGAGGAAGACGCCCAGGACCAGGCAGGCGGCGGCGACCCAGGCGTTGTTGGTCCAGACCTGGGCGGCGAACGAGAGCGCCGGGTTCGCCGAGTAGTAGTCCTCGAAGTCCTGCTCCACGAGCTGGCGGATCTCGTCCGGCGCGCCCACGGAGGCCTGGACCGCGGGGTCGGCGGCGACCCACCACGCCACGGCGGCGGACACCGCCGTGAAGGCCAGCGCCGTGGGGACCCACCAGTACCGCGTGCGGTAGACGGCCGCGGGGAAGCCGGCCGACACGAAGCGCGCCACGTCCGACCAGCCGGGGTCGGGTGAGCCGGCGACGGCTCCACGGGCACGGGCCACCAGCCCGGACAGCCGCGCCACGAGGGCAGGGTCCGGCGCGGCCGACCGCACGAGGGACAGGTGGGTGGACGTCCGGCGGTAGAGCCGGACCAGCTCGTCGGCCTCGGGGCCGGTGAGGCGGCCTCGCCGCCGCACCAGCCGGTCGAGCCGCCGCCACTCGTCACGGTGGGCGGCCACGAAGGCGTCGAGATCCACCCGTCCCCCTCCGTGCGTGCTCATCCGGGCGCCTCGCCAGACTAGCCCGCCTGCCACACTGGCCCGGTGAGCGATCTGGTCACGGGGGAGGCGGTCGCCGTCGAGCTCCGGCTGGCCCGGTTCCCCTCCAGGGCGCTGGCGTTCTCGATCGACCTTCTGGTCCTGGTCGCGATCGCCGTCCCGCTCCTCGTCCTCGTGGGCTTCGCCCTCGCGGGCGTCGACGAGGCCCTCGCGGGCGCGGTGGTGCTGGTCTGCGTCGTCGGCGTCCTGGTCGGCGTCCCGGTGACCGTGGAGACGCTCACCCGGGGGCGCTCCCTGGGCAAGCTGGCCCTCGGCCTGCGTGTGGTGCGGGACGACGGCGGCCCCGTCCGCTTCCGGCACGCCCTCGTGCGCGGGCTGGCCGGCTTCTTCGTCGACTTCTACCTGACCTCCGGCGCGGGAGCGGTGATCTGCTCCCTGCTCAACTCCCGGGGCAAGCGGGTCGGTGACATCCTCGCGGGCACCGTGGTGATCCGCGACCGGGCACCGGTGAGCACCGGCGCCGGCGTCCCTCCCCCGCCACCGGGCCTGGCGGACTGGGCGGCGCACACCCAGATCGGGCCCGTCCCCGACGAGCTCGTGATGAGCTCGCGGACCTACCTCACCCGGCTCCCGCAGCTCGACCCGGCCAGCCGCGACTCGATGGGTGCGCAGCTCGCCACCGCGGTCTCCGCCTATGTCTCGCCCGCTGCGCCTCCCGGGACTCCCGCCTGGGGCTTCCTGGCCGCGGTGCTCGGCGAGCGCAGCCGCCGCGAGGCGGCCCGGCTGGCCCGGACCGCCGCTCCCGGCGCGTACGCCCCGCCCCCGGGTCCGCCGTCCGTCCCGTACGAGCAGGCTCCCGCGTACGGGGGCACCCCGCCGTACGAGGGGCCGTCGGTGTCCGGGGGGCAGCACCACGGCCGGCTGCCGCCCCCGGACCCGACGGAGCCCCGCCAAGGGAGCGGAGGTGGGTTCGCCCCCCCGGCGTGAGGCGGTGCCGGCCGTCCCGGGTCCGCGCGGGTGGCCCGAGAGGCGTCGCGTCAGTACCGGTAGTGGTCGCTCTTGTACGGGCCTTCCACGTCGACGCCGATGTAGTCCGCCTGCTGCTTGGTCAGCCGGGTGAGCTTGGCGCCCACTGCGTCGAGGTGCAGCCGCGCGACCATCTCGTCGAGGTGCTTGGGCAGGGTGTGCACGCCCATCTCGTACCGGTCCCGCTTGCCGAAGAGCTCGATCTGGGCGAGCACCTGGTTGGAGAACGAGTTGGACATCACGAAGCTCGGGTGCCCGGTGGCGTTGCCGAGGTTCAGCAGGCGCCCCTCGCTGAGCACGATGACGGTGTGTCCGTCGGGGAACCGCCATTCGTGCACCTGTGGCTTGATCTCGGTCCGCCGGATGCCGGGGACGCGGGCCAGCCCGGCGATGTCGACCTCGTTGTCGAAGTGGCCGATGTTGCCCACGATCGCCTGGTGCTTCATCCGCCCCATGTCCTCGGCGGTGATGACGTCCCGGTTGCCCGTGGCGGTGATGAAGACGTCGCCGGTCGCGACGACGTCGTCGAGGGTCAGGACGTGGTAGCCGTCCATCGACGCCTGCAACGCGCAGATGGGGTCGATCTCGGTGACGACGACCTTGGCGCCCTGCCCGCGCAGCGACTCGGCGCAGCCCTTGCCGACGTCGCCGTAGCCGAACACCACGGCGGTCTTGCCGGCGAGCATGACGTCCGTCGCGCGGTTGATGCCGTCCACCAGGGAGTGGCGACAGCCGTAGCGGTTGTCGAACTTCGACTTGGTGACCGAGTCGTTGACGTTGATGGCCGGGAAGAGCAGCGTCCCGGCCCGGAACATGTCGTGCAGGCGCAGCACGCCCGTCGTGGTCTCCTCCGTGACGCCGAGGACGCCCCCTGCCAGCGCGGTCCACTTCTGCGGGTCGGCGGCGAGGCTCCGGCGGAGCAGGTCGAGCACGACGCGGTACTCCTCGCTGTCGTCCGCGTGCGACTGCGGCACGGCCCCTGCACGCTCGAACTCGACGCCCTTGTGCACGAGCAGCGTCGCGTCACCGCCGTCGTCGAGGATCATGTTGGGGCCGCTCACCGACCCGTCACCGCCCGGCCAGGTCAGGGCCTGCTCGGTGCACCACCAGTACTCCTCGAGCGTCTCGCCCTTCCAGGCGAAGACCGGGACGCCCTGCGGTTGCTCGGGGGTCCCCTCCGGCCCGACGACGACCGCGGCGGCCGCGTGGTCCTGCGTCGAGAAGATGTTGCAGGAGGCCCAGCGGACCTCGGCGCCGAGCGTGACGAGCGTCTCGATCAGCACCGCGGTCTGCACGGTCATGTGCAGGGAACCGGTGATCCGGGCTCCGCGCAGCGGCCGGCGCGCCGCGTGCTCGGCACGCAGTGCCATCAGGCCGGGCATCTCGTGCTCGGCCAGGCGGATCTCGTTGCGGCCGTACTCGGCGAGCGAGAGGTCGGCGACCCTGTGGTCGAGGTGGCCGAGGTGGCCGGTGGTGTGGGTGGACATGGCTTCCTTCCGGTCGGGACGGGTGGGTCGCGCGGCCGGCCGGGCAGTGAGCTCGGGCAGGCACGACCTGACGGCCCCGGCGCGGCCCCTCTGGACCCGCGGCATCACCTGCGCCGGACTGTGGGCAGTCTACCCGGGCCGTCCGGGGGCCGTGGCTCAGTGCCCGGCCGGAGCCGGCGGGACGGGTCGTACCTCGGGCCGGTAGTCGGCGCGGAAGACGTCCGGCTCGAGGTAGATGACCCGGGCGACCGGAACGGACTCACGCACCTGCCGCTCGACCGAGTCGATCACGAGGGCGACCTCCTCGGCGGACGTGCTCTCCCCGAGGTCGAGCTTCGCGGCCACGAGCAGCTCCTCGGGGCCGAGGTAGAGCGTCTTCATGTGGATCAGGCGCCGCACCCTCGGGTCGGCGACGAGCGCCGCCTCGATGCGCTCGACGTCGGCGCGCCCCGCGCCCTCGCCGATGAGCAGGCTGGACATCTCGAGGGCCAGGACGATCGCGATGATCACGAGGAGGACACCGATCGCGGCCGTGCCCGCAACGTCCCAGTAGCCGTTGCCGGTCAGCAGCGTGAGACCGACACCGGCCAGCGCGAGGACCAGGCCGACCAGGGCGCCGAGATCCTCGAGCAGCACGACCGGGAGCTCGGGAGCCTTGGCCCGACGGACGAACTGCACCCAGGACTGCCGCGCCCGCACCTTGTTGGACTCGACGATCGCGGTGCGGAACGAGAACGTCTCCATGACGATCGCCGCAAGGAGCACGACGATGGGCACCCACCACCACCGGCTCTCGAGCAGCTGGTTCGGCTCGCCCGCGTGCACCTCCTCGTACTTGTGGTAGGCCTCGTACAGCGCGAAGAGCCCGCCGACGGTGAAGAGCACGATGGCGACGACGAACGCGTAGACGTAGCGCGTGCGGCCGTAGCCGAAGGGGTGCTCCGGCGTGGCCTGCCGCTGCGCCCGGCGCCCACCCACCAGCAGCAGCACCTGGTTGCCCGAGTCGGCGACCGAGTGGATCGCCTCCGCGAGCATCGACGACGCCCCTGTCAGGGCCCAGGCGACGAACTTCGTGATCGCGATGCCGGTGTTCGCCAGCAGCGCCGCGACGACCGCCTTCGTGCCCCCGTCCCCAGCCATCGGCAGGTCCCTTCGTCCAGCGGCCCCGCACCGGGGCCGGCCCATGATGACTCAAAGCGGGGGCCGGCGAGTAGCTCAGGTCTGCGCGCGTCCCAGGCCCAGTGCCAGGTAGGCGGCCGCGAAGCGGCCCGTGGCCAGCAGCGAGGCAAACCGGCCGATGTCGGGTCCGTCGGTCGCCGTCACCGTGTGGACGCGGACGCCGCGGGCCTCGGCGGCCTCGAGGATGTGCGCGTGCGACGCCCGCAGCGCCGGGGACTCCGCGCCGTCGTCGAGCACCACCAGGGCGGGCCGCGTGGTCGGTTCGGTCTCGTACGGGTCGGCGAAGATGTCGACCTCGGGCGCGCGCCGCAGCATCGGCACGATCTGCACCTCCTCACCCGCCAGCGCGGGGCGGCCGCTCGCGGCCCGCAGCTCCTCGGCCACTCGCCGGGCCGCCCTGGCGGCGAGCACCGACCCACCCCACACGACGGGGACCGCGTCGGCCAACACGAGCGCCAGCTCCTTGGCCGGGTTGACCTCGAGCCCGCTGCTCAGGCCGCACCGGAGGGCCACCTCGTCCAGGGCGTCGGCCACCGGCGCGGCACTCACCTCCGGCCCGAGGCCGAGCCGGTGGAGGGCGCACAGCACGGGGACGGAGAGCGCCAGCGGGTCGGCCGTCCCCGCCGGTAGCAGCGTGGTCGAGCGGGACGCAGCACCCTCGGCGAGCGGCGACGGGACGGGGGTGGCCACGAGCAGGTCGCACCCGCGGCGGACCGCCTCGCCCACGACCTGCAGCTCCTCCTCGCCCTCGCCCGTGGTGGACAGCACGACCGTCAGGTCCAGCGGGCCCGCCCACCCGGGGAGTCCGGGGTGCGGCCAGGCCACGAAGGGCACCGGGCACACCGGCTCGAGCACGGCGCGGAACAGCCGCCCGTCCGCACCCGCCGCGACCACGGCCCGGGGCCGGTCCAGCACGTCCAGGTGGAAGAGCGCCTCCGCTGCGGCGACATCTGCCCGGCGCACCTCTGCCCCCCACTGGGCGACCTGCCGGAGGTGGTCCTCGACCGTCGCGAGCCGCGCGGGGTCGTCCAGGACTCCGTCGTCGAACATCCCGCCTCCGGTCACGCCTCGGGGCGGCGGGCCTCGTCGACCAGCAGCACCGGGATGTCGTCTCGGACGGGGTACGCCAGGCCGCACTCGGCCGACGTGCACACCAGCTCGGCGGCGTCCTCGTCCAACCGCAGCGGCGACCGGCACCGCGGGCAGGCCAGGATCTCCAGCAGGGCGGGGTCGATCCTCATCCGGTCCTCCCGGTCTGGCTGGCGGTGACGACCGCGACGACCTCGTCGCGCAGGCGGGCCATGGTGCCAGGGTCGCCCGCCTCGACGTTGAGCCGCAGCAGCGGCTCGGTGTTGGACGGGCGCACGTTGAACCACCAACCATCGTTCCCGACCGTGAGGCCGTCCAGGTCGTCCATCCGCACGCCCTCGCCCCCCGCCCAGGCGGTCCGGACGCCCGCGAGCGCGGCGGCGGTGTCCGCCACGCGCAGGTTGACCTCCCCGGACGAGGCGTACCTGTTGTAGACACCCACCAGCTCCGAGAGCCGGGTACCCGGGGGCTCCGCGGAGAGCGCGGCCAGCGTGTGCAGGGCGGCGAGCATGCCCGAGTCGGCCCGCCAGAAGTCCCGGAAGTAGAAGTGCCCCGAGTGCTCTCCCCCGAAGACGGCCCCGCTCTCGGCCATGGCCTGCTTGACGAAGGAGTGCCCCACCCGCGTCCGGACGGGGGTGCCGCCATGGACCCGGACGACCTCCGGCACGACCCGCGACGTGATCAGGTTGTGGATCACCGTGCTCCCGGGGTGACGCGCCAGCTCGCGTACGGCGATGAGGGCGGTCAGCGCCGACGGGGAGACCGGCTCCCCCCGCTCGTCCACGACGAAGCACCGGTCGGCGTCCCCGTCGAAGGCCAGGCCCAGGTCTGCCCCGGTCTCCCGCACCCGGGCCTGCAGATCGACCAGCGTGGCCGGGTCCAGCGGGTTCGCCTCGTGGTGCGGGAACGTCCCGTCGAGCTCGAAGTAGAGCGGCACCACCGTGAACGGCAGCCCCTCGAGGACGGCCGGCACGGTGTGGCCGGCCATGCCGTTCCCGGCGTCGACCACGACGGTCAGCGGGCGCGCCCCGGACAGGTCGACGAGGGCGTGCAGGTGTGCGGCGTACTCGGCGAGCAGGTCCCGCCGGCTGATCGCCCCCGGCTCGGGCGCGACGGGCAGTCGCGGTCCTTCGGCCAGCTCGCGCAGGCGCTCCAGTCCGGTGTCGGCCGCCAGGGGGCTGGCCCCCGCTCGGCACAGCTTGATCCCGTTGTACGCGGCCGGGTTGTGGCTGGCGGTGAACATCGCCCCGGGCAGGTCGAGGTGACCACTGGCGAAGTAGAGCTGGTCGGTGGAGGCCAGACCGATCATCACCACGTCGGCCCCCTGGGCGGTCACCCCGTCGGCGAAGGCCTCGCTCAGCGGCACCGACGACTCCCTCATGTCGTGCCCGACCACGATCGCCGATGCGCGCCCGCGGCTGATCCGGTCGCCCAGGACGTGCACGGCCGCGGCGCCGAGCGCTCCGGCGACCTCCACGTCGAGCTCGTCGGGGACGAGCCCGCGGATGTCGTACGCCTTGACGATGCGCGAGAGATCGGGCACCCGCCGAGGCTATCCGGGCGCGAGCGGGAGTACCGGGGCGGGCCGACGCCGCTCCTCAGGGCTCCGGCGAACGAAGGACCCGCAGGTGGCCGCGGCGGCCCACCTCGACCGGCGGCGCCGACGCCACCGGCTGCGGGCGGGCGGCCTCCCGTACGGCGTCGGCCAGCGCGAGCAGGTCGTCGCTGCTCGGCCCGAGCGCGTCGGGGTCGGGGGCGAGCCGGATGACCTCCCAGCCGCGCGGGGCGACCAACCGCTCGGAGTGCTCGCTGCACAGGTCGTACGAGTGGGGCTCGGCGTAGGTGGCCAGCGGACCGAGGACCGCGGTCGAGTCGGCGTAGACGTAGGTGAGCGTCGCCACGGCCGCGCGGGCGCAGGCGGACCGGGAGCAGCGTCGGACCGGGCTCACGCACGAACGGTAGCGCCGAGGGCGGACCGAGCCGCGCACCAGGGGCCCGGACGGTCCCGTGTCGTGCGGCCCGAGGTCGGTAGCCTGCCGGGCATGGTCCGCAGACCGGGTCGCCGCTCGGAGCCGGGCGTCCCCACTCCTCCCGTGCCCGCACGCCCGCTCCGCCGCGACCGCCGGGGCCGGGGGCTCCGCGGGGCGCTCGCGCCGCACGAGGTCCCGCTCTCCCGGACCCGGGCGGAGCGGTTCGACGAGCTCGTGCTCGATGCCGTCGAGGCGCTGGAGCGTCGTTGGCGGGAGCAGCTGGAGCGGGTCGAGTTCGCGGTCGAGGACGTGCCCTCGCTCGAGGGATGGGACCGGGACTGGGTCCCGCTGTCCCGGGCGTTCCCCGCGGAGGGCGCGCTACCTGCCCGTGTCGTGGTCTACCGGCGCCCGGTGGAGAGCCGCGCGACCTCCTCCCGCGAGCGGCGGACGCTCGTGCGCGACGTGGTCACCGAGGAGGTCGCGGAGCTGCTCGGTGTCGAGCCGGACGAGATCGACCCGGGCTACGGCGAGGCCGACCCGCGGGACTGACGACGTCGCGGGGCTGTGGCCCGTCGGCCCGTGGGCGCCTCAGGGGAGCGACTCCCGCTCCGGCGGGACGAGCCCGGTGGGCAGCTCCCCGGCCACCTCGGGTACCGAGACCGTCACGCGCGGGGCGACGAGGGGGACGACGTCGACGAGCGCCCCGTCCCCGTCCGACCCGGTCACCACCCTGGCCGCGGCGAGGGTGCCTTCCCGACCCGGGATGACCACCACAGTGATCCGCTCGCTGCCCTCCGGCGCGGCCAGCGGTACGGCGACGGTGGAGCCGGCCGTGACGTCGACCGACTGGGTGGCGGCCTCGTTGCCGTCGTCGGTGAGGGTCACGACCTGTGCCGTCGCCGAGTCGTCGCCCACCGCGCTGAGCAGGAGCGAGGTCGCGAGGTCACCGCCCGAGCGCCCCAGGATCGAGGCGGCGGGCCCCTCGAGCGCCGGCGTCGCGGACGTGTAGGCGACGTCGGGCTGCCCCTCCTCCGGTGCGTCGACGAGGCGGACGGCAGCGGTCACCGGGACGTCACTGTCGACCTCGACAGCCACCGGCCCGTCTCCGGCGGCCTCGGTGAGCGGCACCTCCGAGACGCTCCCGGCCGGGACGGTGACCACGTCCTGGTCGGCCGGGCTGAACGGCCCCTCCGGGCCGAGCAGCCGCAGCGAGACGATCGCGTCCGAGCTGCCGGGGGTCAGGATCCTCAGCACCCGTTGGCCGCGTCCCGGGACGCCGGGCACCACCGTCGACTCCGCCGGCGCTGCCGCGGCCGGGACGGCGCTCATGCCCTGCGGGTCCAGGCCGGCGATCTCGCGGACCTCGACGGCGGCCGCAAGTCGACCCTCGGCCACGCTCACGTGCAGGCCCAGCCGGGCGGACTCCGGTGCCAGCGCGTCGAGCAGCACGACCCGCTGGCCCCTCGCGGGCACCCCCAGGTCGTCGGACCCAGGGGCGTCGACCGGGCCGGCCTCGTCCCACACCCGGACGTCGGCGACCGCCGGTGAGTCCGAGGGGTTGGACAGGATCAGCCGGGCCCGCCGGCCGACCTCTCCGGACGCGCCGACGAACCAGTGCTCTCGCCCGGGCTCGGCACAGCTGGCGTCCGCCAGTCCCCGCAGGTCGGGTCCCTGCGCCAGCACCGACTGCTCGGCCACCAGACCGGGGGCCAGCGGGCCCGTGGCGCGGACGGCGTAGCCCAGCGTCGCGTCGGCCTCGACGGCGGCCACCGCCGGGACCCCTCGCTCGGCCAGCTCCAGGACCGGTGCCGGGGGCTCGGCGTCGCCGACGAGGGCCTGGACGGAGAGCTGGGCGGCACTCGCCGACCCGCCCGGCCGGCCCGGCTCTCCGGTGCCGACGTCAGGCAGCGGCAGGACCCCGACCTGACCGGTCGCTCGCTCCTCGCCGCCCACGTGCGGGCAGACCAACGTCGTCCGCACGACCGACTCGACCAGGCCGGGCCGGTCCCGTACCACCGATTCGGGAGGCCCGACCACGGCAGCTGCTCCGACCAGCGCGGCCGCGGTGGCCGTGACGACCACCGCGACCTTCCACGGGGCGTCCACCAGCCGGCTCACCGGCCACCTCCACCACGGCGGCGAGCTCGTCGACCCCGCCGGGGAGCCGAGGCCGACGGGGCGGAGGCGTCCGCACCGGCCACGGGCGACGACTCGGTGCCCGGCGGGACGGGGACGAAGCCGCCCTGGCCGGTCAGCACTGCGTCGCCGGTCGTCGGGCCGGGCGGGCCCGCCTCGCTGCGGGTGGGACCCCGGGGCACGGACGCCGGAGCTGACCCGACCGGCTCGGGCACGGCCACCGGACGGGCCGCGGGCACGGGGGCGTCCGGCGGGGCGGCCTGCGCCGGCACGTCCTCGTCGACGTCGGCGGCGTCGTCGACCGCACCGGGCTCCCGGCGGATCCCGGGCAGCGCCAGCACGATCGCGACGAGCGCGGCGACCAGCTGGAAGGTCAACCACCAGGCCCGCTCGCGACCGCGGTGCGTCAGCTCGACGCTTCCACCGGACTCAGACAGCGCGTAGCCCTGGGCCCACCCGTCGACGACGAGCGGCTCGAGCTCCACCCCGTCCAGGGTGGCGGACCAGCCGGAGTCGGCGTTGTCGGCGAGCACCAGCTCGCGATCGGCTCCGCCGGCCGGCACCTGGTCCCGCGCGGTCACCTGGCCCGCACCGACCACCACGGTGTCGGCGGCCGGGTCGACCACGCGCACGCGGGCCACGGTCGTCTCGACCCGCCACATCGCGGCGCCGTCGGGGGCGCTGGCGCGGACCAGGCCCTCCACGGCGTCGAGCACGTCCGTCAGACCGGCGTCGGCGGGCGCCGGCAGGTAGACGTAACGGGCCGCGAAGCCCGCCAGCTCGGCCGCCTCCGCGCCGCCACGTCCGGAGACGAGGTCGCCGACCACCTGGTCAAGACCCTCGTAGGTCTCCGGGGGCGGTCCGGTCTCCGCGTCGCCCAGGCGAGGTCCGGACTCCCGCAGCAGTGCGTAGGTCACCCGGCTGTCGTCAGCCACCTGGAGGACGAGTGTGCGGATGCGCTCGGGCCGGGCCGCCTCCTCCGCCACGTACGCCGGCAGCACCGCGGGGTCCCGCCGGTCCAGCGGGTCGTCGGCCCCACGCACCAGCCACCAGGCGCCGGACAGCAGCGGGAAGCCCACGGCACCCGCGGCCACCACGGCCAGCACGGGGCGCAGCAGGCCTCCGCGGCCGGAGGCCCACCGGTCCCGGATGCCGTCGGCCCCGCACACTGCGGCGACGACCAGTCCGCCGGCGACCAGCGCGGCGGCGTAGCCGGGCCAGCCGGCGACCGGCGTCTCCAGCGTCGGACCGGTCACCGGCAACCGCGACACCAGCAGTCCCAGCCCCAACCCGGTGAGCACGACGGTCCAGGCGGTCAGCACGGCGGCGGTGCGGCTCCCGAGGAGGGCGAGCCAGCCGGCGAGGAGCAGGCCGGCTGCGAGCCAGGCGGGGGCAGCCCCAGGGCCGCCGGGATGGGCCAGCAGCAGGGCCCACCCGGCCAGGCGGTCGTCGGAGAGCCCCGGACCCGGGCTGCCCGCCTCGGTGACCAGCAGGACGGGAGAGCGCAGGACCTCCAGGGTCCAGGGCAGCAGCACAACCGGCGCGAGGCCGAGAGCTGCAGCGAGGCGCAGGGCGGCAGCCCGGGTGCGGTAGGCCGTCGCGACGGCGACCAGGGACAGGACCAGCGCCACCAGCCAGGCCAGCGGCACGAAGGCCGCGGTGACCGCGAGCAGGAGCCCGGTGCTCCACGCGGCGCGGAAGGGTCCGGGCTCGCGCGGCGTGCCCAGGGTCCGCATGGCTGCGAGGACCACGAGCGGGGTGACGACGATCGCCACCGCCGTGCCGAGGCGTCCTGCGGCGACCGCCCCCGTGGTGGCCGGCAACAGGGCGTAGGAGACGGCCGCCCAGGACCGCAACCAGGGCCCGTCGACGAGCCGCCGGACGAGCAGGTAGGCGGTGAGGCCGGCGAGCGGTACCGAGCCGAGCAGCAGCACGTCCACGGCCAGGGAGGGGCTCCGCAGCACAGCGGCCAGGCTCGCCACGAGGGCCGTGTAGGGCGGCGCCGCGGTGGGACTGCCCAGGCCCACGCCGTGCCATGAGGTCGTGTAGAACGCCCACAGCGACGCCACGCTGTCCTGGGCCGGCAGCAGCGCCCCTCCCGTGAGCCGGCCGGAGCCCACCAGGGACCGCACCGCGAGCAGCGTCAAGAGGGTCAGGCCGGCACCCACCAGGACGACCGGACGGGTCAGTGCCCGCAGCAGCGCCGTCTCGGTGTCGAGGACCTCGTCGTCCTCGTCGTCGGCACCGGGGGTGGCGGCGCGACGCCGCGACGACGGGAGGTCGTGCCCACTTCCCGTACCGGTGACCACGCCGAGGAGCGACTCGCCGGCGTTGCGGACGGCCTGCCCCCGCGGGGGGAAGAGCGGCCGGAGGTCGCGGTGGGGGACCCGGCGGATCGCCTGCCTGGCCCGCCGGGCACGGACCAACCGGTCCGGCCGCGCGACCGCGGACAGGACCGCCGCCAGCTCCTCGCCCGCGAGGGCCGGCTGCTTGCCGAGGAGGAACACCACGGCGCGCCCCAGTCCGCCCAGCCCGAGGCGAAGCATCACCAGCGGCAGCAGGAGCGCGGAGGTGTTGGCGGTGAGCACGTAGAGGGCGTGGCGTCGGTCCACCAGGTGGGCGCGTCGGCGTACGGCGGCCAGCCGGCGTCGGCCGTGGGCGGCGGCCTCGGCGTGGCGGACGACCGCGTCGGGGCACAGCACCACGCGGTGCCCGGCCAGGTTCGCCCGCCACCCGAGGTCGACGTCGTCGCGAAACATCGGAAGGGCGGGGTCGAAGCCCCCCAGCTCCTCCCAGACGTCGCGTCGCACGAGCATCCCGGCGCTCCCGACGGCGAGCACGTCGGCGATGTCGTCGTGCTGGCCCTGGTCGAACTCCCGACGCTCCAGCCCGGTGTGGCGCCGTCCGCCCCCGGCGATCGAGACGCCCATCTCCAGCAGCTGGCGGTCGTCGGTCCACCCCCGGACCTTGGGACCCAGGACCCCGGCGTCCGGCCGGCGCACCGCCCACTCCAGCAGCCGGGTCAGGGCGTCGGGATCGGGAGCGGAGTCGTCGTGCAGCACCCACACCCACTCCGTGCGCCCGTCGTGCGGTCGCCCCAGGGAGTCGGCGGCGCGCAGACCCTTCGCCACCGCGGCGCCGAAGCCGGTGCGGGAGGCGGTCCGGACGACGGCACGGTGACCGAGGCCGTCCTCGAGCAGGCGCTGGGTCTCGTCGCGGCTGCCGGTGTCCACGGCGACCAGCCGGTCGGGGCGTCTCTCCAGCCCGCCGAGGGCGGCCAGCGTACGGGGCAACCACCGGCGCCCGTCGTGAGCGACCAGCACCGCGGTGACGTGGTGCCGGAGCAGCTCCGACGGCGCGACCGGCGCTGGAGCGACGTAGGGCGCGACGAAGGCGTCCAGGGCCGGGTCGGCACCCAGACCGGGGTCGTCGTAGAGAGTGTCGACGACGGTGCTCGCGGCCGAGGTGCCGGGCTCCGTCGGCCAGGGGCCCAGCGGCTCGGGCCGGCCACCGGGCG
>DATHUJ010000239.1:0-10291 GCA_035462375.1 Jiangellales bacterium
GGTTGTTGGCGGCCCACCGCAGGTTCGCCGAGGAGCCGTCGTCCACCAGCACGACGCACCCGTCGGTGCGGGACAGCTCGAGCGCCCGCTCCACGACCTCCTGAGAGGTCAGGGCGCGCCGCGTGGTCACGAGGCCTCCCCGGAGGTGTCGAGGACGCGGATGCCGCGGAAGAGGGCGGTCGGGCACCCGTGCGACACCGGTGCCACCTGGCCGGGTTCGGCCTTGCCGCAGTTGAAGGCGCCGCCGAGCACCCACGTCTGCGGACCGCCGACCGCCTCCATGGTCCCCCAGAACTCCAGCGTGTTGCCCTGGTACGCCACGTCGCGGACCTGGCCGGCGAGCCGGCCGTCGCGGATGCGGTAGAAGCGCTGGGCGGTGAACTGGAAGTTGTAGCGCTGCATGTCGATGGACCAGGACCGGTCACCGACGACGTAGACACCGTCGTCCACCCGGGAGACCAGCTCCTCGGTCGTGGGCCCGCCCTCCGCAGGCGCGAGCGAGACGTTGGCCATCCGCTGGACGGGCACGTGACCGGGCGAGTCGGCGAAGGCGCAACCGTTGGACCGGCTCGTGCCCAGGACGTCGGCCAGCATCCGGGCCATCCGGCGGTCGAGCTGGTAGCCCACGAGGACACCGTCTCGGACCAGGTCCCACCGTCGGGACGCCACGCCCTCGTCGTCGTAGCCGATCGTCGCCAGACCGTGCGGCTGGGTGCGGTCACCCGTGACCTGCATGGCCCCGGAGCCGTAGCGGAGCTCGCCGAGCCGGTCCGGGGTGGCGAAGGAGGTCCCCGCGTAGTTGGCCTCGTAGCCCAGCGCCCGGTCGAGCTCCGTCGCGTGGCCGACGGACTCGTGGATGGTCAACCACAGGTTCGATGGGTCGATGACCAGGTCGTAGGTCCCGGGCCGGACGCCGGGGGCGGCCAGCTTCTCTGCGAGCAGGTCCGGCAGCGGCTCCAGCTCGTCGGTCCAGCCGACCACACCGTCCGCGCCCGTGACGTACTCCCAGCCCCGACCGGCGGGGGCCACCAGCGTGCGCATCGTGTCGACCCGGCCGGCGTCCGTGTCCACGGCCAGCACCTCGACCTGTGGGTGCACCCGGACGCGCTGCTGGGTCGTGACCGTGCCCGCCAGGTCGGCGTAGAACTTGCCCTCGCGCACGGCGGCGAGGCTCGCGGTCACGTGGTCGACCCCCCGGTCCGCGAGGAGTCCGGCCGAGCGATCGGCCAGCAGCCCCACCTTGTCGGAGTCGGGGACCGAGAAGGGGTCCACGTCGTAGGCGGACACCCAGGTGACGTCCGGGTGCACCGGCTCGTCGGCCAGCTCGACGCGGTCGGAGCTCATGGACCGGCTGATCCGCGCGACCTCGACCGCCTGGGTGGCGACCCGGACCGCCTCGGCCGGCGTCAGGTCCACCGTGGCGGCGAAGCCCCACGCACCGTCGTGGACGACCCGGACGGCGACCCCCACGTCCGTCCCTTCGTGGCTGCCGTCCAGCCGCCCGTCCCGCAGGGAGAGCTCCTGCCGACGGATCCGCTCGACCCGGACGTCGGCGTGCTCGGCGCCCAGGTCGCGGGCCCGCTGCAGGGCGGCGTCGGCCAGTGACCGCATGGGCAGGGCGAGGAACTCCGGGTCGACGTCGAGAGGCACGCGCCGACCCTAACCGGCGCCGGGATCAGGTCCGGGCGTCACCTGCCGCGTCACCTGCCGCGTCACCTGCCGCGTCACCTTCCTGGGCCTCCAGCAGGGTCGGCTCGGGGCGTGCCCAGGTCGCCTCGAGGACGGCGAACCCGGCCGCCCGGGCAGCGGCGCAGACCTGCGGGTCGTCGTCCACCAGGACGGCGACCTCGGCCCGCGCGGCCAGCCGCCTCAGCACGCCCACCTTGAGCACCCTCGCCGGTCGCCGGTCGTGGTCGCGCCGCAGCAGCACCCGCCCACGCGGTACGTCGTGGCGATCCAGCCAGGCCTGGGTGCGCGCCCGGGTCCGCTCCGGCCGCCCGCTCAGGTACACCACGCGGTGCTCCTCCGACAGGCGACGTGCCACCGCCAGCCCCTCGAGGAGCAGCGGGTCGTCGTCGAGTCCGGCGAAGAAGGCCGCCCAGTCCTTGGGGCGTCGCTCTAGGTGGTGGAGCCGGTGCCCCACGTCGGCGAGCACGCCGTCGAGGTCGATCACGGCGTACGGCCGCGGCACGCCGCCACCCTACGGCAGGACGACGTCGTACCCGGCCTCGCGGAGAGCTCCGAGCACCACCGGCAGGGCGGCGACCATCTCGGCGCCGTCCCCGCCACCGTCGTGGAGCAGGACGACGGCGCCGGGCCGGACGGCGGTGAGGATCCGGTCGACGAGCTCCTCAGGTCCGGGCCCCTGCCAGTCGCGCGGGTCGACCGTCCAGCCCAGCGGTGTCATCCCCTCGGCCCGGGCGAGGTCGTCGACGGCCGCGCTCCAGTTGCCGCCGGGGGCCCGCCAGTACGGCACGTCCGCACCCGGCGCGGCGGACTCGATGAGGCCACGCGTCCCGACGACCTCACGATGGATGGTGTCCGCGCCACGCTGCGGCAGACGGAGGTCGTGGGTCGCGCTGTGGTTGCACAGGGCGTGGCCCTCGGCGTGGATCCTCGCGACGAGCTCGGGGTGCCGCTCCACCTGGGTCCCGACGACGCAGAAGACGGCCGGCACCTGGTGCTCGCGGAGCAGGTCCAGCAGCACGGGCGTGACGACGGGGTGCGGACCGTCGTCGAAGGTCAGCGCGACGGTGGTGCCCTCCCTGCCGACGATCCCCTGCACGCCCACGGGGGTCGCGGGGAGCTCGCCGGCGGTCGCCACCTCGGGCAGGCCGGCCGGCAGCTCGACGACCGGCAAGGGAGCGACCGGGGCCGAGGGGGCGGCATCGGCCTCGTCCGTCCCGGGAGCCCTGGCGACGCCCACGAGCAGGCCCACCACCAGGGCGCCGGCCAGGACGCGCGCCCACGACGGTCCGGTCACAGGGTCACCTCGGTCACTGCACGGGCACTCCGGCTCTCTCGGTCGGGCCCAGGCTAGGCGTCGGCGCGCCGTGCCCGGCGGAGGCGCGCCGCCCCGTCGGCGGGTTGGTGCGGCACGCTCGCGGGTTAGCATCGCAAACATGGCCAAGGCGGCAGGAGTCGTGCTCGCCGGGGGCCGCTCGTCCCGGATGGGGACGGCCAAGGCGGCGCTGGAGTGGCACGGGTCCACGCTCCTGCGACGCGTGACCGGGGTGGTCGGCAGGGCGGTCGACGGGCCCGTGGTCGTCGTCGGCGCCCGCGGTCAGGTGCTGCCGGACCCGGACCCGCGTGTCGAGGTCGTCCGGGACGCCCGTGCCGGGCGCGGTCCGTTGCAGGGCCTGGCTGCCGGTCTGACCGCCGTCGCCGACCGGGCCGACGTGGCCTTCGTCTGCTCCACCGACCTCCCCTTCCTGCACGTCGCCTTCGTCCGCGCCGTCGTGCGGCCGCTCCTCGACGACGGGGCGGCGACGGACGTGGTCCTGCCCGTCGTCCATGGCTACCGCCAGCCGCTGGCGGCCGCCTACCGGACCTCGCTCGCGGGTGAGGTCGAGAGGCTGTTGGCGGCCGGCCTCCGCCGGCCGGCCCACCTCCTCGAGCGGTGCCGCGTCCACCGCCTCGACCACGATGCCCTGCTCGCCGACCGTGCCCTCGCCGCGGCCGACCCGGAGCTCGACTCGGTCGTCAACGTCAACGACCCCGGGGAGTACGCCGCCGCACGGGCTCGGCCCGCCCCCGAGGTCACCGTCGAGTGCTTCGGCGTGCTGGCCGGTGCGGCCGGCCGGGGGACGCGACGCGTGGCCGCCGCGACCCTGGGGGAGGCCGCCCGTGCGCGGGGTCTCGCGCTCGGCCCGCACGTGGTCGCCGCGGTCAACGGCGACCAGATCGCCCGTGACCCGGACGTACCGCTGGTCCGCGATGACGCAATCGCGTTCCTCTCGGCGGATGCGGGGGGCTGACGCGCGTGCCGGCAGTCCCGGGTGGCTACTTCGGTCGGGCCGTTGTCGTCGACGTCACCGACGGCTCGGCTGAGGTGCTCCCGCTCGGCACCCAGATCCTGCGGGACCACATCGGTGGAGCCGGCTTGGGTGCCTGGCTGCTGCACGAGCTCGCCCCTTCGAGAGCCGACCCGCTGGCGGCGGAGTCGCCCCTGGCCTTCGTCTTCTCACCGCTGGTGGGCACGCCGCTGACCACCAGTGCGAAGTTCGCGGTCGTCGCCAAGTCCCCGCTCACGGGGTTCCTGACCGACGCCCTGGCCTCCAGCCACTTCGCGATCGCCGGCAAGCTGACCGGGCACGACGCCATCGTCGTTCGCGGCCGCGCCGCAGAGCCGTCGGTCCTGCTCGTCGACGGCGAGGAGGCCCGACTGGTCGACGCCGGGACGGTGTGGGGCTTGCCGGCGGCCGATGCCGAGACCGCCCTGCGGGACCGGTTGGGCCGTGGCTGGCGCGTGGCCGCGGTGGGTCCGGCGGCGGAACGGCTCGTGCGTTACGCCACGATCTCCCACGACGGCCGCCACGCGGGTCGCGGGGGGCTGGGAGCGGTCCTCGCCTCGAAGAACGTCAAGGCGGTGGCCGTGCGGCCCGCCACCCGGGTGGGGGTGGCCGACCCGGCGGGGGTGGTCGAGGCCGCCCGCGCCCTGCGCGCCCGGTCCTTCGGCCCCGCCACGGCCAAGTACCGCGAGCTGGGCACGCTTGCCAACCTGCTGGCGTTCAACGCCATCAACACCCTGCCGACGCGCAACTTCGCCGCTGCGTCCTTCGCCGGGGCGCCGCGTCTGGCCGCGGAGGAGCTGGCGCAGCTGCGCACCGTGACCCGGCACAGCTGCGCTTCCTGCTCGATCGGGTGCGAGCACATCTACGCCACCGGCACCGGGCGGCGGGTCCGGGTGGAGTACGAGAACGTGTTCGCGCTCGGCCCGTTGTGCGGCGTCGACGATCCCGACGCGGTCCTCGAGGCAAGCCGTCGCTGCGACGAGTTCGGCATCGACACCATCTCCACCGGGGGGACGATCGCCTGGGCGATGGAGTGCGCCGAGCGCGGCCTCGTCGATGCCCCGTGGCTGCGCTTCGGCGACGGTGCCGCCGTGCTCCGTGCGGTCGACGAGATCGGCTCCCGTACCGGGCTCGGTGACCTCCTCGCGGAGGGCTCCCGTCGCGCGGCCGCGACGGTCGGCCGCGGATCCGAGGCGTTCGCCGTGCACGTCAAGGGGATGGAGATGCCCGGGTACGAGCCACGGACCCTGCCCGCCATGGCACTGGGCCTGGCCGTCAATGCCCGGGGCGCGGACCACAACCGGTCCGGCGCGTACGAGGCGGATCTGTCCGGCGACCTGGACCGGACGTCCGGGGGTGCCGCGCACGTCGCCGCTGCGGTGGAGACCGAGGACCGCGCCGCGGTGATGGACTCACTGATCCTCTGCAAGTTCCTGCGCCGGGCGTTCGACCACCCCTTCGCGGAGTGGGCGAGGCTGCTGCGGCTGGTCACCGGCTGGGACGTGGACGAGGGGGAGCTGCGCGCCACGGCGCGGCGCATCGTCCTCTCCAAGCGGTCGTTCAACCTCCGCGAGGGCTGGACGACAGCCGACGACTGGCTGCCGCAGCGCTTCCTGGACACCCCTCTCACGCTGCCCTCGGGGCGGACCACATCCCTGACCGCCGGGAGCCTGCGTGTCATGATCGACGGCTACTACCGGGTCCGTGGGCTCGACCAGAAGGGTCGCCCGGCAAGCGTGGCCGCGGGGAAGGGGACCACCCGATGACCGCCACCGCCGACGCCCGGGCCGTCCCGCGCACCGTCATCCTGACGATCGACGGGCGCGAGGTCGCCGTACCGGACGGCACGACGATCTGGGCGGCGGCCCGCGGCGCCGGGATCGACATCCCCGTCCTCTGTCACGACGAGCACCTGGACCCGGTCGGTGTCTGCCGCATGTGCGTGGTCGACGTCGGCGGCCGGGCGTTCGCGGCCGCCTGCGTCCGCCCCTGCGAGGACCGCATGGAGGTGGCGACCGACACCCCCGAGGTGCGGCGGAGCCGCGAGGTGCTGACGGAGCTCCTGGTGGCCGACCAGCCGCCTCGGGACAGCGACCCCAAGCAGACGACCACCGGCGACAACGCCCTGGTCGCGCTGGCCGAGGGGTACGGGGTCACGTCCGAGCCGGACCTGCCGGCGGGCGCCGGCCGGGGCACCGACTCCTCCAACCCGGCCATCGCCGTCGACCATGACGCCTGCATCCTCTGCGACCGCTGCGTGCGGGCCTGCGACGACGTGCAGGGCAACGACGTCATCGGCCGCACCGGCAAGGGCTACGCCACCCGCATCGGCTTCGACCTGGACGACCCGATGGGCGCGTCTTCGTGCGTCACCTGCGGCGAGTGCGTGGCCGCCTGCCCCACCGGCGCGCTCACCAACAAGCCGGTCAACGGGGTGCCCATCCGGCCGCGCCAGGAGCTCGACGCCGTGCCGACCGTCTGCCCGTACTGCGGGGTCGGCTGTGCGCTCACCTACTACGTCGACCGGGAGCGGGGGGCGATCGCCTTCGCCGAGGGGCGTGACCAGCCGGGCTCGCAGCGGCGGCTGTGCGTCAAGGGGCGGTACGGCTGGGACTACGCCGCCTCGCCGCAGCGGCTCACCGTCCCGCTGATCCGTCGTGAGGAGTCCTACCCCAAGGGCCCTCTCTCCGCCGACGTCCGCGGTGACGACGACGGCGGTCACGGGCGCTCCGGCCGGGGCGGTCGCCGCGCCGGCGGCCTGGTCCCGTACGAGGAGGTCATGCCGCACTTCCGCGAGGCGTCCTGGGACGAGGCGCTCGACCTCGTGACCCGGCGGCTGCGCGAGGTCCACGCCGAGAGCGGGCCCGGCGCCATCGCCGGCTTCGGCTCCGCCAAGTGCTCGAACGAGGAGGCCTACCTCTTCCAGAAGCTCATCCGCACCGCCTTCGGCACCAACAACGTCGACCACTGCACCCGCTTGTGTCACGCGTCGAGCGTGGCCGCGCTGTTCGAGGGCATCGGCTCCGGTGCGGTCTCCACGACGTACGGCGACGTCGCCAACGCGGACGTCGCGATCATCACCGGGAGCAATGCGACGGCCAACCACCCGGTGGCCTCGTCGTTCTTCAAGCAGGCGCGGCGCAACGGCACCACGATCGTCTACGTCGACCCCCGGGCGGGCAAGGTCGCCGACCACGCCGACGCCTTCGTCCAGCTCAAGCCCGGCACCGACGTGGCCTTCTACAACGGCGTGATGCACGAGGTGATCCGGCTCGGCCTGGTGGACCGCGACTTCGTCGAGAACCGCACGTCCAACTACGAGGCGCTGGAGCGGACGGTCGCCGCCTACCCGCCCGATCTGGTCAGCCGGATCACCGGCGTCGACGAGGCGCTGATCCGGGAGGTGGCCCGGCTCTGGGGCGAGGCGGCCAGCGGCATCATCTTCTGGGGCATGGGGGTGTCTCAGCACACCACCGGCACCGACAACGCACGCTGCCTCATCGCGATGTGCGCCATCACCGGCAACGTCGGCAAGCCGGGCGCCGGCCTCCACCCGTTGCGCGGCCAGAACAACGTCCAGGGCGCGTCGGACTCCGGGCTCATCCCGATGTTCCTCCCCGACTACCAGCGCACCGCCGACCCGGCTGTCCGGGCCCGCTTCGAGCGCGCCTGGGGCACCGAACTGCCCGACGTCCCGGGCCTGACGGTCACCGAGATCATCTCCTCGGCGCTCGACGGGGGCGTGCGCGGCATGTACATGCTGGGGGAGAACCCCTTCCTCTCGGACCCCAACATCACGAAGGTGCGCAAGGCGCTGTCCGCGCTGGACTTCCTCGTCGTCCAGGACATATTCCTCACCGAGACGGCGGAGTTCGCCGACGTCGTCCTCCCGGCCGGCTCGTATCTGGAGAAGGACGGCACCTACACGAACACCGACCGCAGGGTCCAGCTGGGTCGCAAGGTGCTCGACCCGCCGGGCCTGGCCCGCCCGGACTGGGAGGTGGTCCAGGACCTCGCCCGCCGGCTCGGCCTCGACTGGGACTACGCCGCACCGACCGAGGTCTTCGACGAGATGGTCGCGCTGATGCCCGGCTACGCCAACCTCAGCCACGACAGCCTCGGGCTCACCGGCAAGCTCTACCCGAACGCAGACCCGGAGCACTCCGACGGCACGGTGGTCCTCTTCGACGAGCGCTTCAACACCGCCGACGGGCTGGCCCACCTGGTCCCCGTGGAGTGGCTACCCGCCAAGGAGCTGCCCGACGAGGAGTACCCCTTCGTCCTCAACACCGGGCGCCTGCTGGAGCACTGGCACACCGGCTCCATGACCCGGCGCTCGTACGCACTCGACACGATCGCCCCCCGCGCCGAGGTCTACCTCCACCCCGACGACGCCGCCACGCTGAGCCTCGCCGACGGCGCGACGGCCCGGGTCTCGTCCCGTCGCGGGTCCATCGAGCTGGCCGTCCGGGTGTCGCACCGCGAGGCGCGCGGCAACTGCTTCATCCCCTTCCACTTCCGCGAGGCGGCGGCCAACCTGCTCACCATCGACGCGCTCGACCCGGTGGCCAAGATCCCGGAGTTCAAGTTCTGCGCCGTACGCGTCGAGGCGGTGACCTCCTGATGGTGCAGCGCTCGGTTCGGGCCCCGGGGGTCGAGGCGCGGGCCGGCCGCTTCCCCGGGCCCAGCCTGATCCCCGAGCTCGAGGCGCTGCAGGAGCGCCTGGGGTGGCTGCCTCGTGAGGCGCTCGAGGAGCTCTCGCGGACCACCCGCCGCCCGCTGTACGAGATCCAGGGCCTGGTCTCGTTCTACCCGCACTTCCGTACCGACCCGCCCCGCCCGGTCAGCGTCCAGGTCTGCCGGGACCTGTCCTGCTGGCTGCGCGGCGGCGAGGAGGCCGCCGCCGCGTTGCGCGACCGCTACGGCGGCGACGAGGACGTCGAGCTGCGGGAGGTCTCCTGCCCGGGGCGCTGCGACACCGCTCCGGCCGCCCGGGTGGGGGACCGCCCGGCCGTTGCGGGCGAGGTCGACGGACTGGTCGACGACGCCCGCACCGGCCGGTCGCCGCAGTGGGTGGCCGTCGCGAGCCGGCCGGTAGGCGGCTGGCCCAACGACCCGTATGCGGCCGGGCAGGAGCCCTACCAGGCGCTCCGGGCGCTGCTGCGCGGGGAGCTGGACACGGCCACCGTCGTGGACCGGCTGAAGGAGTCCGGCCTGCGGGGCATGGGAGGAGCGGGCTTCCCGACCGGCACCAAGTGGGAGCTGGTGGCGCAGTCCGACGACCCGTTGCGCTACGCCGTGTGCAACGCCGATGAGTCCGAACCCGGCACCTTCAAGGACCGCCAGCTCATCGTCGACCAGAAGCACCTCGTGCTGGAGGGGATGCTGCTCGGGATGCTTGTCACGGGGGCGGAGCACGGCTGGTTCTTCGTCCGGCACGAGTACGGGCCCGAGGAGGACATGGTCCGCGCGGAGCTGGACCGGCTCCGGGCCGCGGGACTGCTGGGTGACGACGTGCACGGGACCGGCCGGCGGCTCGACGTCGAGGTCTTCACCTCTCCGGGCGGCTACATCCTCGGTGAGGAGACCGCCCTGCTCGAGTGCCTCGAGGGCCATCGCGGCGAGCCGCGCAACAAGCCGCCGTTCCCCGGGACGTACGGGCTGTGGGGCCACCCGACGCTGATGAACTCGGTCGAGACGTTCGCGCACGTGCCCGCGGTCCTCCTGCGCGGCTCGGAGTGGTGGCGGACCCAGGGGGTCAACGGCTCGACGGGGCTGAAGTTCTTCGCCGTCTCCGGGCACGTCGAGCGTCCCGGTGTCTACTGCGTCCCGCTCGGCACCACCGTCCGGGACCTGCTCGAGCTGGCCGGCGGGGTGCTCGGCGACGCCGACCTCGCCGCGGTGCAGCCGGGCGGGGCGTCCTCGAACTTCCTCGGCCCGGACCAGCTCGACGTCCCGCTCGACTTCGCGCCGCTGGCAGACGCCGGGACCATGCTCGGCTCCGGCGCGGTCGTCGTCATGGCCGAGGGCACCAACCTCCTCGCCGCGGCCACGAACGTGCTGCGGTTCTTCCGCGACGAGTCCTGCGGCAAGTGCGTCCCCTGCCGGGTGGGCTCGGCCAAGGCCCACGAGCTGCTCGTCTCCGACCCGCGGCTGGCCGAGGGTGGCGTCGCGGACGACCGGAGGGAGCGGCTGGTGGAGCTCGAGGCCGTGATGCGCAAGACCTCCATCTGCGGTCTCGGCCAGGTGGCGCTCGGACCCGTGGTCAGCGTGCTCGG
>DATHUJ010000240.1:0-53710 GCA_035462375.1 Jiangellales bacterium
AGCAGCACGCCCAGGTCGTGGACGACATCGTCGATCCCGGCGTTGAGGTCACCGACCTCGGCGAAGCGGGCCGGCACCGACCCTACGGTGAAGTCCTCCGGGGCGACGTCGGCCAGCTCCTCCCAGCGGACGGGCGTGGACACGGGGGCGTGGGGCTTCGGCCGGACGGAATAGGCGGAGGCGATGGTGCGGTCACGGGCGTTCTGGTTGTAGTCGAGGAAGACCTTCTCCCCGCGCTCCTCCTTCCACCACTTGGTGGTCACGAGGTCGGGCCGTCGCCGCTCCATCTCCCGGCCGAAGGCGATCGCGGCATGTCGCACGTCGGTGAAGCTCCACCGCGGGGCGATGCGCACATAGACGTGAACCCCGCGCCCGCCGCTGGTCTTGGGCCATCCGGTCCAACCGAGCTCGTCGAGGATCTCCCGCATGAGATGGGCCGCCTCGACCGCGTCGCGGAAGTCGGTCCCCGGCTGGGGGTCGAGGTCGAGCCGCAGCTCGTCGGGGTGGTCGACGTCGTCGCTGCGCACCGGCCACGGGTGGAAGGTGACCGTGCCGAGGTTGGCGGCCCACGCGACCACGGCGAGGTGGTCGGGCGCGATCTCGTCGGCTGTCCTGCCGCTCGGGAAGGCGATGCGTGCGGTGCGCACCCAGTCAGGTGCGCCCTTGGGCACCCGCTTCTGGAAGAACGCCTCTCCGTGGGGGTCGTCCCGGGTGGCCTGCTTCACCCCCTCGTGTACCCCGGTCGGCCAGCGCTCCATCGTGGTTGGCCTGTCTCGCAGCGCCCTGAGGATGCCGTCACCGACGCTCACGTAGTACGTGACCATGTCGAACTTGGTGATCCCCACATCGGGGAAGTAGGGCCGGTCGGGGTTGCTCACCCGGACCGTCCGACCCGCGACCTCGAGCTCCACGGCTGGTGTCGGCATGGGCGCACCGTAACGCGTCCCCCGACCGGAGGACGTACCGTCGTGGCCATGACCGACGACTCCGCCCGCAGCTACGCCCTGCAGAAGTCCGACGAGGAGTGGCGCGCCGAGCTGTCTCCCGCCGAGTACCACGTGCTGCGCCAGGCCGGTACCGAGCGCCCCTTCTCCCACCCGTACGCCGAGGACCTGAGCCAGGGCTACACCTACGCCTGCCGGGCGTGCGGGGCGGAGCTCTTCCGGAGCGACGAGAAGTTTGCCTCCCACTGCGGCTGGCCCTCGTTCTACCAGCCGCTCGCCGAGGACCGCGTCGAGTACCTGGAGGACCGCTCCCTCGGGACGAAGCGGGTGGAGGTGCGGTGCGCCCGGTGCGGCTCCCACCTCGGCCACGTCTTCGAGGGCGAGGGGTACCCGACCCCGACCGACCTGCGCTACTGCATCAACGGCGTCGCCCTGCGCCGGGACGAGTCCCCCGCCGGCTGAGCCTCACGCCTCCTCCGACGGCAGCGGTGTCCGCAGGTCGGTCACGGCGGCGAGGACGGCGGCCTGCCCGTCGGCGTACGGGGCGTACTCCTCCGGCGGAGGGCTCAGCCCGGGCGGGTAGAGCGGTCGGACCTGGTTGGCGAGGTCGAGCAGGTCCGCCCGGGTGAAGCCCTCCAGGGAGAGCCGACCGGCCTCGTTCGCGGCGAAGCGGAGGTCGTCGACCCGGCCCCGCCACCCCGGGTTGGCCATGCGGGCCGACTCGGCCGCCATGGCCCGGGAGATGGTGCGGAGGGCGCGCTCCAGCTCGTCGAGCTGGACACGCCGCGCGTCGACGTCGAGCGGCGGTTCGGGTGGGACGTCGTCGTCGCCGTCGTCGGGCCCCCGCCCACGGAGTCGGTCGAGGAGGCCCATCAGGGGAGGCCCCGCACGAGCTCGGCGACGGCGCGCCGGCGCCCGGTGTAGAAGGGCAGCTCCTCGCGCACGTGCCGCCGCGCGGACGAGCCGCGCAGGTGCCGCATCAGGTCGACGATGCGGTGCAGTTCGTCGGCCTCGAAGGCGAGCATCCACTCGTAGTCGCCCAGGGCGAACGACGCCACCGTGTTGGCCCGGACGTCGGGGAAGCCGCGGGCCATCCGGCCGTGCTCGGCCAGCATCTCGCGACGCTCGTCGTCGGGCAGCAGGTACCACTCGTACGAGCGGACGAAGGGGTAGACGCACACGTACGCGCGGGGGTCCTCCTCGGCCAGGAAGGCCGGGACGTGACTCTTGTTGAACTCCGCCGGACGGTGCAGCGCCAGCTGCGACCAGACCGGCTGGAGCCGCCCGCCGAGCGCGGTCCGCCGCAAGCGGTGGTAGGCGTCCTGGAGGGCGTCGCTGGAGGGCGCGTGCGACCAGACCATCACGTCGGCGTCGGCGCGCAGGCCACCGACGTCGTACGTGCCACGCACGACGACGTCCTTGGCCGCCAGCTGGGCGAACAGCTCGTCGACCTCCTCCGCGAGAGCCGTGCGGTCGGCGGACTCGCCCAGCTCGTCGCCCAGGCGGAAGACCGACCACATCGTGTAACGGATGCCCTCGTTGATGTCCCGGGCCTTCGGGCGCAGGCGGTCCTCGCTCATACGTCGATGATCGCACCGGCGACCAGGTCATGCACCAGCCGAGCGGTGGCCGCCCGTGCGGTGGCGATGCAGGCCGGGACTCCGACCCCCTCGTACGCGGCGCCGCAGAGCTCCAGCCCCGGCACTTCCGCCACGGCGGACCGGATCCGGGCGACCCGGTCGAGGTGTCCAACCGCGTACTGCGGGAGCCCCCCGCCCCATCGCGTGACGCGTGCGGCGACCGGCCGGCCGTGGAGGCCGATCAGGTCGGCCAGCTCCCGCCGTACGGCGTCGGCGAGGTCCGCGTCCGCGCGCTGGAGGTCGCGCTCCTCCCCGTGCCGACCCACGGAGGCCCGGACGACGGCGAGCCCGGGGTCCAGGTCGGCGAGCCAGGCCCACTTGGCGGAGGAGAAGGTCGCCGCCTTGACGAGGCGGCCCTCGGTCGGCGGGACCAGGAACCCCGTCCCACGGAGCGGACCGGGCAGGTCCGAGGGCCGCAGGGCCAGGGACACCACGGCGACGCTCGCGTGCTCCACCGCGGCGAGCTCCCGGGCCGCCGCGGGGACGACGTCGGCCAGCAGGCGAGCCGCCGGTGCGGCCGGCACCGCCAGGACGACCGCGTCCGCCTCGAGCACCTCCGGACGTGGCACCGGGCCGGCCACCAGCCGCCACGTCCCGTCCGGGAGCCTGGCCACCTCCCGGACGGTCACCCTCGTCCTGACCTCGGCGCCGGAGGCTCGGGCGACGGCGCCCGGCAGGCGCCCGACACCGCCGCGCAGCCCGGCGAAGACGGGTGGCGGCGGCGCCCCGTGGGCCGGTGGGGGGGCCGCCCGCCGGGCGGCCACGAGCAGGCTGCGGGTCCGCGCCACCTGTTCGGCGAGCTGCGGCACCGCAGCCTGGAGTGACAGCTCGTCGGCACGACCGGCGTAGACACCCCCCAGCAACGGCTCCACCAACCGGTCCACGACCTGCGCGCCCATCCGCCGGCGTACGAGGTGGCCCACGGCCACGTCGCCCTCCGGCGGCCGTCCGGGGAGGACGGCGTCCAGGCCCGCCCGGGCGACGCCTGCGGGCGACAGCAGCCGACCGGCCACGACGGGGCGCAGGTCCGCCGGGACACCCATCACCGTCCGGGCGGGGAGCGGCCGGAGCCGCCCCCGGCTCCAGACGGATGCCCCGGTCGCCGCCGGGTGGACCAGGTCGTCCCCCAGCCCCACCGCCCGCGCCAGGTCGACCGCCTCGGGGCGGCGCCAGAGAACGGATTCCGCGCCCTCGTCGACCGGCAGACCGGCGAGGTCGGAGACGCGCAGCTTGCCCCCGAGGGCGGGATCGGTTTCCAGCAGGGTCAGCCGGACGGAGTCCCCGAGGGCCGCGCGCAGCGACCACGCGGCCGCGACCCCGGAGATCCCGCCGCCGACCACCGCCACGTGGCGCGGGCGTGGCGGGGGCATGCCGTCACCTTCGCAGAACCGTGTTTCCGATCGTGACCCGAGGGGTGCAACCACGGCTCGCCGGGTCCCGTCACAGGTCCTGTACCGATCGAGGGCAGATCGAGGGCAGGAGGGGTCATGGGGGGATCGACCGCGCGGCGGACGCCAGGATGGCTGGCATTCGTGGTGGCAGTGCTCGCGTCCCCGCTCCTGATCTCAGCGTGTGCCGGGGGCAGCTCGGACCGCGGACGCCGGCGAGGGTGACGGGGCCGGCGCGGCCGCCCGGGTCGACCCGGCGCCGCGCGCCATCGTCCACGTCGTCGAACTCACCGTCGCGACCGACGACGTGCCGGGGGCGGCGAGACGGGCGGCCACCCTCGCCGAGACCAGCGGTGGCTACGTCCAGAACGAGAACACCACCGGTTCCGGCGACGGGACCGACGGCCCGGTGCGCTCGACGCTCTCGCTGCGCGTGCCCGTCGGGGAGCGGGTCCGGATCGTCGAGCAGGTCGAGGCCCTGGGTGAGGTGCGCTATCGGGACCGTACCGCCGAGAACGTGACCGACCAGGTGACCGACGTCGAGGCGCGGGTTGCCACGCAGCGACGCCGCCGACCTGCGCGACGTGGTCACGCTGGAGGGTGAGCTGGCCAGGCGCGAGGCCGACCTCGACTCGCTGCTGCGGCGTCAGGCGGAGCTGTCCCAGCTCACCCAGCTGGCGACCGTGACGGTGACGTTCGTGAGTCCCGATGATGTGACGGCTCGCGCGGGTGAGCGTGACGTGGGCTTCCTGGTGGGCCTTCGCGCCGGGTGGGACGCCTTCCTCGAGGTGGCGCTCGTGGCCCTCACCGTGGCGGGCGCGCTGTTGCCCTTCGCCCTGGCCGCCGGGCTGGTGCTCGTGCCCCTGGCGCTCGCCCTGCGCGCGGGGGGCCGGAGCAGGACCACACCTGCCGACCGACCGGCTCCGGCACCTCCGGGTTGAAGCCCTCGGGTCAGGTCTGCCCGCCCGCGGACCGGACCTGCTCCACGACCCGGGCCAGGGCGTCCGGGTCGGTGGACGGCAGGACGCCGTGCCCGAGGTTGAACACGTGTCCGTGAGCGACCCGGCCGCCGGCCAGGACACGCCGCACCTCCTCCTCCACGACGGCCGATGGGGCCGCGAGCAGGGCCGGGTCCAGGTTTCCCTGGAGCGCCCGTCCGGGGCCGACCCGGCGGGCCGCCTGCTCGAGCGGGACCCGCCAGTCGACGCCGACCACCTCAGCGCCCGCCTCGCCCATGAGGCCGAGGAACTCTCCCGTACCCACGCCGAAGTGGATCCGCGGCACACCCAGGTCGGCCACGGCGGCCAGCACGTCCCGGCTGTGAGGCAGGACGAAGCGCTCGTAGTCCGCGGCCGCCAGCGTCCCGGCCCACGAGTCGAACAGCTGGACCGCGGAGGCCCCCGCGGTGATCTGGGCGCGCAGGAACGCAGCCGAGATCGCGCCGACGCGGGCCAGCAGGTCGTGCCAGAGCGAGGGGTCTGCGTGCATCAGCGCCTTGGTGTGCTCGAGGTGCCGGGACGGCCCACCCTCGACCAGGTAGGAGGCAAGGGTGAACGGTGCCCCGGCGAAGCCGACCAGCGGCGTGTCACCCAGCTCGCCCGCGAGCGCCGCCACGGCCTGGACCACGTACGGGACGTCGTCCGGCTCGAGCGGCCGCAGGGCATCGAGGTCGTGACGCCGCCGGATCGGCTGGGCGACGACCGGACCGATGCCCGGCTTGATGTCGAGGTCCACCCCGACCGCCTTCAGCGGGACGACGATGTCGGAGAAGAAGATCGCCGCGTCCACGCCGTAACGGCGGACGGGCTGGAGCGTGATCTCGACGATCGTCTCGACCCGGGTGCAGGACTCGAGCATCGGGACGCCCTCGCGCAGCCGGCGGTACTCGGGGAGCGATCGGCCCGCCTGCCGCATGAACCACACGGGTGGGCGGGGGACAGGCTCGCCCCGACAGGCACGCACCAGCAGGGAGTCCGGGAGGGGAGGGGTCACCCCGCGATCCTCGCACGGGAGCCCCCGGCGGGCGCGCCGCTCCGCGTCCGGTGCGGGTCCCGGACGTACGCTGCCGTGGTGGTCCGCAGCGACGGCGCCGGCCGTGGGCAAGGCCGGGCGCCCGAGGAGTTCCGCCGCGCGGTGGAGTCCGTCCGCGCCGCCCGGCTCCGCCCGGAGGTGCGCGTCGAGGAGATCCCGGCTCCGCAACGCCTGGCGCCGTACGGCCTCGCCCTCAGCGCCGACGTCGTGGCCGATGACGACGACATGGGCTCGGGTCGGTTGGTACTGCTGCACGACCCCGCCGGTCAGGAGGCGTGGCACGGGACCTTCCGCGTCGTGGTCTACGTCCGGGCATCGCTCGAGCCGGAGATCGCCTCCGACCCGTTGCTGCCCGGTGTCGGCTGGGCCTGGTTGACGGAGGCGCTGGCCGAGCACGGGGCGTCCTACACCGCGCCCAGCGGTACGGTCACGCGGGTGGCTTCCGAGAGCTTCGGTGGCATGGCCGACGACCCGGCGTCGGCCGAGATCGAGATCCGGGCCTCGTGGACGCCGCTCGACCCCGGCCTGACTCCGCACGTCCAGGCCTGGGGCGACACGTTGGCAGCGGCCGCGGGACTGGTGCCGCTTCCGTCCGGGGTCGTGGCGATGCCCGGTCCGCGTGGTGGTCGTCGCCGGTGAGCACGGAGGCACCGATTCCCGGCAGCCTGTCCGCCACCCCCGTGCCGTTGGTGCAGCCGAGGGACGGGCTGCCTCCCGTGGTCACCGACCCGGTCGCCCTGGCGGACGTCGTGTCGGCGCTGGCCGCCGGATCCGGTCCCGTCGCCGTGGACGCCGAGCGCGCGTCGGGCTACCGCTACGGTCAGCGCGCCTACCTGGTCCAGCTCCGGCGGGTCGGCGCCGGCACGGCGCTGATCGATCCGATCCCGCTGCCGGATCTCGCCGAGATCGGCCGGGTCATCGCCGACTCGGAGTGGGTGCTGCATGCCGCCAGCCAGGACCTGCCCTGCCTGGCCGAGGTCGGGATGCGCCCGACGCGTCTCTTCGACACCGAGCTGGCCGGCCGCCTGCTGGGCTACGCCCGAGTCGGCCTCGGTGCGCTCGTCGAGAGCGTCCTCGGGCTGTCGCTTGAGAAGGGACACTCCGCGGCGGACTGGTCGACCCGGCCGCTGCCCGAGCCCTGGTTGCACTACGCCGCGCTCGACGTGGAGGTGCTCATCGAGCTCCGCGACGCTCTACACGCGCAGCTCGAGGAGTCCGGCAAGCTCGGGTGGGCGGCGGAGGAGTTCACCGCGCTGGCCGAGGCGCTCCCCCCGGCGCCGCGGGCCGACCCGTGGCGGCGGACCTCCGGCCTGCACCGGGTCAGGGACCGGCGCCGCCTGGCCGTCGTCCGCGAGCTGTGGCAGGAACGCGATGCCCGAGCCCGCGCACGCGACCTGTCCCCCGGCCGCGTCCTCCCCGACTCGGCCATCATCGAGGCCGCGATGGCCGGCCCGACGACGGCCGAGGAGCTGGCCGACCTGCCGGTCTTCCGTGGCCGTGCCCAGCGCCGGGAGTCGGCACGGTGGTTCGCGGCGATCCGGCGGGCCAGCGCACTGCCCGAGGCCGAGCTCCCACCCGTCACCGCGCGGTACGACGGACCGCCGCCGGCCCGGTCCTGGCCCGATCGCGACCCAGCTGCCGCGGCGAGGCTCACGGCCGCGAGGGCTGCCGTCGGGACCGTCGCGGAATCTCTGTCCCTGCCGGTCGAGAACCTGCTCGCCCCGGAGACGCTGCGCCGCGTCGCCTGGTCGCCGCCGGACCTGGTGACGGAGGAGTCCGTCGCCGATGCCATGCGCGCCCTGGGCGCCCGGTCGTGGCAGGTGGGGCTCACCGCGGGGCAGGTGGCCGGGGCCTTCCGCTCAGCCGACGGGTAGGACCCGACGGGGCCCGGCCCCTCAGGTGTCGGCGGTCGATCGCTGCCGGGCTGCGGTCCAGGCGTAGCGATCGAACGTACCGTCGTCACGGATCGCGGTGACGGCGTCGTAGGCCAGGTCCATGGCCTGGTGCGTGTTGTCGACGGTGAAGAGCCCGTGCCGACCCAGCGTCACGACGCGGCGCAGCATCCGGGACCAGGAGTCGACGCCGGCGAGGTCCTGCTCGTAGCCGGCCCGGTGGATCGGGTAGACGTGGCCCACGCGACGGGTCTCGACGTGGGTGCGCCGAACCGGCGGGAGCGCCGACCGGGCCAGCGCCTCGTCCACGAGGTCACCCAGGGTCTCGTCGCTGGCGCCCCACAGGTCGTCGGTCATCGAGAGCGGGATCTCCGCGCACAGGACGGAACGGTCCTCCGGGTCGTCGACCGAGTCGCGGTAGTTGCTGGGTTCGGACACGCGCGTGACCGGCGTATCGGCGCCGGGCAGGTAGTGCGTGTCGTACGGCGTCCACCGCCCCTGGTCGTGCACGACGTAGACCAGCAGGACGGCGCGGAACCGCAGACGGCTGGCGGCCTCGAGCTCGGCCAGCGACGGGGCGGGGCGGGTCAGTCGCGCCATGACCGGCAGCGGCAGGGTCGAGAACGCCAGGCCACCGGTCAGCACGTCCCCGTCCTGCGTGGTCACCACGACCTCGTCCTCGAAGACACGCACCCGGGCGACCTCCGCCTCCAGCCGGAGGTCCGCCCCGGCGGCCACGGACGAGTCGGCGAGCACGTCGACGATCTGGCCGAACCCCCGGCGCGGGTACCAGTAGCGCTTCGGCGGTCCGTCGCTCCCCCGCATCGCCCGGCCGGCCAACCGCCACGCGGCGGTGTCCGTGGACACCTGCCGGCGCGCCTGCTCGCCGCTGATCCGCTCCCCGGAGATCCCCCAGACCTTGCGGGCGTACGGCGCGTACAGGGCCTCGTACACCGTGGGCCCCAGCGCAGCCCGCAGCACGCCGGCGTAGGAGTCGTCCTGCGGGCGGCGCAACGGCGCGACGAGCGCGTCGCGCCCGATGGCGGCCAGCATCGGCGGGGGCAGGGAGCGCGCCAGCTCCGCGGCTCGCAGCGGGAAGCCCACCCAGCGGTCGGCGATCCGGACGCGCCCGTTCCGGGTCCGCTCCTGCAGGTCCTTGCCGAGCAGGTCGTTCAGGTCGGTCAGCAGCCGGGGAGCCGTGGCGGGGTCCAGCCGGTGGGAGCCGTGGTCCACCCTGACCCCGTCGACCTCGAAGGACGCCGCCGTCCCGCCGGGCTGGCCGGCCCGCTCCAGCACGGCCACCGACAGCCCGCGTCGGGCGGCCCGCCAAGCCGCCGCCAGGCCGGCCGGACCGGAGCCGAGCACGACCAGGTCGTACGAGGGGGGAATCGCGGGCGTCTCGGTCATGGTGGACCGAGCGTAACGGGGCGTCGGGCGACCCGGGCACGAGTAGCGTCCTGCCACGTGACGTCCTCCGCGGTCGGACCGGTCGAGGACCTCGTCCGCAGGGTGCGCTTCGGGCTCGAGGCGGTGGCGGAACCCTCCCGGTCCGCGCCGATGCAGGCCTACATGAAGTCGACGATGCCCTTCCTCGGAGTTCCCCGGCCGCTGCGTGCCAAGGTCGAGCGCGAGGTGCTCGGGGCGTGCGTGCTGCCGGACCGGGCCGGCTGGGAACGCGCGGTGCGTGCGCTCTGGTACGGCGCCGCCCACCGCGAGGAGCGCTACGTTGCGGTCACGCTCACCGGGTGGCGGCCCTACCGGCGGTGGCTGGACCCGGCAGCCGTCCCGCTCCTCGAGGAGCTCGTCGTCGACGGCGCCTGGTGGGACTACGTCGACGAGCTCTCCACGCGCCGGCTCGGTCCTGTGCTGCGGGCCGAGCCACCGGTCATGGCGCCGGTCGTTCGGGCCTGGTCCCGGGACGAGGACCGGTGGAAACGGCGGGCGGCGGTGATCTGCCAGGTGGGCGCGAAGGACCAGGTGGACATCCGGCTGCTCGAGGACTGCGTGGTCGCCAACCTCGACGACCCGGACTTCTTCCTGCGCAAGGGGATCGGTTGGGCGCTCCGGGACGCCGCGCGGTCCCGGCCGGGCTGGGTCCGGACGTTCGTCGAGGTCCACCGGGACCGGTTGTCGCCGCTGTCCCGCCGGGAGGCGCTCCGACACCTCGGGTGACCGCCCCACCCGCTCATCCCCGTCGCCCGGGCGTCACCAGACCAGCCGGCGGGTGACGCTGGGGGCCAGCAGGGTCCGACCGTCGACGCAGGCGTGTACTGCTGCCCTGGTCCGGCCGCCGGACGAGGTGCCGGCAGCTGTCGGGGGTGGTCGCGGGGATCGCCTTCCTCGTCATTGGCGTCTCCCGGCCGGGCTGATGCGGCCCCGCTGGTGGTCATCCCTCTGCTCGTTGTTGCAGGTGTGATGGGTACCCCGGCGATGTGGCCGGGGTCACGCTCGCGCTCTGCGGTTACCGATGAGTAATATCGGCTGTGGCGACCACCGACCGCAGGAGGCCCCGTGCCGCGTCCGGCCAGGCAGATCCGAGACGTCGTCTTCGTGGACGGCGTCCGTACCCCGTTCGGCAAGGCGGGCCCTAAGGGCATGTACGCGGAGACCCGCGCCGACGACCTCGTCATCAAGTGCATCCGGGAGCTGCTCCGCCGCCACCCGTCCCTCCCGCCCGAACGCGTCGACGACGTGGCCGTGGCGGCGACGACCCAGATCGGCGACCAGGGCCTGACGATCGGGCGGATGGCGGCGCTGCTGTCCGGGCTGCCCCGGAGCGTCCCCGGCTTCGCGATCGACCGCATGTGTGCGGGGGCGATGACCGCGGTGACCACGACCGCGGCCGGGATCGGCGTCGGTGCCTACGACGTCGTCGTGGCCGGTGGTGTCGAGCACATGGGACACCACCCGATGGGTGAGGGCGTCGACCCCAACCCCCGCGTCCTCGCCGAGCGCCTCGTCGACCCGAGCGCGCTGGTCATGGGGTCCACCGCCGAGAACCTTCACGACCGCTTCCCCCACCTGACCCGGGAACGCGCGGACGCGTATGCGGTCGAGAGCCAGGCCAAGCTGGCCAAGGCCTACGCGGACGGCATCGTCCAGCAGGACCTGGTCCCCGTCGCCACGCGCAGCGCCGAACGTGGTTGGGGCCTGGCGACGGCCGACGAGCCACCCCGACCGGGCACGACGCTGGAGGACCTCGCCGGGCTCAAGACCCCGTTCCGCCCGCACGGGCGGGTCACGGCCGGCAACTCCGCCGGGCTCAACGACGGGGCAACGGCCTGCCTGCTCGCCTCCGCGGAGGCGGCCGAGGAGCTGGGGCTGCCCGTCCGGATGCGGCTCGTGTCGTACGCCTTCGCGGGGGTCGATCCCGAGGTCATGGGAGTCGGCCCGGTCCCGGCGACGGACAAGGCGCTCGCCAAGGCCGGCCTGTCGATCGAGGACATCGGCGCCTTCGAGGTCAACGAGGCCTTCGCCGTGCAGGTGCTCGCGTTCCTCGACCACTACGGGATCGCCGACGACGACCCCCGCGTCAACCCGTACGGCGGGGCCATCGCGCTCGGCCACCCGCTGGCGGCTAGCGGCGTACGCCTGATGACGCAGCTGGCCCGGACCTTCGAGGCACGCCCGGAGATCCGCTTCGGCCTCACCACCATGTGCGTCGGTATCGGCATGGGGGGTTCCGTGATCTGGGAGAACCCCCACCACCAGGACTTCGGACAGGACCTCGACGAGGAGGACGCCGCGTGAAGGAGCTCTTTCCCGACGAGGTCGTGACCAGGGCCCGTGTACGCGGAATGGACCTGCCGTTGGGAGCCGGCCGGCTCGCGCTGGTGACCCTCGACAACGGGCACGACCACACCAAGCCCAACACACTCGGCCCGCAGAGCTTGGAGGAGCTGGACCGGGCGCTGGACGAGGCGTTCGCGATGCCCGACGTCAAGGCGGTCGCCGTGACCGGCAAGCCCTTCATCCTCGCGGCGGGTGCCGACCTCAAGGGCATCGGGTTGGTCCGCGACCGGGAGACCGCGCACGCCATCGCCCATCTGGGTCACCGGGTCCTGCGCCGGCTCGGCGAGGGGCCGGTCCCGTCGTTCGCGTTCGTCAACGGCATGGCACTCGGCGGCGGCCTGGAGGTCGCGCTGCACTGCACCTACCGCACGGTCTCGACCGCTGCCCAGGGCATCGGCCTGCCCGAGACGTTCATCGGGATCGTGCCGGGCTGGGGTGGAGCCTGGCTGGTGCCCAACCTCGTCGGCATCGACACGGCGGTCACGGTGGTCGTCGAGAACCCGCTGAACACCAAGGTCCTGGGCGGGGCACAGGTGCGCGCGCTCGGGCTCGCCGACGCGGCCTTCGAGGGCGCCGACTTCCTCGAACAGTCGATGGTGTGGGCGGCCCAGGTCCTGACGGGTGCGGTCGAGGTCGAGCGGCCCGAGGTGGACCGTTCGGAGGAGGCCTGGGACGCCGCGATCGTGCGCGGGCGGGCCGCGGCCGACGCCAAGGTCAAGCGCCTCTCCCCCGCGCCGTACCGCGCCCTCGACCTGTTGGCCGGTGCCAGGACGTGCAGCCGTGACGATGGCTTCGCGGCCGAGGACGACGCCCTCGCCGACCTGCTCATGACCGACGAGACCCGGGCGACGCTCTACGCCTTCGATCTGGTCCAGCGTCGCGCGAAGCGGCCGGTCGGGGCGCCCGACAGATCCCTAGCACGCGAGGTGACCAAGGTCGGGGTCGTCGGAGCCGGCTTGATGGCCAGCCAGCTCGCCCTGCTCTTCGCCCGGCGCCTCGAGGTCCCGGTCGTCATGACCGACCTCGACCAGGACCGGGTCGACAAGGGTCTCGCGTACGTCCGCGGGGAGGTCGACAAGCTGCTGGGCAAGGGCCGGATCTCGCCCGACCGGGCCAACCGGCTCAAGGCCCTGGTCAACGGCTCCGTCGACAAGGCCGGGTTCGCCGACGCGGACTTCGTCATCGAGGCGGTCTTCGAGCAGCTCGAGGTCAAGAAGCAGGTCTTCGCCGAGGTGGAGGAGGTCGTCTCCCACGAGTGCGTCCTGGCGACCAACACGTCCTCCCTCTCCGTGACCGAGATGGCAGCCGACCTCAAGAACCCCGAGCGGGTGGTGGGCTTGCACTTCTTCAACCCGGTGGCGGTCATGCCGCTGCTGGAGGTCGTGCGCGCCGAGCGGACGGACGACCCGACCCTGGCGACCGCCTTCGCTGTGGGCAAGGCGCTGAAGAAGTCGTCGGTCCTCGTCAAGGACGCGCCGGCCTTCGTCTTCAACCGCCTGCTCACCCGCGCCCTGGGCGAGGCCATCCGGGCGGTCGACGAGGGGACGCCGTTCGCCGTCGCCGACCGGGCGCTCGCGCCGCTCGGGATGCCGATGCCGCCCTTCGTCCTTCTGCAGCTCGTGGGGCCGGCCGTCGCGCTGCACACCGCCGAGACGTTGCAGGCCGCCTTCCCGGACCGGTTCGGCACCTCCGCGGGGCTGCAGGCGCTGGTGGCTGCCGGCAAGCCGGGTGTCTACGCCTGGGACGAGCACGGACGACCGTCCGTCGACCCCGAGGTCGCCGAGCTGTGGCCGCAGGGTGGGACCCTGCAGACCGAAGAGCAGGTCCTCGACCGCACCAGGCGTGCCCTGGCCGACGAGATCCGGATCATGCTGGACGATGGGGTCGTCGCCGAGATCCAGGACATCGACCTGTGCCTCCTCCTGGGCGGCGGCTTCGTCTTCGCCAACGGTGGCGTCGCGCCCTACCTGGACCGGACAGGCACCTCGGAGGCGGTCACCGGTCGGCGCTTCCTGCCCCCAGGGGTGGCCAGCGTGCCGGCCTGAGGGATCAGCCGGCACAAGCGACGACCGCTGCCGCCACGGCCGCAGCCCCGCGGGGGGCGAGCACCAGGGTGTCGTGGTCGACGCCGGCGACCACGACGACCCGGACGGCGGCGCCCACCGCCCCCTCCACCGTGGCGGGGTCGTGCAGTCCGCCGGACGCTGGCACCAGGTACGTGGCGGATCCGACCAGCAGCGCAGCCCCCAGCGGGTCGTAGAGCCCCAGGCCGTCGGCGACGACGGCCTCGCGAGCCACAGCGGCCCGCCACCGGCCATCCGACCCCTCACGGAGGTCAGCGAGGAGCGCCGCCTCCACCGTGTCCGACCAGTACGGGTCGGCTGCGGGGTCCGAGCGCCAGTACGCCGCGTAGTGCTGCGGACCGGCGAAGGACCGGTCCAGCCGCTGCCACGACAGGTCGATCCGGTCGGCCAGGTCCGCCTCCGGGGACCTGCTTGCCGGCGCCACCAGCGGCACGCCACCGTCGACCAGGACGAGTCCTGACACCCGCTCCGGGTGGGCGGCCGCGAGCCGGGCCGCCACGAAACCCCCCATCGAGTGGCCGACGAGAGTTGCCCGGTCCACTCCCTCGGCGTCGAGCACGCCGGCCAGGTCGGGCACGTGGGCGGACAGCCCGTACGGTCCGGGCAGGCCGGCGCTGAGACTACGGCCGCGCAGGTCGGGCGCGAGCACGGTCGCACGTCCGGCCAGGGCGCCGACGGTCTCGGCCCACCAGAGGTGGTTGCCGGTGATGCCGTGGACCGCGAGGACCGGTGGCCCGTCCCCCGCCCAGCGCGCGACAGCGAGCTCCCCTCCGGCGACCGCGACGCGGAGCAGCTCGGCCCTCACCACCGAGGACTCAGCGGGTGCTGGGGTCCTGGATCGCGGCCGGCGCGACGTCGTCGTCCAACCGGGCGACCTCCTCGACCACCTCGCGGGCCAGGTCCTGGGCCGTGAGCCCGACCTCGGCCAGGATCGCCGGCCGCTTGGCGTGGTCGAGGAAGCGCTGCGGGATGCCGAAGTCGCGCACCGGCGCCCGGACGCGCGCGTCGCGCAGCTCCTGGGCGATGCGGGTGCCCACGCCGCCGACCCGGCCGTTGTCCTCCACCGTGACCACCAGCCGGTGCTCACCGGCCAGGGCGACCACCGACCCGTCCACCGGCTTGACCCACCGCGGGTCGACCACGGTCACGCCGATGCCCTGCGCGGCCAGCCGGTCGGCGACCGCCACGCCGACGGCAGCCATCGAGCCGACGGCGACCAGGAGCACGTCCCGTGCCCCCGCCCGCACCAGCACGTCGGTTGTCCCTGTCCGTTCGATCGCCGGCACGTCGTCGACCACGGCTCCCTTGGGGAAGCGCACGACCGTGGGCGCGTCGGCCACCGCGACGGCCTCTCGCAGCTGCTCGCGCAGCTGGCCGGCGTCTCTCGGTGCGGCCAGCCGCAGGCCGGGCACCACCTGAAGGATCGACATGTCCCACATGCCGTTGTGCGAGGCGCCGTCGTCGCCGGTCACCCCGGCCCGGTCGAGCACGAAGGTCACCCCGCAGCGGTGCAGTGCGCAGTCCATCAGCACCTGGTCGAAAGCGCGGTTGAGGAAGGTGGCGTAGACGGCGACGACGGGGTGGAGGCCGCCCATCGCCAGACCAACCGCCGACGTGACGGCGTGCTGCTCGGCGATCCCGACGTCGAACCAGCGGTCGGGGTAAGCGTGGGCGAAGGCGTCCAGGCCGGTGGGGTAGAGCATGGCGGCGGTGATCGCGACGAGGTCCGCGCGCTCGGCTCCGAGGGCCACCATCTCGTCGCGGAAGACATGGGTCCAGCTGCTCACCGAGGCTGCGATCGGGACCCCGGTGGCCGGGTCGAAGGGGTGCGACTGGTGCATCTGGTCGTTCTCGTTGCGCTCGGCCAGGTCGTAGCCGAATCCCTTGCGCGTGACGCAGTGCACGATCACCGGCCCGCGGAACCGTTTGGCTTTCTCCAGCGCGTTCTCCACGGCCGACCGGTCGTGGCCGTCGACCGGTCCCACGTACTTGATCCCCAGGTCCTCGAACAGGCCCTGCGGGGCCAGCACGTCCTTGAGGCCCTTCTTGATGCCGTGCAGTGCTTCGTACAACGGCGGGCCGACGAGGGGTGTCCGGCCCAGCGAACGCTTGACCACGTCCAACGCCTGTTCGTACCGGGGGTCCGTACGAAGCCCCGCCAGGTGGTCCGCCAGGCCGCCGACCGTCGGCGTATAGGAGCGGCCGTTGTCGTTGACCAGGATGACGATCGGCCGCTCCTGGCCGGCGGCGATGTTGTTCAACGCCTCCCAGGCCATCCCCCCGGTGAGCGCGCCGTCACCGACGACCGCGACCACCGTCCGGTCGTGGTCTCCTCGGACGGCGAAGGCCTTGGCCATGCCGTCGGCGTAGGACAGAGCGGTGGAGGCGTGGGAGTTCTCCACCCAGTCGTGTTCGCTCTCTGCGCGGCTCGGGTAGCCGGAGAGCCCACCGGCCTGGCGCAGCTGCTCGAAGCCCGCATGCCGACCGGTCACCAACTTGTGCACGTACGCCTGGTGGCCGGTGTCGAAGATCACCGGGTCACGCGGGGAGTCGAACACCCGGTGCACGGCGAGGGTGAGCTCGACAGCACCCAGGTTGGGGCCCAGGTGCCCCCCGTGGCGGGCGACTGATGCGACCAGGACGTCGCGGATCTCGGCGGCCAGGTCAGCGAGCTGCTCCTCGGTGAGTCCGCGCAGGTCGCGCGGCCGGTGGACGGAGTCCAGGACGCCCAACGCGTCTCGCCTCCTCCTCGTCGCCGTCAGGTCCGGAGCGAGTCTACGTACGGGGGAGGACGGCCGCCCATCGGCGCGGCGCATCCGTGTCGCGACTCACCCGCCGACGGTCGTCTGGGAGGCTCACCGGGTGCTCATCACCAACCACGTCCTGTCCGGCGCCCTGCTGGGGCTGGCCGCGCCCGGACCGACGACGGCGGCGGGCGGAGGGTTCGCCTCCCACTTCGTGCTGGACGCGGTCCCCCACTTCGGTGTGGACGAGGAGCACCTGATGCGGATCGCCGTTCCGGACGGGCTCCTCGGCCTGGCCTGCATCGGGACGGTCCTGGCAGCCACGCCCGGACCGCACCGGCTGCGGGTGGCCGTCGGCATCGTCGGCGCGTGCCTACCGGACATGGACAAACCCGGCAAGCAGTTCTTCGACCGGTCGCCCTTCCCCGCCTGGTTCGACCGGCTCCACGACCGGATCCAGCGCGAGGCGGTGCACCGGTGGACGGTCGAGCTGTCGGCGGCCGCGGCCTTCACGACGACGTTCGCCCTCCTCGTCCGGCGGCAGCGCTGATCACGGATCAGTCCGTCCCGTCCGCCGCCTCGCCACGCAGGTTGTCCGGACCCATCCGCCGCGCTTTCGTCCGTACCTCGTCCTGGGCCGCAGTGGTCCCAGCCGGTGAGGCCCCCAGGCCCGCGAGGAAGTCCTCCTGGGCGACGGCCCAGAGCCGGCACGGCGACGCCGTCGTGACCGTAGCCGTCCGGGGGACGGAGCGGAGCAGGGCGATCTCGCCGAAGCCGTCGCCGGCCCCCACCTCCACCGCGGTGGAACCCCCGGTGGCGGTGACGAGCACGTCGCCCTCCTCGATCAGGTAGTACCGATCGCCCGGTTCCCCCTCGCGGACGACCGTGTGCCCGGCGGGCACAGAGAGTTCCTCTGCCGCGGCAGCGAGACCCTCGAGGACCGGTACGGGCAGGTGGCGCATGAACGGGTGGTGGCGCAGCAGCCCGAGCAGCTCGGGCCGGTAGACGGCTCGACTGTCGAGCACCACCATCGAGCGCCAGGACACGGCCGCGAGCACCGGCAGGGCGAGGCCCAGCGGGAGGAACGCGCCCGTCGGCCCGAGCCACCGGACCAGGGGTGGGGCCACGGCGGCACCAGCCGCGAGCGCGAGGAGTGTCACCGACTCCTGGATGCCGAACACTCGCGACAGGACGCCGGTGTCGACGGCCCGCTGGAGCATGGTGCGGCCAGCCACCTCGAAGAAGGACTTGCCCAGCCCCACGGAGGCCAGCAGACCTGCGGCGACAATGAGTCGTGGGGCCGCCGCGAGCAGCGCCAGCGTCGCGCCGCCGACCACGAGCCCCAGCACGACCGCCGGAGCCAACCGGCGCCATGCCACGAGCACGACACTGACCACCGCACCGGCCAGAGCGCCCACGCCGATCGCGCCCAGCAAGAACCCGGCCTGAGCATCGTCGCCCTCGAGAGGTCCGGCGACGTAGGCCACCACGAGAATCTCCACGGCCCCCATGACGAGGAACAAGCTGCCGACGAGACCGAGTAGCACGGCGGCCGGCCGGTCGTGCCGGAGTGCCACGAGTCCGCCAAGAGCCGTCCGGAAGGGTCCTCCATCCCGAGCGCCGACAGTGCCGGCACCTGGTCCGAGCCGTACGCAGGAAAGAGCGGACGCTGCAGCCATGACCGCTGTGCCGGCGAGGACGGGTCCGGAGCCCACCGTCGCGCTGCCGATCCCGGCAAGCACGGGCCCCAGCAGGAGGCCGAGCGCCTCCCATAGGCCGGAGAAGGAGTTGGCCGCGACAGCCTCGTCCGCACGGCGGGCGAGGGCAGGCGAGGCGGCGTAGTGGATCGGACGGGTCAGGGCGATCGCCGCAGACGCGGCGGTGGCGGCACTGACGACCGCCCACGCCGGGGCGCCGGACAGGAGCAGGGCGGCCGTGAGGCCCAGCAGGACGGACTGGGCACCGTACGCCGCGAACAGCGCCAGCCCTCGCGGCAGGCGGTCGCCCATCATCGAGCCGAGCGGGGCGACGAGCGCGGACGGGACCAGCTGCACGACCGCAACCAGCCCGGCCAGCGCGACGCCGCCCTTGGTATAGGCCCACAGCAGCACGGCGACCCACGCGATCTGCTCGTAGGCCGTGAACGAGCAGAAGGCGGTCAGCAGGCGGACGAGCGCCCGGTTGCGGGCGACGGCGAGCAGTGAGCCGCCGACAGTTGCCCCGCTCGGGCCTCCCATGAGAGCAGTCTGAACCGTCCGGACGTCGCTGCGCAGGTGTCGGTCAGCGGGCCGGGACGACGACCGGGACCGGATCCGCCAGGAGCTCCGTGAAGGCCAGCTCAGCGGCGCCGAGCAGGACCGAGTCGGCCCCGAGCGCCGGCACCGTCAGCCGGACCTGCTCGGCCGGTGCAGCCATCGCCGACGCGGCCAGCCCCGCCCGTACGGTGCTCTCGGCGCCGGTGAAGATGTCGGCCAGGACCCCGCCCAGGACGGCCATGGCCGGGTTGAGGACGTTGACGAGGGCCCCGAGACCGGTGCCCAGCCACCAGGCGACATCGGTGAGGGCGGCCGCCGCGGCCTCCTCGCCGGTCCGTGCCGCCCCGATCACCTCGCGCACGGCTGCGCGGCCTCCCCCGGGCAGGCGACCGGCCGGCACCAGGAGGGCGTTCTCGCCGATCTCGGTCTCCCAGCAACCCCGGGCACCGCACCGGCAGCGCCGGCCACGGGGGCTGAGCCGGAGGTGGCCGATCTCCCCGGCGTAGCCCCCGGCACCCACGAGCGGGCGCCCGCCCACGATCAGGCCGCCACCCACCCCGACCTCGCCGGCGAGGTAGAGCACGTCGTCGCACCCGACGGCGGCACCGCGCGAGTGCTCCGCCAGCACGCCGAGGTCGGCATCGTTCCCCGCCCGTACCGGAAGGCCGACGGCCGCCGCCAGCCGGGAGCCGAAGGGCTCGTCCCGCCAGCCCAGGTTGGGGGCGAAGCGGACCAGCCCGTCAGCACGGCGCACGACCCCGGGTACGCCCACGCCCACGGCGGCGACCCGGACGTCGGCGGGGACGCCGGGACCGTGGGGACCGAGCTCGGCGCACAGCCGGGCGATCACGTCCACGACCGACCGGAGATCGTGCCCGCCGCGCTCGTGGCTCTCGTCGCGGCGGTCGAGGACGGCGCCCCCGAGGCCGACCCGGGCGACCGTGAGGTGGTCGACCCCCACGTCGGCGGCCAGGACCGTGACCCGGCCGGACTCCGGGACGACCACGTGCGACGGGCGCCCGGCTGCCGACCGCCCCGCGGCCGGCAGCTCCTCGCGGACCAGGCCGGCCTCCGCCAGCTCGGCGACGAGTGCCCGGATGGTGCTGCGGTTGACCCCGAGCTGCCCCGTCAGCTCGGCGCGGGTCAGGGGCCCTCGCGTGTGGACCAGGGAGAGGACGGCGGCAAGGTTGTGCCGGCGTACCTCCTCCTGCGTGGCCCCCGCCAGCCCGGCCACGGGGGGCTACGCGCGGCCGGTCGAGGCAGCCCGCCGTCGCGAGAGGGCGTCGACGACTGCGGCCAGGAGCAGGACCAGTGCGGTCACGATGAACTGCACCGCCGAGCGCGACGTGATCAGCGGGAGCCCGTTGGCGATCACGGCGACCACCAGGCCGCCGACGATGGCGTCCCTGACCTTGCCCTTGCCGCCGAACAGGGACGTGCCGCCGATCACGGCGGCACCGACCGCGAGGAGCAGGGTCGTGGACCCGCCCGTCGTCGGCGACACCGAGTTGTCGCGGGAGGCGAAGAGGATTCCGGCGACCGCGGCCATGGTGGAGCAGATGATGAAGCAGGTGATCTTGATCCGGGACACGTTGATGCCGGCTCGCCGGGCCGCCTCCGTGTTCCCGCCGACCGCGTAGACGTGGCGGCCGAATGCGGTGCGGCCGAGCAGGAACGTGAGGGTGACGTAGAAGATGAGCGCGATCGGCACGATGATCGGGATGCCCTGCAGCGAGGTGAGCGCCGGGTTGACGCTGCGCTCCTGGTTGAGCAAATAGGTGACCACCCCGATGACCACGGCCAGGGCGCCGATCTTGAGCAGCTGGACCGACAGCGCCTGGACCGGCAGGCCGGCGGCGGCCCGGCGACGGGCACCCAGCAGGATCGACGCCGCGTACCCGCCCACGACCACGGCGAAGAGGACCCACCCCCACACCGGCGGGAGGTTCTTGTTCATGATCGCGAGGATCGTGGAGTCACGGACGGGGATCGTGCCGCCCTCGCCGATGATGTAGAGCATGACGCCCTGAAGGCCGAGGAAGCCCGCGAGCGTGACGACGAACGAGGGCACCCCGAGCCGGGCCACCAGCAGGCCGATGGAGAGGCCGATGACAACCCCGGTCAGCAGGCAGGCGGCGACGGCGACCGGCCACGGGTAGTCGTACCGGGTCAGGAAGACCGCCAGGATGGCAGCCGACGTGCCCGCGGCGTAGCCGGCCGAGAGGTCGATCTCGCCCAGCAGCAGGACGTAGACGAGGCCCATCGCGATGAAGATGACGGCCGCGCTCTGGTTGATGAGGTTGGCGGCGTTGAGCAGGCTGGCGAACGTGTCGGGCCGCATCACGGAGAAGAACACGACCAGCACGAGGAAGCCCAGGACCGCGGGCAGGCTGCCGACGTCGCCGCCCCGCACCTTGGAGGCGTAACCGCGGACGGCGTCGCGGACGGAGTGCTGCTCGACCGCGACCTCGTCCGCCTCGACCACGGGGGTGGTGGTGCTCATGCCACAGCCTCCTTGTCCGGGGCCAGGCCGATGTCGCCACTGCGCCCCGCCGTGATCAGCTCGACGACCTGCGCATGGGTGACGTCGGACTTACGCACCTGCGCGGCCATCTGGCCGAGGTAGAGGGTGGCGATGCGGTCCGCCACCTGCATGACGTCGTTCATGTTGTGCGAGATGAGGATGACGGCCAGGCCCCTGTCGGCCAGCCGCCGGACCAGGTTGAGCACCTGCTCGGTCTGGGCGACGCCGAGGGCAGCGGTGGGCTCGTCGAGGATGACCAGCTTGCTGTTCCACAGCACCGCTCGGGCGATGGCCACCGTCTGGCGCTGGCCGCCGGACAGGCTGGCCACCTGCATGCGCACCGACTTCAGGGTGCGGACCGACAGACCCTTGAGGGTCTCGCCGGCCCGCTTCTCCATGGTGGTCTCGTCCAACGTCGCGCCGCCGCGCAGCTCCCGGCCGAGGAACATGTTGTGGACGACGTCGAGGTTGTCGCACAGCGCGAGGTCCTGGTAGACGACCTCGATCCCGAGCTCGTTGGCCTGCTTGGGGTTGTGCACCTGGACGGTCTTCCCGTCGAAGACGTACTCGCCCGAGTCGAAGGAGTAGATCCCCGCGATCCCCTTGACGAGCGTCGACTTGCCGGCGCCGTTGTCGCCGACCAGCGCGGTGACCTCGCCGGGGTAGACGTCGAGGTCGACCCCCTTGAGCACGTGGACGGCGCCGAAGCTCTTGTTGATGCCCCGCAGCCGGAGCAGCGGTTCCGGGTCGGTGGTGGCTGTGGTCATCCTCGGTCCTCGTTCCGTGTCGATGGCCTCCGGTGACCGCGGCCGGGGGCGGGGACTACAGGCCCCTGCCCCCGACCGCGAGAGCGTTACTCGACGCCGTACTCCTCGCAGGCCGTCTGCAGCTCTGGTGTGTTGCACAGGTTCTCGGCAGTCGTGAAGCCGTCGGCGACGACGTCCTGCACGTTCTCGGGGTAGATCGCCTGGGGCTCGAGCAGGACGGAGGGGACCTGCTCACCGGACTCGGTGTCCTCGGTCGTGTCGACGGCCAGCGCGTCGGCGGCCTCGGTGTCCCCGCTGGCCAGGGCGATGGCCAGCTCGGCGGCCGCGTCGGCCTCCTTCTTGATCGCCTTGTAGACCGTCACGCACTGGGTGCCCAGCAGGACGCGCTGGAGACCCTCGTCCGTGGCGTCCTGACCGGTCACCGGGATCTCTCCGGCGAGCCCGTTACGGTCGAGGACCGAGATCACGGCTCCGCCGAGTCCGTCGTTGGCCGCGGCGACGCCCACGAAGTCGCCGCCGGTCGAGGTGAAGATCTGCTCGAAGATCGTGCCCGCCTGGGTGTTGTCCCAGTCCGGGACGGACTGGTCGGCCGCGACGGTGTAGCCGGCCTCGGTGACGGCCGTCTCGTAGCCCTCCTTGAAGAGGGTCGCGTTGTTGTCGGTCGGCGACCCGTTGAGGAGCACGACATCACCCTCGGTGGTGCCGGCATCCTGGAGGCAGGTCACGAGGCCCTCGCCGATCGCGGTGCCCACGGCCACGTTGTCGAAGGACACGTAGTACGAGGCGCCGCCGCCGAGCGTGAGGCGGTCGTAGTCGACGGTCGGGATGCCGGCGTCGGCCGCCTTGCTGATCACCGCCGAGCCGGTCTCGGAGTCGAGGTTGACGATGAGCAGCACGTTGACCCCGGCGGCGATCATGCCGTCGGCGATCGTCTGGAACTTGGCCGTGTCGCCCTCGGCGTTCTGGATGTCCGCCTCGACCCCCGCGGCCTCGAAGGCCTCCTGGAGGAACGGCCGGTCGGCCGTCTCCCAGCGGGCCGAGGAGGCCGAGTCGGGCAGGATGACGCCGACCTTGCCACCGCCACCCTCGCTGTCGCCGGTCTCGGCGCCCGCAGTGGCGCCTCCCTCGCCCGCGGTGTCGGCGGTGTCGTCGCCGCACGCCGCCAGCACGAGGCTGGCGGCCGCGAGTCCGGCGAGGATCCCCAGACGCGTGTGTCGCATGGGCCGGTCCCTCCCTGTTGCGCGACCGGACACCGTGGCACCGGTCACATGAATGTTGTCCGCCACAACGTATAGGCGGTCCAGGGTTCTGGGAAGTTCATATCGCCCCGCCCTTTGTTGCGTCTGATAACAATCCTGCAACGTCCCGGTCACCCAGATTTCGTGTACCGGGACCAATCCGACATCGGGCGGCCCGATCACAGCCGGGACAGGAAGCGCTCCCCGCGCAGGGCTCGCTCCACCAGAGCCACCGACCGAGCGGCGGCGGCCAGTCGGGCGCCCTCGCGCTCGAGCGCGACGACCGTGGCCTCGACCGCCTCCGGGCCGGCGATGTCGGCGATCTCGATCCGGGCGCGCGAGAGGCCGTTGCGGGCAGCCCCGACCGCGCCGTCGAGGTGCCACGCGGCGAACCGGGCGAGCACGGCGGGATGCCGGGTCAGGACGGCGTGGACGCGGTACTCCGGTGGACACCGGTCCAGCAGCCAACCGACCGCGGTGCGCTCCCAGCCGGGCGTTCCCGGCGGCCGGACCTCCTGCGGCCACCCCGGTGGCACGACCTCCGTGGACACACGGCCAGTCTATCGAACACGCGTTCGATGTGGCCCGCGGGCTCCCGTCAGGACGCGAGCAGGCCGCGGAGCACGTAGGGCATGATCCCGCCGTTGCGGAAGTAGTCGGCCTCACCGGGGGTGTCGATGCGCACCAGGGCGTCGAACTCCACGTCCCCGGCCCGGACCCGCACGGTCCGCGGCGTCGTCCCCGAGTTGAGCTCCTCGACCCCGCTGATGTCGAGGGTCTCCTCGCCGGTGAGGCCGAGCGAGGCGGCGTCCTCGCCCTCCGGGAACTGAAGCGGCAGCACACCCATGCCGATCAGGTTGGAGCGGTGGATGCGCTCGTAGGACGCGGCGATCACCGCCTTGACCCCGAGCAGCGCCGTACCCTTGGCGGCCCAGTCGCGGGACGATCCGGAGCCGTACTCCTTCCCGGCCAGCACGACGAGGGGGACCCCCGCCGCCTGGTAGGCCCGCGACGCCTCGTAGATCGTCGTGACCTCCCCGTCGGCGAGGAAGTTGCGGGTGTAGCCGCCCTCGGTGCCGGGTGCGAGCTGGTTGCGCAGGCGGATGTTGGCGAAGGTCCCTCGGATCATCACCTCGTGGTTGCCGCGACGCGAGCCGTAGGAGTTGAAGTCGCGCCGTTCGACCCCGTGCGAGCGGAGGTACTCCCCCGCTGGTGAGTCCGGCTTGATGGCTCCGGCCGGCGAGATGTGGTCGGTCGTGACCGAGTCGCCGAGCCGGGCCAGGACCCGCGCCCCGCGGATGTCCGAGACCGGGACCGGCTCCCCCGGCATGCCGTCGAAGTAGGGCGGCTTCCGTACGTACGTGGAGGAGTCGTCCCAGTCGAACGTGTCGCCCTCCGGGGTGGGGAGCGACTGCCAACGCTCGTCGCCGGCGAACACGTCGGCATAGTCACGGGTGAACATCTCGCTGGCGATCGCGGATTCGACGACCTCCTCGATCTCGTGCGGTGTCGGCCAGATGTCCCGCAGGTGGACCGGCCGGCCGTCCGCGCCGGTGCCGAGCGGCTCCTCGACGATGTCGATGTCCATCGTCCCGGCCAGCGCGTAGGCGACACAGAGCGGTGGCGAGGCCAGGTAGTTCATCTTGACGTCGGGGTTGATCCGGCCCTCGAAGTTGCGGTTGCCGGAAAGCACCGAGACCACGGCGAGGTCGTACTCGTTGACCGCCGCCGACACCGCGTCGGGCAGCGGGCCGGAGTTGCCGATGCAGGTCGTGCAGCCGTAGCCGACCAGGTGGAAGCCGAGCTTCTCGAGGTAGGGGGTCAGCCCGGCTCGCTCGTAGTAGTCCATGACGACCTTGGAGCCCGGGGCGAGGGTGGTCTTGACCCACGGCTTGCGGGCCAGGCCCTTCTCCACGGCCTTCTTGGCCAGCAGCGCGGCACCGACCATCACCGACGGGTTGGACGTGTTGGTGCACGACGTGATCGCGGCGATGACCACGGCCCCGTGGTCGATCTCGCACTCGGTGCCGTCGTCCAGCACGACCCGGGTTGGGGCGGACGGCCGACCCTCCGCGCCCTCGGCGGCCGAGTGCACGGCCTCGCGCGGCGCACCGTCGCCGTTGCCCCCCCCGACCGCGACGGGGTCGCTCGCCGGGAAGGTCTCCTCGACGCCCTCGTCGAGCGGTGACGACAGCTCCTCGTCGTGCGCGACGTAGTCGCGCAGCGCGGAGCGGAAGGCGGGCTTGGCCTCGGTGAGGGATATGCGGTCCTGCGGCCGCTTCGGCCCCGCGATGGACGGCACGACCGTCGCCAGGTCGAGCTCGAGGGTCTCGGAGTAGACCGGCTCGACGTCGGGGTCGTGCCAGAGCTTCTGCTCCTTCGCGTAGGCCTCGACGAGATCGACCTGCTCCTCGGAGCGGCCGGTGAGCCGGAGGTACCGCATGGTCTCCTCGTCGATCGGGAAGACCGCGATGGTCGAGCCGTACTCCGGGCTCATGTTGCCGATGGTGGCGCGGTTGGCCAACGGGACCGCGGAGACTCCGGGGCCATAGAACTCGACGAACTTGCCGACCACGCCGTGGCGTCGGAGCATCTCGGTGATCGTCAGCACGAGGTCGGTCGCGGTGGCGCCCTCGGGCAGCTCCCCCGCGAGCTTGAAGCCCACGACCCGCGGGATGAGCATGGAGACGGGCTGGCCCAGCATGGCCGCCTCGGCCTCGATGCCGCCGACGCCCCAGCCGACCACGCCCAGGCCGTTGACCATGGTCGTGTGGCTGTCGGTGCCGACGCAGGTGTCGGGGTAAGCAACACTGCCGGAACCGCCGTCGCGGACCATGACGACCCGCGCGAGGTGCTCGATGTTCACCTGGTGCACGATCCCCGTGCCGGGCGGCACCACCTTGAAGTCGTCGAAGGCGCCCTGGCCCCAGCGGAGGAACTGGTAGCGCTCGCCGTTACGTTCGTACTCGAGGTCGACGTTGCGGCTGAAGGCGTCCGGGGCACCGAAGACGTCGGCGATCACCGAGTGGTCGATGACGAGCTCGGCCGGCGCCAGCGGGTTGATCAGGGCGGGGTCGCCCCCGAGGGACACCATGGCCTCCCGCATCGTCGCGAGGTCGACGACGGCGGGCACGCCGGTGAAGTCCTGCATGATCACGCGCGCCGGGGTGAACTGGATCTCCTCGCTGGGCTCGGCGGTGGGGTCCCAGGCCACCACGGCACGCACGTGCTCGGCGGTGACGTTGGCGCCGTCCTCCGTCCTGAGCAGGTTCTCCAGCAGGATCTTCAGGCTGTACGGGAGCCGGGTGACGTCACCGGCCGCCGCGATGCGGTAGATCTCGTACGACGCCCCGTCGACCTCGAGGGTCCCTTTGGCGCCGAAGCTGTCGGGACTGCTGCTGCCCACGTAAGACCGTCCTCCGTCGTCGGCCGGCCGCTCGCACGGCCCTGCGCCCGCCCATCCTGCCCACGGCAGGTGGGCCCTGTCAGGTGAGGGTGCCCCCACGGAGCCGGCCCGAACACCTGTCTTGACGTCAAGATACCTCACCTGGTGGGGGCGGGGTCAGGAGCGCCACGCACTCCACGTGGTGCGTCATGGGGAACAGGTCGAAGGCCCGCAGGCTGGCGAGCCGGAGGCCGAGCTCGGCGAAGGTGCCGACGTCCCGCGCCAGGGCAGCGGGGTCGCACGCCACGTAGGCGACCGCCCGCGGGGAGAGGGCGGCCACCTGCTCGACCACGCGCCGCCCGGCTCCGGTGCGCGGCGGGTCGAGGACGACGAGGTCGGCGCGCCGGGGGTCGAGCCCGGCCAGGGCACGGTCCACGCGGCCGTGGACGAGACGCACCTGGGGGAGGTCGTGCAGGTTGCGGCGCGCGTCGGCCGCGGCGCGCCCGTCGGCCTCGACGGCCAGCACCCGACCGTCCGGCCCCACGCACCCGGCGAGCGCTGCGGCGAAGAGCCCGACCCCGCTGTAGAGGTCGACCGCGCACTCACCTTCGCCGGGACGCAGCACGGCGAGCACCGCCCGGACGAGCGTGTCCGCCGCGGCCGGGTGCACCTGCCAGAAGCCGCCCGCACTCACCTGGAACGACCGCCCGTGCAACTCCTCGTGGACCCGGGTCCGCCCGCGCACGCGCTCCGGCCGGTCGCCGCCCGTCCCGATCAGCACCGAGACATCGGGGGCCAGCCGGGGGACCCGGGTGCGACGGTCGGGAGGTGCCTGCGCCGTACGGACGACGACGGCCCGCTCCCCCGCCGAGGACGCCACCACCTCCACGGCGTCCACCCCTGGCCACCGGTGCCCGGGCACGTCCACGGCGGTCACGTCCGGGTGCGCGATGAGGCAGCGCCGGACGGGCACGACGTCGTGGGAGCGGTGCTGCCGGAATCCGGCTCGGCCGTCCCCGTCGACCGAGAACGTCACCCGGGTGCGCCACCCCGACCCGTCGGGGGCACCGGGCAGCTCCTCCACCACCGGGGCCACGTCCACACCGGCGAGCCGGCGCATCTGCTCGGTCACGACCGCCGCCTTGAGGCGGCGCTGCGCCGCCGGCGTCGCGTGCTGCCAGTCGCACCCGCCGCAGCGGTCCGGTCCCGCGTAGGGACAGGGTGGGCGGACCCGGTCGGGCGAGGGCACGAGCACCTCGACGGCGTCGGCCCGCCAGAACCGGTCACCGGGCCCGCCCGCGGTCACGCGGGCCCGCACCTTCTCGCCGGGCAAGGCGTGCCGGACGAGGACGACCCGGCCCTCGTGCCGGGCCACGCAGTGACCACCGTGGGCGACCCGGCCGACGTCGAGCTCGATCGTCGCGCCGAGATCGGGCCCGCTGCTCAGCGGGGCCCTCCCCGAGGGCCGACCCGGTCGGTCGGTGGCCGGGGCCGCCGGGTCCGCTCCGGTCGGGACGGCTCCTCCGCGCCCCCCCGGCCGCCGGAACCGCCGGCGACCTCGGCCCGCTCCGCGGCCTGCCGCGAGGAGCGCAGCTGCCACGGGACGCTCGTCACCATGACACCCGGCAGGAACAGCAGCCGCGTCTTCAGGCGCATGGCGCTCTGGTTGTGCAGCAGCTGCTCCCACCAGCGGCCGAGCACGTACTCGGGCACGTAGACGGTGACGATGTCGCGCGGGCTGGCTCGGCGGATGCTCCGCACGTAGTCGATCACCGGCCGGGTCACCTCGCGGTAGGGCGACTCCAGGACCTTGAGCGGCACCGGGATCCCCCGCCGGTCCCACTCGTCGGTGAGGGCCCGGGTCTCGTCCAGGTCGACGCTCACCGTCACCGCCTCGAGCACGTCGGGGCGGGTCGCCCGCGCATAGGCGAGGGCGCGGAGGGCGGGCTTGTGCGCCTTGCTCACCAGCACGATCGCGTGCACGCGGGACGGCAACGTCACCTCGCTGGACTCGCCGGGGTCGAGCTCGAGACCCACCGCGTCGTAGTGGACCTTGATCGCACGCATCAGCAGGGCCAGCAGGGGGATGGCCAGGAAGACGATCCACGCGCCGTGGGTGAACTTCGTGACGGTGACGATCACGAGGACCAGCCCGGTGAAGGCCGCTCCCACGAGATTCACCAGGCGCGCCCGCCGCACCCGCGCGCGCTCCTCGTCCCGGAGCGGTCCCTGCAGGCGCTGGTTCCAGTGCCGGACGAGACCGGACTGCCCGAGGGTGAAGGACGTGAAGACGCCGACCAGGTAGAGCTGGATCAGCTGCGTGACCGACGCTTCGAAGGCCACCACCAGCAGGATGGCAAAGCCGGCCAGGAGCAGGATGCCGTTGCTGTAGACCAGTCGGTCACCCCGGTTGTGCAGCTGGCGGGGGACGTAGCTGTGCTGGGCCAGCACCGAGCCCAGCACCGGGAAGCCGCTGAAGGCCGTGTTGGCCGCGAGCAGGAGGATGAGCACGGCGGATGCCTGGACGAAGAAGAAGAACACCGTCGCGTCGCCGAAGACCGCGGCCGCCACCTGGGCGATGACCGTCCGTTGCGGCCGGCTCTCGCAGTCGAAGCCGACCAGGTCGCAGGGGTCGTCGGCGTAGCGGACCCCGCTGGCCATGGCGAGCCAGGTGACCCCGGCGAACATCGCGATCGACAGCAGGCCCATCACCAGGAGCGTCGAGGCCGCGTTGCGGCTCTTGGGCTTGCGGAAGGCGGGCACGCCGTTGGCGATCGCCTCGACGCCGGTCAGCGCCGTGCAGCCGGCGGCGAAGGCGCGAAGGAGCAGGAGGGCGAGCGCGAGCCCGCCGAGGCCAACGGCCTGCGCCTCGATCTCGTAGCCGGCGCTCTCGGCGACCGGGCGCGTGCCGACGACGGACCGGACACCACCCCACACCACCATGCCCAGGATGCCGACGACGAACAGGTACGTGGGGGCGGCGAAGGCCTTGCCGCTCGACCTCACCCCCCGGAGGTTGAGGGCGGCGAGTACCACGACGAACCCCGCGGCGAGCGCGACCTGGTGCCCGTCGAGCCCGGGGAACGTCGAGACCAGGTTGTCAACGCCCGCCGAGATCGAGACGGCGACGACCAGCACGTAGTCGACGAGCAGCGCCCCGCCGACGACCAGCCCTGCTGCCGGTCCCAGGTGGGTCGTCGCCGCCTCGAAGTCACCGCCCCCGTTGGGGAAGGCGTGGACCATCTGCCGGTACGACGCCACGACCACGACGAGGAGGGCGACGACACCCGCTGCGATCCACGGCGTGGTGAAGAGCAGGGCGACGCCGCCGAGGGAGAGGATGACCAGGATCTCCTGCGTCGCGTACGCGATCGAGGAAAGCGGGTCGCTGGCGAACACCGGGAGGGCGAGCCGCTTGGAGAGCAACGTCTGGTCCAGCCGGTCGCTGCGCAGCTTCCGGCCGATGAGGACACGCCTCGAGACGTCTCCGAGCCTGGGCACGCGTCGATGCTAGGGCTGACGTCCCGGGACCGTCGCCACACCCGGGACGTGTAGCGTCGAGAGCGGGGCGCTCGTGCCGTCGGGCGCCCCGTGTGCTCGCCCGAGGAAGGACCACAGTGCACGTCGTGATCATGGGCTGCGGCCGGGTCGGCGCCACCCTCGCGCACATCCTGGAGACGCGCGGACACACCGTCGCCGTCGTCGACCAGAACGCCGACGCGTTCCGGCGGCTGGGCACGTCGTACGAGGGACGCACCGTGACCGGTCTGGGGTTCGACCGAGAGGTGCTCCAGGAGGCGGGCATCGATGAGGCGGGGGCGTTCGCCGCCGTGAGCAGCGGGGACAACTCCAACATCATCGCGGCCCGGGTGGCCCGCGAGACCTTCGGCGTCGAGAACGTCGCCGCCCGGATCTACGACCCCGGACGTGCGGAGGTCTACCAGCGACTGGGCATCCCCACGGTGGCGACGGTGCGGTGGACGGCCGACCAGATCACCCGACGCCTACTGCCCGACGGCTCCCAGACGGAGTGGGTGGACCCCTCGGGCACGGTCCGGCTCGCCGAGATGCACCTCGACCGGGCGTGGGTCGGGCGGACGGTGGCCGACCTCGAGACTGCAGCCGGCGCCCGGGTCGCCTTCGTCACGCGGTACGGCGAAGGGGTGCTGCCCGGGCCCGACTCGGTGCTCCAGGAGGGCGACCTCGTCCACGTCGTGATGCGGGTGGAGGACTCCGCCAGGGTCGCCGACGTCTTCGAGACCGTGCCGGAGGTGGAGGAGTGATGCGGGTCGCCATCGCCGGAGCAGGCAACGTCGGGCGCTCGATCGCCGGGGAGTTGCTCCACAACGGACACGAGGTCCTGCTCGTGGACAAGGAGCCACGGGCGATCAAGGCCGCGACCGTCCCGGAGGCGGAGTGGCTCCTGGCCGACGCGTGCGAGCTGTCCATGCTCGAGGAGGCCGCGCTCGAACGCTGCAACGTGGTCATCGCCGCCACGGGGGACGACAAGGTCAACCTGGTCGTGTCGCTGCTGGCCAAGACGGAGTTCGGCGTGCCGCGGGTCGTGGCGCGGGTGAACCACCCGATGAACGAGTGGCTGTTCAACGAGTCCTGGGGGGTCGACGTCGCCGTCTCCACCCCCCGCATCATGAGTGCCCTGGTCGAGGAAGCCGTCAGCGTCGGTGACCTGGTCCGCCTCTTCACCTTCCGCCAGGGGGAGGCGAACCTGGTCGAGCTCACGTTGCCCGAGGACTCCCCCATGGTCGGCACCGCCGTCGCCGACGTGGCCTGGCCGGTCGACACCACCCTGGTGTCGGTCATCCGCGGCGGGCACGTGCACGCGCCGTTGCCCGACCTGCCGCTGGAGTCGCACGACGAGCTCCTGTTCGTCGCGGCGCCCGAGCGCGAGGAGCAGCTGGAGGAGCTCCTGTCGCCGCACGGAGCGGCCTGACCGGCACGCGCCGACCAGACGTCCACGGGTCACCGGCCCGCGGGCTCCCCGTCCGCGGGGTCCTCCTCCGCGGCGAGCGACGTGCGACCGGCCGACCGGATCACGAGCCAGGACAGGTACAGGCAGAGGAAGAACAGCGGCCACCCCATGGCGAGCCGGGCGATGCCCAGCGCCACGAGTCCGTCGTCGCCGGCGAGGTAGAGCGGCAGCTGCACGGCCAGGCGGACGGCGAACATGCCCACCCAGATCCATGAGGCGAGGCTGTAGGCACGCAGGCGTACCGGGTCGTGGCGCCACCCCATGCCCTCGCCGGTCACCGCTGCGACGAGGACGCCGAGGAGGGGCCAGCGGACCAGGATCGAGACGACGTAGGCCACCGCGTAGCCGGCGTTGATCAGCAGCCCGGGCAGGAAGTAGTCCTCGGCGCGCCCGGTGCGGGAGGCGAAGAACGCCGCGATCGCGACGCCGAAGAAGCCGGCGAGCACGTTCTGGAGGGTCTGCCGACGGGCCAAGCGGAGGACGGCCAGCACGGCCCCCGAGACCACCGCCGCCCAGACGGCCGGCGTGAGGTCCTGCCCCGTGACGACGTACGCGGTGACGAACACGACGGCGGGCAGGCCCGAGTCGAGGACGGCGTCCTTGGTGATGACGTCGCCGGCTCGGAAGCGACCGGAGGAGCCGCTCTCGTCCCCGGCCCCCAGGCGGCGCAGGGGGCTGTCGGCGCGATCGGTCACTCGCGCCCCGTGGGGAGCAGCTCGTAGGCCGGGTTGAAGATGACCGGCCGGCCGTCGACGGCGGTGACGCGGCCCTGTGCGACGAGTCGGCGACCGCAGTCGATGCCTGCGATGCGTCGGCGGCCCAGCCACACCAGGGTGAGGGTTCCGCTGCCGTCGTAGAGCTCGGCCTCGAGCGCGGGCGTCCCCGCCCGCGGCTGCAGGGTCACGGTCCGGAGCGTCCCCCGGACCTTGGCGACCTGGCGGTCCGAGCACTCGGCGAGGGCGACGCAGCCGGACGTGCGGGAGCGGTCGCGCAGGGCGGCCGCGTCCATCTCCGCCTCCGGCGAGGTCAGCCTGGCCAGGGCGCGCTTGAACCGACCCGGACCACCGGCCTGCTCGGGGCTCATGCCTCGAGACTACCCGCGGGTCGGCGGCTCCGGCGGTCTCGTGGCTGCGCGGTCCCCCTGGGCCACGGCGCCCGGCGGGACGGTGAGCGGGATCAGGTCCCCCGGCGCCATCGGCTGGTCACCGCGCACCACGACGACCTCCCTGACCAGGGACGCCAGCCGGTCGAAGACTGCGGGATCATTCACCGCCTTGCCGAGGAACGTCGCCCGAAGCATCCACCGCGGACCGTCGATCCCGACCACCCGCGACGGCTGCTTGGCTTGCGCGCCGTCCGGCCGGGCCACGGGGACGACCACGCGGACCTCCGTGCCGAACGGTCCCTGCGCCTCGGCGGCGCTGCCGCCCCGCCGTGCGGAGTCGGCCGCGATCTGCAGCCGGGTCTGCGGCCACAGACCGGAGCTCCGGGGGGCGGCGACCGCCAGGACCTGCACGGCAGCGTCGGGGATGACCAGCATCACGCTGGTCGCGCGCCCCGTGCGCTCCTCGACCTGCAACTGCAGGGCACCGCCCTCCGGGCGTGGGACGCGCAGCCCACCGAGGTCGACGCGCCCGGCCGCTGTGGGGTCGTCGGTGGTGTCCAGCTCGGAGACGTCCCACGGGCCCTCCGGCCGGGCCGACTTCGGTGCCTCCTCCGGGTCGGTCGGGCTCGCCTCGTCGAGGGCCTGCTCCGGGACGGCCTCGCTGGCCTCCTCGGCGCTGTCCGCATCGCCCCGGCGGCGTCGTCGGAACACGGTCACGTCCCTCCGTCGGTGGGTGCGGTCGCCGTCCCCCTGGTCCCGGTGGAGCCGTACCCGCCGTCGCCCCGGTCCGAACCGGGCAGCCGCGCCACCTCGTGGAAGCGGGCCCGTTCGACGCGTTGCACGACCAGCTGGGCGATCCGGTCGCCCCGGCGGAAGACGGCCGGCTCCCGCGGGTCGTGGTTGACCAGGAGCACCATGACCTCGCCGCGGTATCCGGCGTCCACGGTCCCGGGGGCGTTGACGATGCCGACCCCCAGCCGGTGCGCCAGTCCCGACCTCGGGTGGACGAAGGCGGCGAAGCCGTCCGGCAGGGCCAGCGCGACGCCGGTCCCGACGAGGGCTCGCTCACCGGGTGCCAGGGTGAGGTCTGCGGTGGTCACCAGATCCGCCCCGGCGTCCCCCGGGTGCGCGTAGGTGGGCAGCGGTACGCCCGGGTCCAGCCGCGTGACCAGGACGTCGACCCGCTCCGTCACGGGTTGACCTCGAACGCCGACGCCCGGTCCAGGACCTCCGCCCGGGCCAGGGCCGCCGCCACGTCCTCCGCCCGGCCGTACGTGCGGAAGTGCTCGAGCGGGACGACCGCGAAGACCGCCCGGGCCCGGAGTGCCAGCGGGCCGGCGGGGTCTCCCGCCCGGCCCTCCGCGCTCACGTACAGCCGGCGGCCCTTCATCCCGTCGACCCGCGCTGCGATGTGCAGCGTGGTGCCGACGGGGACCGGACGCCGGTAGTCGGTCTCCAGCCGGGCCGTCACCGCGGGCAACCGGACCAGCCAGGCCAGTGCCCCGAGCGCCTCGTCGAAGGCGAGGGACAGCAGGCCGCCGTGGGCGAGGCCGGGAGCTCCCTGGTGGTCCTCGGTGACCGTGAAGCGTCCCTCCAGCGTCAGCCCCTCCCCGGCGACCACGTGCAGGTGCAGGCCGGTGGAGTGGTCGTCTCCGCAGCCGAAGCAGCGGTGGTAGTGCGAGTCGATCTGCTCCCCGGGCGCGGGTGCGTCCGGGTGACGATCGGGAAGGACCGCGTCGTCGGGTGGGTGTGCACGCAGACTCACGAGGTCGGACCCTACCGGCCGGCCGGGCCACCCCCCGGGGGCCGGGGCCGGGCCGCAGTGCGACGCTGCAGCCATGGCCGAGCCGGTCCACCGCGAGCGTCTGACGGTGCCCGCGTGGTGGTGGCTCGTGGGCGCCGGCTTCGTGCTGTCCCTGTGGCTGGCTCTGGCGGAGGCGCTGGGACCAGTGGGGGCCGGGGGGACCGCACTGGTCGTGGCCGTGCTGCTGGCCTGGGCGCTCGTCCGTTACGGCGCCGTGGAGGTGGTCGTGGGCAGGGACGGCCTGCACGCGGGCGACGCCCGGCTCCCCCTGTGGGCGGTGGGTCAGGTGGAGGCGCTCGAGAGGGACGCGGCCAGGGCGGCCAGGGGCCCCGAGGCGGGGCCGTCCACGTACCTGCTGCTGCGCGGCTACGTCGACGGCGTCGTCCGGGTCGCGGTCTCCGACCCGGAGGACCCCACCACGTCCTGGGTGGTCTCCACCCGTCGACCGGCGGCCGTCGCGGACGCGCTCCTCCGGGCCCGGGAGGACGGGCGGTACTGACCCGGCGGCCGGCTCAGGCCGCGCAGTCGCGGCAGACGTACTGGTCACCCTTGGTCGTCGCGAGCTGGCTGCGGTGGTGCACCAGGAAGCACCGCGAGCAGGTGAACTCGTCGGCCTGGCGCGGCAGCACCCTGACCGAGAGCTCCTCGTTGGAGAGGTCGGCGCCGGGGAGCTCGAGGGACTCCGCCAGCTCGGTCTCGTCGACGTCGACGATGCCCGAGGACTTGTCGACCCTACGGTTCTTCAGCTCCTCGATGCTGTCTTCGTTGAGCTCTTCGTCGGTCTTGCGTGGAGCGTCGTAGTCGGTGGCCATCGTCATCCCCCTCGCTCGGGAGTCGTGCTGGTGATCGTTGGTGTGGTCACGTGCCCCTGGTAACGCACGGGCAACCCCGCTTGTGCCCGTCCGAGCGCGGAATTGTGCCTCATCCGGCGCCCCGCCGTCCGCTCGTCCCGCCCTTCGGGCGGAGAGGTGACGCAGGTCTCCTCCGCAGGGCCCATCGGCGGCCCGTCCTGAGGGGCGAGGACAGCACCGGTCCGGAGGGGCCAGGCTGGGGGCCGACCGACGGGCGACCGCGCACACTGGGGCGTGGCAGGAGGTGGAGGAGCTTGCTGGAGCTGCGCGGACTGGTCAAGCGGTACGGCGACGTGGTTGCCCTCGACGACTTGTCCTTCGCCGTCCCGCAGGGCCAGATGTTCGGCTTCGTCGGGACGAACGGTGCCGGCAAGACCACGGCCATGCGCATCGTCCTGGGCGTTCTCGAGGCGGACTCCGGTGAGGTGCGCTGGCGGGATCACGCGACCGGCCCGGACGACCGCCGCCAGTTCGGCTACATGCCGGAGGAACGCGGGCTGTACCCCAAGATGCGGGTGGTCGACCAGCTCGTGTACCTGGCCCGCCTCCGCGGGGTGGGTCGTCGGGAGGCGGAAGGTGCGGCCCGGCGCTGGCTGAAGGTGCTCGGTCTGTCCGCGCGGGCCGGGGACCGGGTGGAGTCGCTGTCCCTGGGCAACCAGCAACGGGTCCAGCTCGCCGCGGCCCTCCTGCACGAGCCCGAGCTGCTGGTTCTCGACGAACCTTTCAGCGGCCTCGACCCCGTCGGAGTCGACGCGCTGGCGGCGGTGCTGCGTACCCGCGTGGACGAGGGCGCCGCCGTCGTCTTCTCCAGCCACCAGCTCGGCCTGGTCGAGCAGCTCTGCGACGCCGTCGGGATCGTGCGGGCGGGACGCATGGTGGCGGTAGGGACCGTGAGCGAGCTGCGCGGCACGGGCCGGGACGGGCGCTGGCGGCTGCGGGTCGACGCCGCTCCGGGCTGGCCGCACCGGTTGCGCGGGCTGGTGCCCGGCAGCCGGGTGGACTCCGAGCAGGACGGCGCCGCCGTGCTGGCGCTGCCCGCCGGCGCCGACGAGCAGCCGCTGCTCCGGGCCGCCCAGTCGCTCGGTGCCGTCCGTGAGCTCACACCCGTCGCCCCGACCCTCGCGGAGCTCTTCCGTGAGGTCGTGACGGACGCCCCCGCGGCAGAGGGGCGGGTGGCGTGACCCGGGCGCTGAGCACGCGCGAGGCCGTCGCCGTCGTCGCGCGGCGTGAGTTCGTCGAGAGGGCGCGCGACCGGTCCTTCCTGGTGTCCACCGGCATCACCTTGGCGATCATCGCCGCCGTGGTGGCGCTGCCCCAGCTCATCGGCCTGGGTGACACCACGTTCCGCGTGGCGGTCGCCGGTGAGTCGGCAGCGTTCCAGGCCGGCGCGCGGGCCCAGGCCGAGCTGGCCGACGTCGACCTGGAGATCGGGGCGACTGCGGACGCCGCGAGTGCTCGCGCGGACGTCGCAGAGGGCCGGCTCGACGCCGTCGTGGACGGCTCGACCGTGGTCGTGGAACGCGAGCTGCCCGCCTCCCTGCGGGTCGTGCTCGACAACGCCCACCGGGCTGCCGCCGGTGACGCGGCCCTGGTGGAGGCGGGGCTGGACCCCACCGAGGTCGGCCGCGCCCTGGCCGTAGCCCCGTTGCAGGTCGACACGCTGGACCCCGATGCCGAGGCGGCCCAGACCCGTGGGCAGATCGCCTTCGTGGGCGCGCTCATCCTCTACGGGCAGCTCCTGGGGTACGGCTTCTGGGTGGCCCTCGGCGTGGTGGAGGAGAAGTCCAGCCGGGTGGTGGAGCTGCTGCTGTCCGCCATCCCCGCCCGAGCGCTGCTGGCCGGCAAGGTGCTCGGCATCGGCCTCCTGGGCCTGGTCCAGCTGCTGCTCGTCGCGGTCGGCGGCGTCGGCGTCGCCACGGCGACCGGTGCGTTGACCGTCGACGCGGCGGTGGTGCAGCCGGTGCTGGTGGTCCTCGCGTGGTTCGTCCTCGGCTACACCGCCTACGCGTGCCTGATGGCCGCGGCGGCGGCCCGGGTGTCACGCCAGGAAGAGCTCCAGAATGCCACGACGCCGGTGTCGACGCTGGCCATCGTGTCCTTCCTGGCCACCTTCTACGTCGCCGCCAACCCGGACGCCGTCCTGTCCCGGGTCCTCGCCGTCACCCCGCCCGTCTCCGCGCTCACGATGCCCGTCCGCTCCGCACGGGGCGATGCCGCCGCCTGGGAGGTACCGCTGGCGGTCGGGCTCATGCTCGGCCTCATCCTGGTCCTCGTGGTCGTGGCCGGGCGGGTCTACGAGGGCGCGGTCCTGCGGACGGGGTCGAAGGTCGCGTTCGGGGAAGCGTGGCGATCGGGCCGGCGGACGTAGCAGGCGCACCGTCAGCCGTCCCGGTCCGCGCCCAGCGGCACGAGCAGGTCGTGGAGCGGCCCGAACAGGGCCGGCCCCGCGGCCAGGACGAGGTCCTCCCCAGCGGGGGCCCCGGCCAGGCCGCCGACCACGGCACCGGCCTCCCGCGCGACCAGCCCGCCCGCCGCCAGGTCCCAGGGCTTCAGGCCCCGCTCGTAGTACCCGTCCACCCGGGCACTCGCCAGCGCGCACAGGTCCAGCGACGCCGCCCCGGCCCGGCGGATGTCCCGTACCCGCGGGAGGACCTCCCGGAGCACGTCGGCCTGGTGGGCGCGGCGCCCGCTCTCGTAGCCGAACCCCGTCGCCACGAGGGCGCGGTCCAGTCGGTCACAGCCGGACACCCGCAGACGCCGACCGTCCAGCCAGGCCCCGCCGCCCCGGGTGGCGGTCCAGGTCTCCCGGGACACGGGGTTGTGGACGACCCCGACCACCGTCTCCCCGCCGAGGGCGGCTGCCACCGACACCGCGTACGCCGGGATCCCGTACAAGTAGTTGACGGTCCCGTCGATGGGGTCGACGACCCACCGCACACCCGACGTGCCCTGGTCCGCGCTGCCCTCCTCGCCGAGGAAGGCGTCCCTCGGGCGGGCCCCCAGCAGCCGCTCCCGGAGCAGGCGCTCGGCGGCGGTGTCGGACTCCGTGACGACGTCGGTGGGGCTGGACTTGGTGGCCGCCACGCCCATCGTCCCGACCTCCTCGCGCCGCTTCCGGACCAGCCGGCCCGCCTCGTGCGCCGCCTCGAGCGCGAGGTCGAGGAGCTCCTCGAGGTCGGGCTGACCGGTCATCGGCCGGCCCTCAGTCCTGGCCGCACAGGGCCGGCCTCGGCCCGCGCAGGTTGCGGCAGCACCCGGCCGGGCAGACGTCGTGCGACGGCGGCAGGTCACCCGTGACCGGTCGGTCGACGCGCTCCCCCAGCTCGGCCGACGCCCGTTCCGACAGCAGCTCCCGCACGGCGGAGACGAAGGCCGGATGGGTGCCCGCGGTGGCCGCGCGCACCATCGGCAGCCCGAGCCGCTGAGCCGTCGCGGCGGCCTCGGTGTCCAGGTCGTAGACGACCTCCATGTGGTCGGACACGAAGCCGATCGGCGCCAGGACGACGCCGGTGACCCCGCGGGCCGCCAGGGCCTCGAGGTGGTCGTTGACGTCGGGCTCGAGCCAGGGCACCTGCGGAGACCCGCTGCGAGAGCAGAAGACGAGGTCCCATGACGGGCGGGTCCCGGTCCGCTCGACCACGCCGTCCGCGACCGCGGCCGCCGTGGCCAGGTGCTGCGCTTCGTAGGCGCCGCCGGAGGGTCCCGAGGTCTCGGCCATCGCGGTCGGGATCGAGTGGGTGACGAAGACCAGCCGCGAGGAGGCGGGCGCCCTCGCCAGGGCTTCGACCGCGGCGTCGACGTTGGCGGTGACGAAGCCGGGGTGGTTGAAGTAGTGGCGCAGCCGGTCGATCCGCGGCACCCCTGGGCCGACCGCCTCCGCAGCCGCCGCGAGGTCCTCCCGGTACTGGCGGCAGCCCGAGTAGGACGAGTAGGCGCTGGTGACGAAGGCCGCCACCTGGCGGATCCCGTCGTCACGCATCCGGGCGAGGGTGTCGGCGAGGTAGGGGTCCCAGTTGCGGTTGCCCCAGTGGACCGGCAGGTCGATGCCGTGATCGGTGAGCTCCTTCTCCACGGCCGCCACGAGCTCCCGGTTCTGGTCGTTGATGGGGCTCCGGCCGCCGAAGTGGTGGTAGTGCTCGGCCACTGCCTCCAGGCGCTCGCGCGGCACACCGCGCCCTCGCGTGACGTTCTCGAGGAACGGCATCACGTCGGCCGGCTTCTCGGGCCCGCCGAAGGACACGAGCAGCAGCGCGTCGTACGGGGTGGTCATGCCCCGATCCTGCCAAGCGCCCGGGACGCGTGTCCCCCGAGGACCCGCCTGGCGCTCCGTGATGCTGGCACCGGCGTGCCGAAACTCACGTGCACCCTGTCGGTGCCGAGCCGTACCGTGGAGGGTCGTCATCACCATCCGCTTCGGAGGCTGCTGTCATGCTCCGCCCGTACGTGGACGTCCTGCGCACCCCCGGTGCCCTGGCGTTCTCCGCGACCGGGCTCCTGGCGCGCCTGCCGATGTCGATGTGGGGCCTCGGCATCGTGCTGCTGGTCTCCGCGCGCACCGGGTCCTACGGTCTGGCGGGTCTGCTCGCGGCCGTGGGTGTCCTGGCCCAGTCGGCCGCGTCGCCGGCACAGGCCCGGTTGGTCGACCACTGGGGTCAGCGCCGAGTCCTGCTGCCGCTGCTCACCGTGCACACCGTGGCCCTCGTCACCTTTCTGGCCGAGATCGTCGCCGGCGCCTCGGTGTGGATGCTGTCCCTCGCCGCCGGGGTCGCCGGGGCCAGCCTGCCGCAGTTCGGTGCCCTGGTCCGGGCTCGCTGGGCGGCCCTCCACCGCGGCACACGGCACCTCCACACCGCCTACTCGCTCGAGTCCGTGCTGGACGAGGTCGTCTTCATCGTGGGGCCTGTCCTCGTCACGGTCCTGGCGGTCCAGGTCGACCCGCTGGCAGGGCTCGGCTCGACCGTGGTCCTCACCCTCGGTGGTGGCCTGCTCTTCGCCGCGCAGCGGGCCAGCGAGCCGCGACCGCAACGCAGGGAGCCGGGGGTCCTGCGGGCACCGCTGCCGCTGGGCACCATGGTCTGGGTCGTGGCCGCGTTCGCCGGCATGGGGTCGCTGTTCGGGACTATCGAGGTGGCCACGGTCGCCTTCACGGAGGAGGTGTCCACCCGTGCCGCCGCCGGTCCGGTGCTCGCCGTCTTCGCCGCCGGCAGCCTGCTCGCCGGCGTGGTCGTGGGGGCGATGTCCTTGCGCTCGACGGCCCAGCGGCGGTTCGTGGTGGGCCAGGCCGCCCTGACCGTCGCCACGGTGCTGCTGCTGTTCGTCGGGTCGGTGCCCGCCCTCGCCGGTGCTGCCCTGCTGTGCGGACTGACCATCTCGCCGACCCTGATCGCCGGCTTCTCCCTGGTCGAGGGCACGGTCCCGCCGAGCCGGCTGACCGAGGGGCTCGCCTGGGTGTCCACGGCCCTGGGCGCCGGAGTCGCCCTCGGAGCCGCGGTGACGGGTCGGGTCGTCGACCTCGCCGGCCCGTCGGCCGGATTCGCGGTCGCGGTGGCCGGCGGCCTCGTCGCCACCGTGGCCGCCGCGGCCGGTGCCGTGCTGCGCCCGGCCGTCCCGCGGGCGACCACCGTCAGGGCCTGACGACCGAACCGTCGCCTAGGGTTCGCCGAGTGAGCCGACGCCCGACCGCCTGGCGGAACTGGGCGGACACGGCGTCCTGCGTACCGGCACGCACCGAGCGTCCGGTCGACGCGGCGGCCGTGGCGGCGAGCCTGGCCCGGGCCCGGCGGGACGGGCTCCGCGTCCGACCGGTGGGCAGCGGGCACTCGTTCACCCCCCTCGCGGTCACCGACGGTGTGCACGTCCGGCTCGACCGACTGGCCGGCGTGCGGTCCGTCGACCCGGACCTGGGCCTGGCCATCGTGGGGGCCGGGACCACCCTGCGCACGCTCGCCGACGAGCTGGCCGCCCGTGGCTTCGCCCTGGCCGTGCTCGGGGACATCGACCGGCAGACGGTGGCGGGGGCGGTCTCCACCGGGACGCACGGCACCGGCCGCGCCGCGGCTGCCCTGTCCGCCCAGGTCGCCGGGCTGCAGGTCGTGCTCCCGGACGCCACCGTGGCGACGTGCTCGGCCGACCGCGACCCCCAGCTCTTCCACGCCGCCCGCCTCGGTCTCGGTGCGCTCGGCGTGCTGACCGAGGTCACGCTTCGCGTCGAGCCTTCCTACCTGCTCCACGCGGACGAGGGGCCGGCGTCGTTCGACCAGGTGCTGGAGCGCTTCGACGACGTCCTGGGGAGCGCGGACCACGTCGACCTGCACTGGCTGCCGTTCACCGACACGGTGCAGCTCAAGCGGTGGTCGCGCTCGCCGGGTCCGGTGCGTCCCCTGCCGCGGTGGCGGGCCTGGTGGGAGGGCGTCGTCGTCGAGAACGCCGGGCTCTCCCTGGTCCAGCGGATCCACCGGGCGGCGCCGGCGGGCGTCGGACCGGTCAACCGGGTCGCCGCCCGGCTGGTCTCCCGCCGCGATCTCGTGGACCGTTCCGACCGGGTCTTCACCAGCCGGCGCCTGGTCCGCTTCCTCGAGATGGAGTATGCGCTCCCCCGCGGCGTGGCCGTCCCGGTCCTGCGCAGCCTCCGGGACCTCACCGTCCGGGGTCCGTGGCGGCCGGGGTTCCCCGTGGAGGTCCGCTCCGCCCCGCCCGACGACGTCTGGCTGTCCACGGCCCACGGCCGCGAGACCGTGTACGTCGCCTGTCACGCCTACCCCCGTACCGACCACGCGGCCTGGTTCGCCGCCTGCGAGGAGCTCTTCGTCGCCTACGGAGGGCGGCCGCACTGGGGCAAGCTCCACACCCGTACTGCGGCGGACCTCGCCGACGCCTATCCGCGCTTCGCCGACGTCCGGGCCGCGCGAGAGAGGGCCGACCCGGAGCGGCTGCTGGCCAACCCTCACCTCGAGCGCATCCTCGGCCCGTGAGCCGAGGCCGCCGAGGAATCGAGGACCCGCCCGGCATGGCGGCTTGGTCCGGCCACCCCGGGAGGGTGAGGATGACACCTGACCGACGGACCGGGAGGTCGAGGATGCGCCAGCTGCGGCTCGTCGCCGTCGACGAGGACGGCACCCATCTCATCCTCGCCGGCGACGACGGCGAGCCCGACGCCCGGCTGCCCATCGACGAGCGCCTCCACGCAGCGCTGCGCGGTGACCGCGCCCGGCTCGGCCAGCTGGCGATCCAGCTGGAGAGCCAGCTCCGACCGCGCGAGATCCAGGCGCGGGTGCGGGGCGGCGACAGCGTGGAGTCCGTGGCCCAGGCGGCCGGGGTCCCGGTCGACCGGATCATGCGATTCGCGGGACCGGTGCTCGACGAGCGTGACCACGTGGCCGCCCGCGCCCGCCGGGCAGCGTTGCGGCGGCCGGGGGTGGACGGCCCCGCCCCGTTGCTGGAGGACTCGGTCCTCCGCCGGGTCACCGAGCAGGGGCACGACGCCGAGGACGTCGTCTGGGACGCGTGGCGCCGGGGCGACGGCCGGTGGGCGGTCTCCGCGACGTGGCGCGCCGGGGCCAAGTCCAGGTCCGCGCGCTTCGTCTTCGACCCGGCCGGACGCTCCCTGCTCCCCGACGACGACGAGGCCCGCTACGTCGCGGGGGAGAAGCCGCCGCCGCCGCCTCCCCGGCCGGCCTCGACCCCGACCCCGCCCGCCCGACTCTCCGTCGTGCCAGAGGACCAGGAGGGCTCCGCCGACTCCTCCGACGAGGGCGACCCGGTCTCCGCTGCGCTGGCCTTCGGTGCCGACGAGCCGGCGGCCGAGGAGGCTTCTCCGCCGGGGGGCGACGCGCAGCAGCAGCCGGAGGACGACGAGCCCACCGGCCCCGTGCCGCTCGCGCCGGCGGCCAGACGGGTCGACGACGCGCGCCTGCGGCTGTCCGACATCGCGCGCCACATCGAGCACGACGACGAGCACCCGGACCTCGACGAGCCGTTGGGCGCCGCCGCGAGGCCGGCAGCGGGTCAGGAGCACCCGTCCGCAGGCAGCGGCCGGGCCCGGCGCCCGAGCGTGCCGAGCTGGGACGAGATCATGTTCGGCCGTCGCCGCAAGGGCGACTGACCGGCCGGAGCTCGGCTGTCGCGAACGTCCGACACTTTCCACCCTGCGAGGTATCACCAGCCCTCCTCGGCTCTCCTCCTGGTGGACGCACCCGCGTCCCGCGGCCGCCTCGGAGGCCGTGCCGCAGCTCGAGGCAGGGGGTGCCCGGTGGCCAGGTCACGGACCCGCGTCACCGACTCGACCTGGACGGGCACGGTGTCCGGGGTTGGCAGCGAGCGGTCCCGCCGACGGGACCGCATCGTCACGGTCCACGCGGTGAGGGCGAGGCGCAGGGGACGGCGACGTCTCGTGCGCCCGGTCTGACCGGGGGGTGGGACCGACACGGGGGACTGCGGGGCGCCGGACCGGTGCCCGGGGGGAGGCCGGTCCGGCGGCCCCGGCTGCCTGTTGTCGTACGGGAGAGGTCGAGGAGGTGGAGAGCATGGACGGGTCGCGGGCCGACACCACGGGAGTGCGCCGGATGCCGCTGCGTGACCGTACGGGCGGTATCGTCCGGTCAGGGCGTGCGGGGGCCGACGGCGCCGCAGGTGTGCAGGGGTGGAGGGCTCCGTGGGCGATCGCACGACCGCCGAGCTCGTGCGTGATGCCGCTGCCGGTGACCAGTCCGCGTGGAACGAGATCGTCGAGCGCTACTCCGGTCTCGTCTGGGCCGTGGCCCGCGGCCACCGGATCGGCCACGCAGACGCCTCCGACGTCTTCCAGACCACCTGGCTGCGCCTGGTCGAGCACCTCGACCAGGTGCGCGAGCCCGACCACCTCGGCGGCTGGCTGTCACAGACTGCGCGGCGTGAGTGCCTGCGCCTGCTCCGGCTGCGCGGGCGCGAGCTCCCGGACGAGGACGTCGCCCTGGGGCGCGACCCCGGCGATCATGCCGACCACGGTGAGCCGTCCGCACCAGGACCGGAGGCCGCCTTGCTCGCCCGCGAGGAGCGGGCCGCCGTCGTGGCGGCCTTCGCCGGCCTGTCCGGCCGGTGCCAGGCCCTGCTCCGGCTCCTCACTGCCGATCCTGCCCCCAGCTACGCCGAGGTCTCCGCGACCCTGGACATGCCGGTCGGGAGCATCGGTCCCACGCGGGGCCGCTGCCTCGACCAGCTCCGCCGCCTGCTCGACCGGGTGCCCGCCGAGCCCGCGGAGCACGACACGAGGAGGTCGCCGTGGTTGACCGAGAGCTGAGCAGCGCCGACCGCCGACTGCTGGACGGTCTCCGTGAGGCGCTCGCCGAGGCCGACCCGGTACCCGAGGTGCTGCTCGAGGCCGCGCGGGCGTCCTTCACCTGGCGCACGGTGGACGCCGAGCTCGCGGAGCTGGTCGCCGACACCGCCCTGGAGTCCGGCGCCGTGCGCGGCCCCGGCGCACCCCGCCTGCTGACCTTCACCGCCGGTCCCACCACCCTGGTCGTCGAGATCGGGACCGCCGGGACTCAGCGCCACCTGCTGGGCCAGATCGTGCGTCCCCGTCGGGCCGAGGTGGAGGTCCGCCACTCGGGCGGGACGCTCAACGTCGTCGCCGACGACCTGGGCCGATTCCGGGTCGAGACCGTCCCGGCCGGTCCGCTGAGCCTGACCTGCCGGTTCCCCGACGCCGAGGGGCAGCCCGTCGTCACGAGCTGGGTGACCGTGTAGCCGGTGTAGCCGGTGTAGCCGGCATAACCGGCATAGCCGGCGGCCCCCTCAGGCCTCCGCCACGAGCAGCGGCACGACCATCTCGTCCTCGCTGACGGATCCGTGCAGGCCGACCAGGGTGGCCTCGACCGGGAAGACGCTGCGGACCTCCACGGCGAGGTCGCCGTGGCAGGCGACCACGACGTCGCCGAGCCGTTCGGCCACCCGCGCCTCGACCGCCCCGAACCAACCCGCGCCGACCGCGTCCGCGCGATCGACCACCGAGGCACGCGGTCCCAGCGTCGAGCGCCAGGCCGCGACGACGTCCGGGCCGGCGCCGTCCCGGACGTACAGGTGGCGCAGGCGGGCCTCGCCACCCACGACCAGCACGCCCTCCCGCAACGCGGGGACGTCGTCGACGTCGACGCGACCGTCGGGCGGCACGTCGACCATGCCGTGGTCACCCGTGACGACGAGCACGCACCCGAGCGGCAGGGCGTCGTAGAGCTCCTCGGCGAACCGGTCGACCATGGCCAGCTGGTGTCGCCAGGCGGCCGACCCGCACCCGACCCGGTGCCCGGTGAGGTCCAGGTCGCCGTCGTAGGCGTAGACGAGGCTGCGCGGCCCGGCCGAGGCCGCAGCGGCTGCCGCGGCGACCCGTTCCCCGAGGGTGTCCGCGCCCACAAAGGACCCCCCGCGCAGACCCGCCCGCGTGAGGCCGGACGAGCGGAAGCGGCGCTGGCCGACCACGGTCACCTGCACGCCCGCGCGCGCACCACGCTCGAGGACGGTCGGGTGCGGTTGGTAGTCGACCGGGTCCACGTGCTCGTCCCAGCGCAACGCGTTGAGCAACCGGTCGGTCCCCGGCAGCCTCGACGTGTAGCCGACCAGCCCGTGGCGTCCTGGGACGAGCCCGGTGCCGAGGCTGGCCAGGCTCGTCGCCGTCGTCGATGGGATCCCGGCCGTGAGGTCCCTGCCCGGCCGCAGCAGGGAGGTCAGGAACGGGGCGTGGGACGGGTGCGCCTGCACCAGGTTGCGCCCCAGACCGTCGACCAGGAGCACGCAGAGGGACCGGCAGGCCGGCAGCCCGATCAGGTCGTCCTCGCCGGGCACACCCAGCGCCCCGAGCGCAGAAGGCATCAGGTCGGCGATCGACCCACCGCCGTACCGGGGCAGGACGGCGTCGGACGGCAGGGTCACCGCGACCGGGCCGTGGCGGCGGACAGGGCTCGGGCGAAGGTGAGCAGGGCATCCACCCGGTCCCGCCCCTCAGCTGCCTCGCTGACCCGCAGGGAGAAGTCGTCCGAGGTCACGGTCCCGGTGTACCCGTGGTCGGCCTCGCACTGCGGGTCGCCACACGTGGCGGGTTCGAGGTCGACCCGGCTCACCGCCCCCCAGCCGACGGTCACCACCACCTCGCGGACGGGCCCCCCCTCCTCGTACGTGGCCGGTGAGCTGACGGTACGACTCACGACGACCGAGCCGATCCGGTCCAGCGGCACGGCCTCCGTCGACGTCGAGGCGTAGGGCAGCGGGTGCTCGTCGTCGGCTGGGTACTCGTCGGTGTGCCCGACCACCAGGCGCGTGGGTGTCAAGACGAGCACGCTCACATGACGCCGCAGTTCGTCACCGTCGAAGTGCGGCTCGTGGTGCACGACGTAGGAGGTGACCGGCTCGCCGGCCAGAGCCGTCTCCAGGGTGTCGGAGACGAGGTCCGGGTAGTAGCCGGCCCGCTGGATCTCCAGCCGGAGCATCATGCGGGGACTGATGTCGGGCATGGGCGCATCCTTGCACCCGCTCCTCACCCGAGGCGGCGGGTGTACCAGTCGGACCGCAGCGGTGGCGGGGCCACCCGGGCCGTGGCGTTCACGACGGACAGCCCCTCCCGCGCCACCAGCACCGGGTCGAGGTCGAGGAACGAGACCTCCGGCAGGTCGTCGGTGAGCCGGGACACGCGGTGGAGCAGGTCGTGCACGGCCGGCAGGTCGGCGACCTCGCCGCCGCGGTAGCCGCGGAGCAGCGGAGCAGACTTGATCTCGTCGACCATCGCCTTCGCGTCCCGGTCGGTCAGCGGCGGGATGCGGTGGGCCCGGTCGCCCAGCAGCTCCGTGGCCACCCCGGACACCCCGAACGAGACGATCGGTCCGAACAGGTCGTCCTCGCGGGCCCGTACCGTGACGGGGACGCCCGACGGGGCCATCGGCTGGACCACGAAGTGCGCCTCGGCCGGGTCGGCGAGCGTCACGCACATCGTCGCCCAGGCGTCGCGCATCCCCTCCGGGGTGTCGATGTTGCGCCAGACGTCGGCGAGGTCGGGACGGTGGCGCAGGTGAGGCGCCGTGGCCTTGAGGACGACGTCCCAACCCATCCGCTCCCCCGCGGCCACGGCGCTCGCGACGTCGGGGACGGGCACCATCTCGAGCAGGTCGATCCCGTAGCAGGCCAGTATCGAGCGCAGCGGTGGCCCCGCGAGATCAGCCCCCTGGGGCTCGGCGGCCAGCACCTGACGGACGATGCGACGCGCCCCCGCCGGGTCGCAGCCGGCGACCTCGGGCACCCGCCCGGTCGGTGTGGCCCGCCACGCGGCGTACGCCGTGACGTGCCCGAGCGCCCTGGCCGCCTCCTCCGGGGACGGGTACGAGGGGACCGAGCCGCGCTGCGGGATCCCGTGCTCGTCCAGGTGGCTCAGCGCCGCCGGGACGCCACCGGTCCCCAGGAAGGTCGTGACGATCGGCTTGCGCGACCGGGCCGCAACGCCCGCCAGCACCCTAGCGATCTCGCCGGCGGCCGTGGACCGAACAGTCGGCGCGAAGACGACCAGCATCGAGTCGACGACCGGGTCCTCCATCAGGGCGGCGAGCGCGTGCTCGAAGTCCGCCCCGCCCGCCCGGGGCCCAAGGTCTTGCGCCTCGCCGACGACCTCCAGCCCGGACGTGGTGGCCGCGTCGGCGGCGAGGAGGCCGAGGGCGTCGGAGTTGCCGACGACGGCGACCCGTCGGCCGGCAGGCAGCGGTTGAAAGGCCAGCACCTGCGCGACGTCGAACATCTCGGCGAGCGTCCCGACCCGGATCACTCCCGCTTGGCGGAACATCGCCTCGTGGGCGGCCGGCGGGGCGTCGGAGGTCCGGACGGCGTGGCCCAGCGGGACCCCCTGGGTGTACAGCCCGGTGCGGACCGCGACGACGGGCTTCGTGCGGGCCACGCGCCGGGCGAGCCGGGCGAACTTGCGCGGGTTGCCGATGGACTCGAGGTAGAGGAGCACCACCTCGGTGGCCGGATCCTCCTCCCAGTACTGCAGCAGGTCGTTGCCGGACACGTCCGCGCGGTTGCCGGCCGAGACGAAGGTGGAGAGGCCGAGTCCCCGTTCGGCCATCTGGGCGAGCAGGGCCGAGCCGAGGGCGCCGGACTGGGAGAAGAAGCCGATCCTCCCGCGCGGTGGCACGACCGCCGCCAGCGAAGCGTTGAGCGAGACCTCGGCGTCGGTGTTGACGATGCCGAGGCAGTTGGGCCCCACCACGCGCATCCCGTTCGCCCGGGCCAGGCGGACCAGAGCGCGCTGCCGGGCCCGGCCCTCCTCGCCGGACTCCGCGAAGCCGGCGGACACCACCACGAGACCCCTGACCCCCTTGCGGGCGCAGTCGAGCACCACGTCGGCGACGGCCTCCGCCGGGACCGCCACGACGGCCAGGTCGACGTCGGCCGGGACGTCCCCGACGGAGGCGAAGGCAGGCACCCCGGACACCGCGGGAGCGGCCGGGTTGACGGCGTAGACCGGCCCGGTGAAGCCGCTCAGGACGAGGTTGCGGACCAGGGCGTGGCCGACCGTGTCGCGTGTTCGGCTGGCCCCCACGACGGCCGCGGAGCCGGGTGTCAGCAGCCGCTGGATCGACCGGGCCTCGGCGCGGTGCTCGCGGGCCGCGCTGACCTCCAGGCTGTGCTCGGTCGGGCGGATCTCGAACTGGAGGTGGATGACGCCTTCCTCCATGGTGTTGTCGACCGTGTAGCCGGCGTCGCGGAAGACCGTGATCATCCTGCGGTTGCGCGGCAGGACGTCGGCGACGAAGCGGCGGATCCCGCGCTCCCGGGCCGCCTGGGCCAGGTGCTCGAGCAGGACGCTGCCGACCCCGCGGCCCTGGTGCGCGTCCTCCACCAAGAACGCCACCTCGGCCTCGCGCGGGCCCACCCGGTCGTAGCGGCCCACGGCGATCATCTCGTCGCCGACCAGCAGGATGAACGCGACGCGCTCGTCGTGGTCGACGTGGGTGAAGTTCTCCACGTCGCGGTCGGTGAGCGTCGGGTAGGGCGCGAAGAAGCGGTAGTACTTCGACTCGTCACTGACCCGGCTGTAGAAGGTCACCAGCCGGGCGGCATCGCCCGGGGTGATGGGTCGCAGGTGGGCCGTGGCGCCGTCGGAGAGCACCACATCGGCCTCCCAGTGCCCCGGATAGCCCGCCCCCCGCCCTCCTGCCGCCGGCGCCGTCACGACGGTCACGCTAGCGCCGACGCCGGTAGCGTGGCGCGGTGCTGGTCCGATCCGCCGAGGTGCGTGACGCCCTGGACTCTGGGCGTCCGGTCGTCGCCCTGGAGTCCACGCTGCTCGCCCACGGCCTGCCGCGCCCGGTCAACCTGGAGGTGGGTGTTGGTCTCGAGCGGGTCGTGCGCGACGCCGGTGCGGTGCCCGCGACGGTCGCGGTGCTCGACGGAGCGGTCCGCGTGGGCCTCACGTCGGAGCAGCTCGGTCGGGTCTGCGAGGACCCTGCGGTCGTCAAGGCGTCGCTCCGGGACGTGGCACCCGCCCTCGCGCAGGGAGTGCCGGCCGGCACCACGGTGGCGGCTACGGCGTGGGTGGCATCGCGGTCGGGTATCGCGGCGTTCGCGACCGGGGGTCTGGGGGGCGTCCACCGCGGTGCAGCGACCAGCTTCGACGTCTCGGCGGACCTCGACGTCCTCGCCTCCTGCCCGCTGGTGGTCGTCTGTTCCGGGGTGAAGTCGATCCTGGACGTGCCGGCGACGGTCGAACGCCTCGAGACCCTGTCGGTGGGTGTGCTCGGCTACCGCACCGACCGCTTCCCCGGCTTCTACGTCGCCGACGGTGGCGCTCCGGTCACCTGGCGGGCCGATTCGCCGGAGGAGGTGGCCCGGGTCGCCCTGGCCCGGCACGACCTTGGCCTCCCCCAGGCCCTGGTCGTGGCCCGGCCGGTCCCGGCCGACGCGGAGCTCGACCCCACCCTGCACGACCGGGTCCTCGCGGAGGCGCTCTCGGCCACGGCAGCGGCCGGGATCGGCGGCCGGGACCTCACCCCCCACCTCCTGGCCCACGTCCACGCGGCGACGGGAGGGGCGAGCCTGCGCGCCAACGTGGCCCTCGTCCGGGCCAACGCCGAGCTGGCGGCCCGGGTGGCTGTGGCGGTCTCCGCAGCGCTGGCCGCGCGATGACGCGTCCGCCTCCGGTCGTCGTCGTCGGGGACCTGCTGACCGACGTCCTGGTCCGGGCGGACACGCCCCGTACCCACGCCAGCGACGCTCCCGCGGCCGTCTCCGTGCACGGCGGCGGGTCGGGAGGCAACGTCGCGGCCTGGCTGGCCACGCTGGGCGTCCCGGTGACCTTCGTCGGACGCGTGGGCACCGACCGGTACGGGACAGCGGCGGAGGACGGGCTGGTGGCAGCGGGCGTCCGGACCGAGCTGGCTCGGGACCCCGACGCCCCGACGGGCGCCTGCGTGGTGCTCGTGCACGCGGACGGGGAACGCGACTTCCTCGTCGACCCGGGCGCCAGCGCCCGGCTGGCACCGGCGGACCTGCCCGTGGCCTGCTTCGCCCCGGGCCGGCACCTGCACCTGTCCGGCTACCCGGTGCTGCACGCCGGATCGCGGCCGGCCGCCGTGGCCGCGGTCGAGCGGGCGCGGTCAGCCGGGATGACCGTGTCGGTGGACCCCGCGAGCGCCGTGCCGCTCGCGGAGCTGGGGGGCGCTCGCTTCCTGGACCTGCTCGGTCCGGTGGACCTGCTGCTGCCGAATGCCGAAGAGGCCGCCGTGCTCACGGGCGAGGCCGAACCGGCCGCGGCGGGGGCGGTCCTCACCAGGCACGCCCGGGAGGTGGTGGTCACGCTCGGGCCGGGCGGCGCGCTCTGGTGCGAGGACGGTTCCCCGGCGGTCCGGGTGCCCGCCGACCTGGTGGTGGACTCGCCGGAGAGCACGGGCGCCGGCGACGCCTTCGCCGCCGGCTGGCTGCACTCCCGGCTGGGGGGCGCCGAGCCGCCGGTGGCGCTACGGGCGGCCTGCGCGCTGGCTGCCAGGGTGGTGTCCCGGCCGGGAGCGCGCCCGGGCCGGATGTGACCCGGGCCGGATGTGACCCGGGCCGGGTGGGATCGCGGAACACGGTTCAGGAACGGCGTTGCAGCCTCTTGACCGAAACCAACAGACTCGGGCATGCTCAGATCCAGACACAGGTAGGGATCGGGGGTGAGACCCGCTGATGTACGGCCCAGAACGCCAGCAAGCGATCCTGACCATCGCCCGCTCCGAGGGGCGCGTCGAGGTCGCCGCCGTGGCGACCTCCCTCCGGGTCACGCCCGAGACGATCCGCCGCGACCTCTCGGCGCTGGAGCGGCAGGGGCTGCTGCGTCGCGTCCACGGTGGGGCGATCCCCGTGGAGCGGCTGGACTTCGAACCGGGGCTGGCGCAGCGCGACGTGACGGCTGCTGCCGAGAAGGAGCGGATCGCGAAGGCCGCGCTTGACCTGGTCCCTGAGCACGGCAGCGTCCTCCTGGACGCCGGCACCACCACGGCCCGGCTGGCCCGCCTGCTGGGCGGTCGCGAGCTCGACGTGGTGACCAACGCCGTGCCCCTCGCCACGCTGCTGGCAACCGCGCCGGGCATCACGATCCACCTGCTCGGTGGCCGGGTCCGCGGCACGACCCTCGCCACGGTCGACGAGTGGGCCCTGCACGCCCTCCACGAGGTCCACGTGGACGTGTCCTTCCTGGGTGCCAACGGGTTCTCCGTGGAGGGCGGCCTGACCACGCCGGACCGGGCCGAGGCCACGGTCAAGCGGGCCATGCTGCGCGTCGGGCGCCAGCGCGTCGTCCTGGCCGACGCCGGGAAGGCCGGCGCCGACCAGTTCGCGCGCTTCGCCGGGCTGGACGAGATCGACGTGCTGGTCACCGACACCCGGCTGCCGGCGACCGACGCGCGCGCCCTCGAGGCGGCCGGACCCGAGGTGGTGCTCGCATGATCGTCACGGTCACGCCCAACCCGAGCCTCGACCGGACCATCGAGATCGACCTCCTCGAGCGGGGCGCCGTGATCCGGGCCCGCGCGGTCCGGGTCGACCCGGGCGGCAAGGGCGTCAACGTGTCGCGCGCCCTGGCACAGCACGGCCGGCCCACGGTGGCGGTCCTCCCGTCCGGCGGAGCCGAGGGTGCGCAACTGGCCGCGTTGCTCGCACCGCAGCTGGTCCCCACCGTGCCAGTGCCCGTGGCCGGCGCCACCCGCAGCAACGTCACGCTCGTCGAGCCCGACGGCACCACGACCAAGGTCAACGAACCCGGCGCTCCCCTGACCGCGCTGGAGGTGACAGCGCTGGAGGAACGGGTCGAGGAGCTGGCAGCCCGCGCGACCTGGGTCGTGGGCTGCGGCAGCCTTCCGCGCGGCGTCGACGCTTCGTTCTACGCCCAACTCGTCGAACGGGCCCGGGCCGCGGGCGCCAGGACCGCCGTCGACACCAGCGGCCCAGCCCTGGCCGCCGTCGTGCCCGCGGCACCGGACCTGCTGAAGCCCAACCACGAGGAGCTGGCCGAGCTGGTGGGTCGGTCCCTCACCACGCTCGGCGACGTCGCCGACGCCGCGCAGGCACTCGTCACCGGTGGCGTGGGCGCCGTCCTGGTCTCTCTCGGCGCCCAGGGGGCGCTGCTCGTCGACCGCGAGGGCGCCACCCTCGCCCGCGGCCCGCGGGTGACCGTCCGCAGCACCGTGGGTGCCGGCGACTCGACGCTGGCCGGCTTCCTCGCCGCCGGCGGCGCCGGGCCCGTCGCCCTCCGGGCCGCCGTCGCCTTCGGGACAGCGGCCGTGACCCTCCCGGGCAGCGCCTTGCCCGGTCCCGACGACCTCCGCACCGACCTCGTCCACCTCGACCCGACCCCGGATCTCGCCCGCCCACTCACCGGAGACGCCGCATGAGCGACCAGACCCTCATCACCCCCGACCTCGTCGACCTCGACCTCAGCGCCACGGAGCGGGGGGCCGCCACCCGCAGCCTGGCCGAGCGCCTCGCCGCCGCGGGCAGGGTCACCGACCTGGAGGGCTTCCTCGCCGACGTGGCCGCTCGGGAGGCGCAGATGCCGACCGGCATCGAGGGCGGGATCGGGATCCCGCACTGCCGCTCCGTCCATGTCACGGAGCCCAGCCTGGGCTTCGGCCGCGCCTCGCACGGCATCGACTGGGGCGCCTCCGACGGCCCGGCGACGCTCATCTTCCTCATCGCCGCGCCGGAGGGTGGGGGCAGCGAGCACATGAAGATCCTCGCCGCCCTGGCCCGCCGCCTGATCCGCCAGGACTTCAAGGACCGACTCCACGC
>DATHUJ010000241.1:0-28496 GCA_035462375.1 Jiangellales bacterium
TCCAGGGCCACGGGTCCACCGCCCGGCCGTCCAGCCGCACCTCGAAGTGCAGGTGCGGCCCGGTCGAGTAGCCGGTGGACCCGATCAGGCCGATCCGCTGCCCGCGCACGACGACGTCGCCCTCCGCCACGAAGAGCCTCGCCTGGTGCGCGTAGAGCGTGGCCAGCTGCTGGCCGCCGAAGCCGCCGTGGTCGACGACGGTCATGGTCCCGTACGCGGGGTTGGACCCGGCGACGACCACGGTGCCGCTGTCGGCGGCGTAGACGTAGCCGTCCCCTCGCCCGAGGTCGATCCCGGTGTGCACCTTCACGTATCCGAGGATGGGGTGCAGCCTCGGTCCGAACCGTGAGGTGACGGGTCCGTCGCCGGGGCGCACGAAGTCACCCGTCCCCTTCACGACGTCGGCGCCACGCAGGCGGGCCGCCCCGTCGAGGATCGTCGTTCCTACGGCGCTGGACTGGGCGAGGAAGGCCTGGTGGCGCTGGTAATCGGCGAGGCGCGCCTCCTCCGCGGCGGCGAGCGCGTCCGCCCGCCTGGTGACCAGGTCGGCCAGGTGCCGCTCCAGCTCGCGCGCGGTCCGTTCCGCCGTCTCGGTGGCCGCCAGGGCCGCCTCGGACTCGCGCTTGAGCCGTTGCTGCAGCTCCCGGGCCGCCTCGAGGCGGGCGAGCTCGTCGACGAGGTCCGCCCGGTCGCTGGCAAGGGCACCCAGCGCGCTGTCGTTCGCGCGGATGAGGGCCTGCATGCCGACGTACCCCTCGGCGAAGTCCCCCGGCGTGTCGGCGTCCAGCACCACCGAGAGGGTCGCGTAGGACACGCCGCGGTAGGCCTGCCGCGCGACCTCGCCGAGGTCCGCCCGGGCGGCGGCCATCCGGCCCCGGACCCGGTCGACGGATCGCTGGGCCCGCTCCTCGGCCTGGACGGCCACGGCGAGGTCCCTGCGCAGCTCCTCGTCCCTGGCGCGGGCCGCCGCCATCTCGGTCCGTGCCTGGTCGGCCGCCGCCCGGGCAGCCGTGAGGTCCGCTCGGGCGGCGGCCAGTGCCGCCTGCGCCGCCTCCACCACCGCGATCGCCCCCGTCAGGTCGTGGTGGTGGTCGTCGGGCTCAGCCGCGCTCCGCCCCCCGGGGCCCGCCGGTGCGGGCAGCGGGTCGAACGGCGAGAGGACCCCCGGCCCGGCCGGCGCGGGTCCACTCGGTGGACCGGTAGGGGGCCCGGCCGGGGACGCTCCCGTGGACGGTGGTGGGGTGGACGGCGGCGGGGCAGCGGTGGGGGCCGGCTCGGGCGCCGGCTCGGGCGCCGGTTCGGGCGCCGGTTCGGGGGCCGGCTCGGGCGCCGGTTCGGGCGGCGTCGGGTCGGACTCAGGCGAGGTGGGCGACTCGGCCGGCGTCACGGTCGCCTCCTCTTCAGGGGACTCCTGCCCGACCGCCGGGGACGCCGGGGACGCCGGGGACAGCAGCACGAGCAGGGCGACCGCGGGTGCGGCCACCCTCCCTCCCCAACGCCGGGACGCCATCGCGGACCGACTCCTTCCCCCCACCCGCGCACCACGCAGGCCCCCGACCCGGTGCGCCGTCGCATCCACCACCATGAGTAGCCGATCCGGCGTCGCCGCGCGAGTGTTTCGGCGCAACTCGTACCCTCGGGTCCGTGCCCACCGTCCTGCTCGTCCGGCACGGGCGCACCGGCGCCAACAGGGACGGGGTGCTGGCCGGCCGGTCCCCCGGGGTCGGGCTGGACGAGACGGGGCAGACCCAGGCGCGGACCCTGGCGCTCCGGCTGGCCGGGATGCCGTTGGCCGCGGTGGTCACGAGCCCGCTGCAGCGCTGCCTGGAGACCGTCCGCGAGGTGCTCCGGTCGCGGGACGGCGCAGTGCACCAGGTCGACGACCGGCTCGTCGAGTGCGAGTACGGCGACTGGACCGGTCGGTCCCTCAAGGAGCTGGCCCGCGACCCGCTGTGGAAGGTCGTGCAGGCGCACCCGTCGGCCGTCCGCTTCCCGGGCGGCGAGTCGTTACGCGCCGTCCAGGCCCGCGCTGTCGAGGCGGTCCGCGACCACGACACGCGCGTCGCTCGGACTGCCGGGCCCGACGTGCCGTGGGTCGTCGTCTCGCACGCCGACGTCATCAAGGCCGTGCTGGCGGACGCGCTCGGCCTGCACCTCGACCAGTTCCAGCGCCTCGTGGTGGATCCCTGCTCGGTCAGCGTCGTGCGTTACACCGAGGTGCGGCCGTTCGTGCTCCGGCTCAACGACACCGGCGGCGACCTCGCGGACCTCCGTCCCCCCGCGCGACGGAGGCGACGCCGGATCCCGCCCGGAGACGCCGCGGTGGGCGGCGGTGCGGGAACGGCCTAGGGTCGTGTCGTGGCTCGTCAGGTGTTCCGTTTCGACCTGCCCGATCGGTTCGTCGCCGGCACGGTCGGCGAGCCGGGGCAGCGGACGTTCTACCTGCAGGCCCGCGACGTCGATCGGCTCGTCAGCGTCGCGCTGGAGAAGGAGCAGGTGTCCGTCCTCGCCGAAAGGCTCGACGCGCTGCTCGACGAAGTCGTCCGACGGACGGACGGCACGGCCGACGTGCCCGCCGCGACGCCGTCCGAGGTCGACGACCTCGAGCCCCTCGAGCAACCGATCGTGGAGGAGTTCCGGGTCGGAGTCCTGCGCCTGGGCTGGGAGGGTGAGGGGGAGCGGGTCGTCGTCGAGGCCTTCGCCGTGCGGGAGGGACTCGACGAGGAGGCCGACGATTCCGATGTATCCGACGTATCCGACGAGGACGACGAGGACGACGGCCGCGACGTGCTGACCGTGCGCCTCTCCGGCGAGGCGGCCCGGGCCTTCGTCGTCCGGGCCCGCGCCGTCGTCTCGGCCGGTCGGCCGGCGTGCCCGCTCTGCGCCCAACCGCTCGACCCGGGGGGTCACGTCTGCCCTCGGCAGAACGGCTTCCGCCGGCGCGGCTGAGGTCACGCGCATGACCCTCCCCGTACCCGAGGCGCCACCTCCCGCCGACGAGGCCCAGGCGCGACGCCTCCTGCACGAAGGGGATCTCGTCGTGGAGGGCCGCCTGGTGGCCGCCTCCAACACCACGCTCTACTGCAGGCTGCAGGGCGAGGGGGTCGAGACGGCCTGCGTCTACAAGCCGGTCTCGGGGGAGCGGCCGCTCTGGGACTTCCCGGAGGGCAGCCTGGCCGGCCGTGAGGTCGCCGCCCACGCGGTGTCGGAGGCCAGCGGCTGGCGGCTCGTCCCGCCCACGGTGCTGCGGGACGGACCGTTCGGACCCGGCATGGTGCAGCTGTGGGTCGCCACCGTCGAGGAGCTCCTCGTCGACGTGGTCCCGGCCGGGCGGATCCCGCCCGGCTGGCTCCGGGTGCTCGACGCTGCCGACGAGGCCGGGCGGCCGGTGTCGCTCGTGCACCTGGACGACCCACGGCTGCGGCGGACGGCGGTACTGGACGTCGTCCTCAACAACGCCGATCGCAAGGGGGGCCACCTGCTGCCGACGCCGTCCGGCCACCTGCACGGCGTGGACCACGGCGTCGCATTCCACGTGGAGCCCAAGCTGCGGACGGTCCTGTGGGGATGGGCCGGCCGTCGCCTGGCGGGGGAGGAGCGGACCGTCCTGCGCCGGCTGGCCGGTCAGCTGGCGCCGGGTGGACCGCTCGCCGAGACGTTGAACGGGCTGCTCCGGTCCGACGAGGTGCGCGCGACCCGCCACCGAGCTGCCGACCTGCTCGCGCGGGACCGGTTCCCCGCCCCCGGGGAGCACTGGCCGTCGATCCCGTGGCCCGCGTTCTGACGGGCCACCCTCCGGACCCCCGGGCTAGGCTCGCGCGCATGCGCTCCTGGCCGTCGCCCGACCTCCCCCGCCTCCCGGGGAGCGGCCTGCCCGTGCGCGTCCACGACACTGCCGCCCGTGCGGTGCGGAGCACCGCGCCCGGCCCGGTCGCCCGCATGTACGTGTGCGGCATCACCCCGTACGACGCCACCCACGTCGGGCACGCGGCCACCTACGTCACCTTCGACCTGCTCCACCGCGCGTGGCGCGACGCCGGGCACGACGTCCACTACGTCCAGAACGTCACGGATGTCGACGACCCCCTGCTCGAGCGGGCCGTGGCGCGAGGGGAGGACTGGCGGGAGGTGGCGGACCGCGAGACCGCGCTGTTCCGGGCCGACATGACCGCGCTCCGCGTGCTGCCACCGACGGACTACGTCGGCGCGGTCGAGTCGATCCCGCTCGTCGTGGAGGTCGTGGAGCGGCTGCGAGATTTCGGGGCGGTCTACGAGCTCGGCGGCGACCTCTACTTCTCGGTCGCCGCCGACGCCCGCTTCGGCGGGGTGGCCGGCCTCCCCCTGCCGACCATGGTCGACGCGTTCCGGGAAGGCGGGGGGGACCCCGACCGTCCGGGCAAGAAGGACCCGCTGGACTGCTTGCTCTGGCAGCGGGAGCGGCCCGAGGAGCCCTCCTGGGAGTCCGCCCTCGGGCGGGGACGCCCGGGGTGGCATGTCGAGTGCACGGCGATCGCGCTGCACCACCTGGGCATGGGCCTGGACGTCCAGGGAGGTGGTACCGACCTCGCCTTCCCTCACCACGAGATGTGCGCCTCCCAGGCGCACGTCGCCGAGGCGGCCTGGCCCTTCGCGCGCACCTACGTCCACACCGGGATGGTGGGGCTGGACGGCGAGAAGATGTCCAAGTCGCTGGGGAACCTGGTCTTCGTGTCGCGGCTCCGCGAGGACGGCGTCGACGCGATGGCCGTCCGCCTGGCTCTGCTGGGCCACCACTACCGTACGGACTGGGAGTGGGGCGACGGCGACCTCCGCGCGGCCGTCGGACGGCTCGACCGGTGGCGGGCGGCCACAGCTCTCCCGGCCGGGCCGCCCGCGGCGCCAGCGCTGGAGGCGGTGCGCCGGCGGGTGTCCGACGACCTGGACGCGCCCGGCGCCCTGCGGGCAGTGGACCGCTGGGCCGACGAGGCGCTGGCCCGCGGTGGCGACGACCCCACCGCCCCGCCGGCCGTCGCGGCGCTCACGGATGCCTTGCTCGGGGTGGCGCTGCGGTGAGTCCCGCGCGTCAGCGCCCCTCGTCCTCAGGGCCCCGCCGACGCAGGTACCGCTCGAACTCGCGGGCGATGTGCTCCCCCGACGCCTCGGGAAGCTCCGTCGTGTCCCTGGCCTGCTCGAGCCGGTGCACGTAGTCGGCGATCTCCTCGTCCTCGCGAGCCAGCTCGTCGACGCCCCTCTCCCAGGCCCGCGCATCCTCCGGCAGGTCACCGAGGGGGACGGCCACGTCGAGCATCTCCTCGACGTGCCGCAGCAGGGCGAGCGTGGCCTTGGGGCACGGCGGCTGTGCCACGTAGTGGGGGACTGCCGCCCAGAACGACACCGAGGGAAGGCCCGCCCGGGCGGCGGCGTCCTGGAGCACGCCGACGATGCCGGTGGGCCCTTCGTACCGCGACGCGTCCAGGCCGAGCGAGCGCCCGAGGTCGGGATCGTTGCTCGTCCCCGTGACGGGCACCGGGCGGGTGTGCGGCACGTCGGCGAGCAGGGCGCCGAGCGACACCACCGTCTCGACGGCGAGGTCCGCGCACAGCTCCACGATCTCGCCGCAGAAGGACCGCCACCGCATGTTGGGCTCGATGCCGCGGACCAGGACGAGGTCGCGACGCCCGCCGGCCGACCGCGCGAGCGAGACGCGCGTGGTCGGCCACTCGAGGCGCCGCACCCCGGCCTCGTCGACGGCGACCAGCGGCCGGCTGACCTGGAAGTCGTAGTAGTCCTCGGGGTCGAGCGCGGCCAGCGGGTCTGCCGAGAACGCTCCCTCCAGGTGCTCCACCGCCCCGGTCGCCGCGTCGCCGGCGTCGTTCCACCCCTCGAACGCCGCCACCAGGACCGGGTCGACCAGCTCGGGAACGCGCTCCAGCTCGATCACGTCACCTCCTCGCGCACCGACCGCCAGCGTAGAGCCTGCGGTCGGGTTGACCGGACGACCCGGTGAGGCGCCCGGCCCAGGGCTAGCCTGGCCGCATGCCTGCCACCGCCGACTCCCTGCGCCGTGCGCTGTCCGAGCGTGTCGTCGTCGCGGACGGGGCGATGGGCACGATGCTGCAGGCCAGCGACCTCGACCTGGACGACTTCGAGGGCCACGAGGGATGCAACGAGGTCCTCAACGTCACCCGGCCGGAGGTCGTCCAGGCGGTCCACGAGGCCTTCCTGGCCGTGGGGGTCGACTGCGTCGAGACCAACACCTTCGGCGCCAACCTCGGCAACCTCGGGGAGTACGGCATCGAACACCGGATCCGGGAGCTGGCCGACGCCGGGGCGCGCCTGGCCCGGGAGGTCACCGACGGCTGGTCCAGTCCGGACCGGCCGCGTTGGGTCCTCGGCTCCGTCGGCCCCGGCACCAAGCTCCCGAGCCTCGGCCACGTCCCGTACTCCACCCTGCGCGATGCCTACCAGGCGCAGGCCGAGGGGATGCTGGCCGGTGGTGTCCACGCCGTGCTCGTGGAGACCGCCCAGGACCTGCTGCAGGCCAAGGCGGCCGTCGTCGGGACTCGGCGGGCCCTGGCGACGACCGGGTCGGACGTCCCCGTGCTCGTTCAGATCACCGTCGAGACGACCGGGGCGATGCTCCTCGGGACGGAGATCGGGGCCGCGTTGACGGCGCTCGAACCGCTGGGGGTCGACCTGATCGGGCTCAACTGCGCCACCGGCCCGGCCGAGATGAGCGAGCACCTGCGCCACCTGGCCCGGCACGCACGGGTCGCCCTGTCGTGCATGCCGAATGCCGGGCTGCCCCAGCTGACCTCGGAGGGGGCGCGGTATCCCCTGACGCCGGCCGAACTGGCCGACGCTCACGACGTCTTCACCGCCGAGTTCGGGCTCAGCCTGGTCGGCGGCTGCTGCGGGACCACGCCCGAGCACCTGCGCCTCGTCGTCGAGCGGGTGCGCGGCCGCGAGCCCGCCCGGCGTCGGCCCCGCCCCGAGCCAGGCGCAGCGAGTCTCTACCAGCACGTCCCCTTCCGCCAGGACACCGCCTACCTGTCCATCGGCGAGCGCACCAACGCCAACGGGTCCAAGGCCTTCCGCGAGGCGATGCTGGGGTCGCGCTGGGACGACTGCGTCGAGATCGCCCGGTCACAGACGCGCGACGGTGCCCACCTGCTCGACGTCTGCGTCGACTACGTCGGCCGCGACGGGGCCGCCGACATGCGCGAGCTGGCCGGCCGGCTGGCGACCGCCTCGACCCTGCCGCTCGTGCTCGACTCCACCGAGCCGGCGGTGATCGAGGCGGGGCTGGAGTGCCTGGGCGGTCGCGCCGTGGTCAACTCGGTCAACTACGAGGACGGCGACGGCCCCCGCTCCCGGCTGCGGCAGCTGATGCCCGTGGTGCAGGAGCACGGGGCAGCCGTGATCGCCCTCACCATCGACGAGGAGGGGCAGGCCCGGACGGCTGCGTGGAAGGTGCGGGTGGCCGACCGGCTGATCGGCCAGCTGACCGGCGAGTTCGGCCTGGACGTCGGTGACATCGTCGTCGACTGCCTGACCTTCCCGATCGCGACCGGGCAGGAGGAGACCCGGCGGGACGCCGTCGAGACCATCGAGGCGATCCGCGAGATCAAGCACCGCCACCCGGGCGTGCAGACGACCCTGGGCGTGTCCAACGTCTCCTTCGGACTGAACCCGGCAGCCCGCCAGGTGCTCAACTCGGTGTTCCTGCACGAGTGCGTGAAGGCGGGTCTGGACTCCGCCATCGTGCACGCGGCCCGCATCCTGCCGCTGAGCCGGATACCGGAGGAGCAGCTCCAGGTCGCACTCGATCTCGTCCACGACCGGCGACGGGACGGCTATGACCCGCTGGCCCGGTTCCTCGAGCTCTTCGAGGGGGTGGACGCGGGAGCGGCCCGGGAGGACCGGGCCGCAGCGCTGCTGCAGCTGCCGCTGTTCCACCGGTTGGAGCAGCGCATCGTCGAGGGCGAGCGAACCGGGCTGGACTCCGACCTCGCGGCGGCACTCGAGCAGCGCTCGGCCCTCGACATCGTCAACGACACGCTGCTGCCGGGGATGCGGACCGTGGGGGAGCTGTTCGGCGCGGGGGAGATGCAGCTCCCCTTCGTGCTGCAGAGCGCTGAGGTGATGAAGGCGGCCGTGGCCTACCTCGAGCCCTTCATGGAGCGCACCGACGAGGCGGGCAAGGGCACCATCGTCCTCGCGACGGTCAAGGGCGACGTCCATGACATCGGCAAGAACCTGGTCGACATCATCCTCACCAACAACGGCTTCACCGTGGTCAACCTCGGCATCAAGCAGCCGATCAACGCGATCCTCGAGGCGGCCGAGGAGCACCGCGCGGACGCCATCGGCATGAGCGGTCTGCTGGTCAAGAGCACCGTGGTGATGCGCGAGAACCTCGAGGAGATCAACCAGCGTGGCACGGCCGCCCGGTGGCCCGTGCTGCTGGGGGGCGCCGCGCTCACCCGCGCATACGTGGAGGAAGACCTGGCCGAGCTGTACGACGGCGAGGTCCGCTACGCCCGGGACGCCTTCGAGGGCCTGCGCCTGATGGACGCCGTGGTGGCCGTCCGCAGGGGGGTGCCCGGCGCCGAGCTGCCCGCACTCCGCGGGCGGCGGGTCCGCCGGACCCCCCCGCGACCGTCGGTGCCGGCGGAGCCACCCGGCCGCTCCGCCGTGGCGGCCGACAACCCGGTCCCGGTCCCGCCGTTCTGGGGCAGCCGAGTGGTCAAGGGGGTCGCGCTCGCCGACTACGCGGCCTACCTGGACGAGCGGGCGACCTTCATGGGCCAGTGGGGGCTCAGGGGAGCCCGCGGCGGACCCTCGTACGAGGAGCTCGTCGAGACCGAGGGGCGGCCCCGGCTCCGGGCCTGGCTGGACCGCCTGCACACCGATGGCGTCCTCGACGCCGGGATCGTGTACGGCTACTGGCCGGCGGTCTCCGAGGGCCAGGACCTCGTCGTCCTCGACCCGGACGACCACGGGCACGAGGTGGAGCGGTTCACCTTCCCCCGGCAGCGCCGTGACCGGCGGCTGTGCCTGGCCGACTTCTTCCGGGCTCGCACGTCCGGCGACGTCGACGTGGTCGCCTTCCAGCTCGTGACGGTCGGTGCGCGGGTCGCGGAGGCCACGGCCAAGCTCTTCGCTGCCGACGCCTACCGTGACTACCTCGAGCTGCACGGGCTGTCCGTGCAGCTGGCCGAGGCGCTCGCGGAGTACTGGCACGCCAGGGTCCGCGCCGAGCTCGGCTTCGGCGCCGAGGACGCGGGACAGCTCGACGGCATCCTGCGTCAGGCCTACCGGGGGTCGCGCTACTCCTTCGGCTATCCCGCCTGCCCGGACCTCGCCGACCGGGCCCGGCTCGTCCGCCTGGTCCGGCCGGAGCGGATCGGGGTCGAGCTGTCCGAGGAGCTGCAGCTGCACCCGGAGCAGTCGACCGATGCGCTGGTCGTCCACCACCCGGAGGCCAAGTACTTCAATGCCACCTGAGGCCCTGGTCAGCAGCGACCTGTGCACTCCGTTGCCCAATCGCAACCAACGTGATGACCCAGGCGTGATCGGCACCGGCCATCCGGGTGGTTAGGGTCGGTCGGCACGCCCGCCCGACCGGGCTGGTGACTCCTGTACAACGAGGTGGGGAAATGCGACACCACGGCCTGTCCCGCAGGTTGCTCGCGCTCTCCGCCGGCACCGTCATGGTCGCCGGACTCGCTGCCTGCGGCGGCGACGACGGCGACGGGGGCGAGGCCGGCGAGGGCGGGGGCGGAACACTCGTCTTCGGCGCGTCCGGCGACCCGGCGATCCTCGACGGCGCCTACGTCAGCGACGGCGAGTCGCTGCGCGCGGTCCGGCAGATCTTCGAGACGCTCGTGACCACGGAGGAGGGCGGCACCGAGATCGAGGGCCTCCTAGCCCAGGACTGGGAGGCGAGCGACGACGGCCTGGAGTGGACGTTCAACCTCCAGGAGGGGGTCACCTTCCACGACGGGGAGCCGTTCGACGCCGAGGCGGTCTGCTTCAACTTCGACCGCTGGTACAACTTCGAGGGCGTCCAGCAGAGCCCTGCGGTGTCCTACTACTGGGGCACCGTCATGGGTGGCTTCGCGCAGAACGAGGACCCCAACCTCGGCGAGAGCCTCTACTCGTCCTGCGAGGCGGCGGACGAGAACACCGCGGTCATCACGCTGACCCGCCCCTCCTCGACCTTCCTGACCGCCCTGTCCCTGCCGTCCTTCTCGATCGCCAGCCCCACGGCCCTCGAGGACGGCGGGGCGGACGACGTGTCGGGCGCCGGTGACGCCCCGTCCTTCGACGGCACCTTCGGCTACGAGAACCCCGCCGGCACCGGGCCGTTCCAGTTCGAGTCGTGGGACCGCGGGTCGCGGCTGACCCTGTCCCGCTACGACGACTACTGGGGCGAGCCGGCCCAGCTGGACACGCTGGTGTTCTCGGTCCTGGCCGACGGACCGGCCCGGCGGCAGGCGCTCGAGGCCGGTGACATCGACGGCTACGACCTGGTCGACCCCGCCGACGTCGACGCGCTGGAGGACGCCGGCTTCCAGGTGCTGCGCCGCCCCGCCTTCAACGTGGGCTACGTCGGCTTCAACCAGGCACTCCCGCCGATGGACAACCTGCAGATCCGCCAGGCGGTCGCCCACGCGATCAACCGCGAGAACCTGCTCCAGACCAACTACCCCGAGGGCGCCGAGGTGGCCACGCAGTTCATGCCCCCGGATCTCTTCGGCTACGCGACGGAAGTGACCGAGTACGAGTACGACCCCGACCTGGCCCGCCAGCTCATCGCCGAGTCCGGTGTCACGGACCTGGCGCTGGACTTCTGGTACCCCACCGACGTCTCCCGCCCGTACATGCCCAACCCGCAGGCGAACTGGGAGCTGATGCGGACCGACCTCGAGGCCGTCGGCTTCACGATCACCCCGCAGACCGCACCCTGGACCCCGCAGTACCTCGACGAGGTCGACGGCGGCAACGCGCAGATGTACCTGCTCGGCTGGACCGGTGACTTCGGCGACCCGGACAACTTCATCGGGACGTTCTTCCAGCAGCAGCAGCCGCAGTGGGGCTTCGACAACCCGGAGATCTTCGAGGCGCTCAACGAGGCCGAGGCCGAGACGGACGAGGAGACCCGGACGCAGCTCTACGAGGAGGCCAACCGGTTGATCATGGACTTCCTCCCGGGCCTGCCCTACGTCCACACCGAGCCTGCGATCGCCCTGCGCGAGGGCGTCGAGGGCCTCGTCCCCGACCCGGTCACGAACGAGCGCTTCGTCGGCGTCTCGATCGACTGACCGCACTCTATGCTGCGATTCGTCGTCCGGCGGCTCTTCCAGCTCGTCCCGATCCTGTTGGGGCTGTCGCTGCTGCTCTTCTTCTGGGTCCGCGCGCTGCCGGGAGGCACCGCCATCGCCCTGCTCGGGGAGAGAGCGACGCCGGAGGCGATCGCACAGATCGAACGGCTCTACGGGCTGGACCGCCCGCTCTGGCAGCAGTACCTGTCCTTCCTGGGGCGGGCGGTCCAGTTCGACTTCGGCAACAGCGTCCGGACGAACCGGCCGGTCATCGAGGAGATGGCCAGGACCTTCCCCGCGACGATCGAGCTCGCGCTCGCGGCGATGACCTTCGCCATCGTCATCGGGATCCCGCTCGGGTACTTCGCCGCCCGCCGCTACGGCGGCTGGCTCGACAGCCTGACCGTGTCCGCGTCGCTCCTGGGGGTCGCGATCCCCGTCTTCTTCCTGGCGTACATCCTCAAGTACGTCTTCGCCGTCCAGCTGGGCTGGCTCCCCACCGCGGGGCGGCAGGACCCGCGCGTCCCCGCGGAGCATCCCACCGGCTTCTACGTCCTCGATGGGATCGTCACCGGCAACCCGGCGGCCACCTGGGACGCCATCGAGCACCTCATCCTGCCCGCGATCGCGCTCGGCTCCATCCCGCTCGCCATCATCGTCCGCATCACCCGCGCCAGCGTCCTCGACGTCGTCCACGAGGACTACGTCCGGACCGCGGAGGCCAAGGGCCTGCTCGGCCGGACGATCACCAGGCGGCACGTGCTCCGCAACGCGCTCCTCCCGGTCGTCACGGTGATCGGGCTGCAGGCGGGACTGCTCTTCTCCGGCGCGATCCTCACCGAGACCGTCTTCGGCTTCCCGGGGGTGGGGAGCTTCGTGTACCAGGCGATCTCGTTCCGCGACTACGCGGTGCTCCAGGGCTTCATCCTGGTGATCGCGGCGGTCTACGTCCTGGTCAACCTCGCCGTGGACATCTCCTACGGCCTGATCGACCCGAGGGTGAGGGTCCGATGAGCCTGGCCGAGATCGAGGCGGAGACCGAGAGCAAGCGGGTCGGCGAGGAGGCCGGGGGGAGCCTCGGCAGGGAGGCCTGGAAGCGGCTGCGGCGCGACCCCGTGGCCCTCATCGGCTTCGCCCTCATCGGCTTCTTCGTGCTGGTCGCGCTGTTCGCCCCGTGGATCGCCCCCTACGAGCCGGCTGCCCAGCCCGGGGCCGGCACGATCACGCCGACGAACATCCCGGGGCCGTCGGCCGAGCACTGGTTCGGGCTGGACGAACTGGGGCGCGACGAGTTCAGCCGGGTCGTCTACGGGGCCCGCCAGTCCCTGCTCGTCGGCGTGGTGTCCCTGCTGCTGGGCATGACCGCCGGACTGGCCATGGGCTTCGTCGCCGGCGCCTTCGGCGGCCGGGTCGACACGGTCGTGATGCGCCTGGTCGACATCATGCTCTCCATCCCGGGTCTGCTGCTGGCCATCGCGATCGCGGCGGTCCTCGGTCCGAGCCTGGTGTCGGTGATGATCGCGATCGCGGTGATCAACGTCCCGATCTTCGCCCGCCTGCTGCGGGGTCAGATGCTCGCCCAGCGGGAGTCCGACTACGTCCTGGCGGCCCAGTCCCTCGGGGTGCGGAGGCGGTCGATCATGGTGGGGCACGTGCTGCCCAACTCCGTGAGCCCGGTCATCGTGCAGGGGACGCTGACCCTGGCGACGGCGATCATCGAGGCGGCAGGCCTGTCCTTCCTGGGGCTGGGCGGAGCCGACCCCAGCGTGCCGGAGTGGGGGCGCATGCTCGCCAGCACCCAGCGCTACCTCGCCAGCGCCCCGCACCTGGCCTTCTTCCCGGGTATCGCCATCGTCATCGCCGCGCTCGGGTTCACGCTGCTCGGCGAGCGGCTGCGTGAGGCGCTCGACCCGAAGTACCGCCGGTGAGCACCACCACCGCGGCCCTGGTCGACGTCCGCGACCTGTCGGTGACCTTCACCCGCAGGGACCGCCGGGACGTCCGAGCCGTCGACGGGGTCTCCTTCGCCGTCCGACCGGGCGAGACCGTCGGCCTGGTGGGGGAGTCGGGAAGTGGCAAGAGCGTGACCGCGCTCGCCGTCATGGGGCTGCTCCCCGACCGCGGGGTCCGCGTCGACGGGCAGGTCCACTTCGACGACGACGACCTGCTCACCCTGCCCCGGGACCGGATGCGTGACATCCGGGGGCGCGATATCGCCATGGTCTTCCAGGACCCGATGTCCTCGCTCAACCCCGTGGTACCGATCGGGGTGCAGGTCACCGAGGTGCTCGTGCGGCACCGTGACATGCACGGCGAGACCGCGCGCGCGGAGGCCGCCGAGCTGTTGCGCCGGGTCGGGATCCCCGACCCCGAGCGCCGGCTCAAGGACTACCCGCACCAGCTCTCGGGCGGCATGCGCCAGCGGGCCCTCATCTCGATGGCCCTCGCCTGCCGACCCCGACTACTCATCGCCGACGAGCCCACCACCGCGCTCGACGTCACCATCCAGGCGCAGATCCTGGAGCTGCTCAAGGAACTCGTCACCGAGACGGGCACGGCGCTCGTGCTGATCACGCACGACCTCGGCGTCGTGGCGGGGCTCTGCGACACGGTGCACGTGATGTACTCCGGCCGGGTGGTCGAGTCCGCCCCGCGGCGGGAGCTCTTCGCCGACCCGCGCCACCCCTACACCGGGGGCCTGCTGGGTTCGGTGCCCCGTCTCGACGCACCACGCGGCGAGCCGCTGCGGCCCATCCCGGGTTCCCCGACGGACACCCTGCCGTGGGCGCAGGGCTGCGCCTTCGCCCCACGGTGCGCGCACCGGGTGGACGCCTGCACGGGCCAGCCCCCGCCGCTCGAGGTCGACGGACTGCGGTCGCTGCGCTGTGTCAACCCGCTCACCGAGGGGGAGGCATCGCCCAACCCGGCCGTCGTCCCGCCGGCGAGCGTCGTCCCCGACCTGCCGGGGGAGCCGTCGTGACCGCAGAGTCGATGGACCAGCCTCCCCTCCAGGCTCCCCTGCTGGCCGTCCACGACCTCCAGGTCCACTTCCCGATCACGTCGGGAATCATCCTGGAACGCCAGGTCGGAGCGGTCCGTGCCGTCGACGGCGTCGACCTCGCCGTCCCGCGTGGCGCGACCGTCGGGCTGGTGGGGGAGTCCGGGTGCGGCAAGAGCACGCTCGGGCGGGCCGTGCTGCGACTGGTCGAACCCACGGCCGGTCGGGTCGTGTTCGACGGCACCGACCTCCAGGACCTCGGAACGGAAGAGATGCGCCGGATACGCCGGCGCATGCAGATGATCTTCCAGGACCCGATGTCCAGCCTGGACCCGCGGCAGAACGTCTCCTCGATCCTGACCGAGCCGATGCGGGTGCACCGGGTCGCCGGCGACCGTTCGGCGCGGGTGCGGGAGCTGCTCGACGTCGTCGGCCTGCCCGCCTCGGCCGCTTCCCGCTACCCGCACGAGTTCTCGGGCGGCCAGCGCCAGCGCATCGGCATCGCCCGGGCGATCGCCCTGGAGCCGGAGCTCATCATCGCCGACGAGCCCGTCTCCGCCCTGGACGTCTCGATCCAGGCCCAGGTCGTCAACCTGCTCGAGGAGCTCCAGGACCGGCTGGGGCTGACCTACCTGGTCATCGCGCACGACCTGGCGGTGGTGCGGCACATCTCCGACGTCGTCGCGGTGATGTACCTCGGGACCATCGTCGAGCAAGCCTCCTCGGAGGACCTGTACGCGGAGCCCCACCACCCGTACACGATCGCGCTGATGTCCGCGGTCCCGATCCCGGACCCGGTCGTGGAGGACACCCGCGAGCGCATCCTGCTCGCGGGGGACCTGCCGTCCCCCGCGGACCCTCCGAGCGGCTGCCGGTTCCACACCCGGTGCCCGTTCCGCCAGGCGACGCGGTGCCACGACGAGCGACCGGCGCTCCGGGAGCTCGTGCCCGGGCACACGGTGGCCTGCCACTGGGCGGAGGACATCCGCGCCGGCCGCATCACCCCCGCCGCCTCGGCCTTCGACCCCAACGCCGAGGCGGCGCCGGCCTGACGCCGTCGGCCGCTGGGCCGCCGGGTCCCCCTACTCGGTCGTGATCGCCCGGAGCACGTCCAGTCGGGCCGCCCGGCGGGCCGGCCACACCGCGGCCAGCACCCCGACGAGGCCGGCGGCGAGGAAGAAGGCCACGAGCTGGACCCAGGGCACGGTGAGTACCTCGACCCCCTGATCGGCGATCGCACGTTGCAGACTCACGCCGAACACGAGGCCCAGGACCAGGCCCAGGAGTGCCCCGAGCAGCGCGATGGCCACCGCTTCGAGCCGGACCATCGTGCGCAGCTGCCGCCGACTCATGCCGACGGCGCGGAGCAGGCCCACCTCGCGGGTCCGCTCGATCACCGACAGCGCCAGCGTGTTGACGATGCCGAGCGCCGCGATCACGATCGCCAGGCCCAGCAGCGCGTAGACGATGGCCAGCAGCTGGTCCACTGGTGCCCGCTGCTCGTCGGCGAAGGCGTCCTGGTCCTTCAGGGTCACCGTCGGCAGACCCGCCAGGGCCTGCTCGAGCGCCCCGGTCACCGCCTCCGGGTCCGCGTCCGCCGTGCGGGTGACGTAGACGAGGTTGTCGGCCGGCGCCACACCCCCGGCCTCCAGGGTCTCGGGCGCGACGACGACGCCCGCGCCGATGAACTGGTTGCTGGAGTAGGTGCCCGCGACCTCGAGCTCCTGCGTGCCTGCGGGCAGGGTCAGCTCCACGGTGTCCCCGACGGCCAGGCCCTCGGCCGTGGCGCGCTCGTCCGACAGCAGCACGGTGCGCTCGTCGAGCGCCTCGATGTCACCCGCGACGGTCTCGACGGTCACCGCGCGCAGCATCGGGGCGGGGTCGAAGGCGGCCAGGAAGGTGTCCTCGCCGCCGACCTGGCCGAAGCCGACGCGGTAGGCGGCGACCTCGTCCACGCCGTCGACCTCGGCGAGGTCGCGGGCGACGCTGGTCGAGAACGGCACCTGGACGGCGTTCGAGACGACGTAGTCGGCCTCCAGACCGTCGTCGACGAGCCGGTCCACGCTGTCGCTGGTGGAGGCGCCCAGGACGGACATCGCGGTCACGAGCGCCAGCCCGATCATCAGCGCCGAGGCCGTGGCGGCCGTACGCCGAGGGTTGCGCTGGGCGTTCTCGCGGGCGAGCCGCCCCGTGGGGCCGAACAAGCGTGGATACGGCGCTGCCAGTACGCGGACCACGGGTGGCCCGATCACCGGCGCCAGCACGGCCGTGCCGAGGAACACCCCGAGGACACCGAGGCCAACCAGGAGCGCGGGCGTCGAGCCCGAGCCCGTGCCGGCCAATCCCAGCGCCATGCCGAGCGCCCCGACTCCCGCCAGCGCCACCCCGGCGACGAACCGGCGGTGCAGCGACCCCGTCGGCATGCTGACGTCGTCTCGCATGGCCGCCACCGGAGGAACCCGAGCCGCGTGCCGTGCGGGCACGTAGGCGGCGATCAGGGTGACCACCACGCCGACGACGTACGCGGCGAGCGCCGTCTGCGGCCGGAAGACCAGCCCGGCCTGCCCCAGGTCGAGCCCGATGGTGCCGAAGAGCACCTTGAGCCCCTGGGCCAGCCCGAAGCCCAGCAGCAGTCCTGTGGTCGACGCGAGCAGGCCGGTGACCAGCGCCTCCAGCAGGACCGACCGCGTCACCTGGCGGCGGCTGGCCCCCAGCGCCCGGAAGAGCGCGAGCTCGCGGGTGCGCTGGGCGACCAGGATGGTGAACGTGTTGAGGATCAGGAAGGTGCCCACGACCAGCGCCACGGCGGCGAAGACCAGGAGGAAGGTGTTGAAGAACCCGAGCCCCTCCTGGAGGGCCGTCTGGTTCTCCTCCGCGACGTCCTCGCCCACGCGGGACTCGATGCCCTCGGGGAGCACGGCGGCCACGGACGCGGCGACCTCGGCAGCGCTCGCCTGGTCCTCGGTCGTGACCGAGATGTCGGTGAAGGCGTCGGCGCCGCCCAGGAAGAGGTCCTGCGCCGCCGCGGTCTCGAAGACGGTCAGGGTCGCCCCGACCAGGTTGCCGGTGCTGCCGAAGCGCACGGTGCCCACGAGCTCGGCAGACAGCTGCGGCTGCTCCCCGGTGGAGACCAGGGAGACGGAGTCCCCGACCGCATAGCCGGCCGACGCCGCCGTCTTAAGGTCGATCGCGACCTCGCCCGGTCGCTCGGGGACCCGCCCCTCGACCACCGTGACCGCCTGCGAGCCGTCCGCGGCGGGAGCGTCATTCCAGTTCACGGCGATGCCGGGGGCTCCGGTGGCGCCGACCACGCGGCCGTCCTCGCCCACCACGTACACGCCCTGGGAGGAGACGTTGCCGTCGGCGCGGGCAACCCCGGTCACCTCCTCCAGGGCCCCGACGAGGTCGCCCGGCACGGTCCTGGCATCGGCCCCGGTGAAGGACCCCGCCGCGGCCGAGGTGGTCTCGGGACGCACGACGACGTCCGGGGTGGTCTGGTCGAAGATCTCCGCGAAGCTTCGCTCGAGCGTGTCGGTGAAGATCAGCGAGCCGGCGACGAAGGCCACACCGAGCACGACGGCGAAGCCGGACAGCAGCAGCCGGAGCTTGCGCGCGAGCAGGCTCTTCAGGGCCGCCCTGAGCACTCAGGCCACCTCGCTCGTCGGGTCGAAGTGCTTCATCCGCTCGAGGACGGCCTCGGCGGTCGGGTCCGCCATCTCATCGACGATCCGTCCGTCCCCGAGGAAGAGGACGCGGTCCGCGTACGACGCGGCCCCCGGGTCGTGGGTCACCATGACGACCGTCTGGCCGAACTCCCGGACGGAGCGACGCAGGAAGGACAGCACCTCCGCACCGGAGTGCGAGTCGAGGTTGCCGGTCGGCTCGTCCGCGAACACGATGTCGGGCCGGCTGACCAGGGCCCGCGCACACGCCACGCGTTGCTGCTGTCCCCCGGAGAGCTGGCTCGGCTTGTGGTCGAGGCGGTCGGCCAGGCCGACCGTCGAGACCACGTGATCGAACCACCCCGGGTCGGGCGTCCGGCCGGCGATGTCGAGCGGGAGCGTGATGTTCTCCTGGGCGGTGAGGGTCGGCACCAGGTTGAACGCCTGGAAGACGAAGCCGACCCGGTCGCGGCGGAGCCGGGTGAGCTCCCGGTCGCCGAGCCCGGTGAGATCCACGCCCCCGACGACGACCGTCCCCGACGTGGCGTCGTCCAGGGCGGCCATGCAGTGCATCAGCGTGGACTTGCCCGAGCCGGACGGGCCCATGATCGCCGTGAAGCGTTCCCGGGCGAAGTCCACGCTGACACCGGCCAGGGCGACGACGCGGGTCTCCCCGCTGCCGTACACCTTCGTCAGGTCGATGGCGCGGGCGGCGGGCTCCGCAGGCCCGGCCTCGGGCGAGGGGGTACTGGTCACGTCGCCGACGCTAGGGGACGGCGGGAAGCGGCGGATCGCCCCGCCGGCGACTCCCTGCCCTCCTCCCGTGGTATGTGGTGCCGGGCCCTCGTCATCCCCCGGGGGGAGACCGCACCTCAGGGCTGTCCGGGCTGTCCGGGCTGTCCGGGCAGGCCGGAGGTGCCGGGTGGTCGGTCAGAGTGACCCGGGCCGGACCAGGCCGCTTTCGTAGGCGAACACGGCGGCCTGCACGCGGTCGCGCAGCCCGAGCTTCATGAGGACGTTGCCCACGTGGGTCTTGACCGTCGTCTCGGACACGACGAGATCGGCCGCGATCTCGGCGTTGGAGAGTCCCCGCGCCACGAGCGTGAGGACCTGGCGCTCCCGCTCGGTCAGGGAGGCCAGCCGGGCCGGGGTCGGCTCGTCGACGCCGGGCAAGCGGGCGGCGAAGCGGTCGAGGAGTCGGCGCATGACGGCCGGGGCCACCACCGCCTCCCCCCGGGCGACCACCCGGATCCCTTCGACCAGGTCGTCGGCCGGCACGTCCTTGAGCAGGAAGCCGCTGGCCCCGGCCCGCAGCGCCTCGACGACGTACTCGTCGAGGTCGAAGGTGGTCAGGACCAGGACCCGTGGCGGACCGCTCCGCTCGGTCCCGGTGATCCGGCGCGTCGCCTCCACGCCGTCCATCCGCGGCATGCGGACGTCCATGAGGACCACGTCCGGCTGCAGGGCACGGGCGTCTTCCACGGCCGCCGCGCCGTCCCCGGACTCCCCGACCACGGTGATGCCGACTTCGGCCTCGAGGATCATCCGGAACCCGGTCCGGAGCAGGGGCTGGTCGTCGACGAGCAGGACCCGGACGGGGTCCTCCACGGGCGTCACGGGGCCACCTCGTCCAGGGGGAGCCTGGCCCGCACGTCGAAGCCGCCGCCGTCGCGCGGTCCGACCCGCAACGTGCCGCCGTACAGAGCGACCCGCTCCCGCATGCCGAGCAGGCCGTGCCCGGGAGTGTGCCCGTCCAGGTGGGCGGCGAGCCCGCGGCCCTCGTCGCGCACCCGGACGTCGAGCTCCCCCGGCAGGTAGCGGATGGTGACCCGGGCGCGGGTCCGGCCGGCGTGCTTGAGCGTGTTGGTCAACGCCTCCTGGACCACCCGGAATGCGGTCAGGTCGACGCCGGGCGGGACGTCCGGTCGCTCGCCCTCGACCTCCGTCTCGACGGTCAGGCCGGCGTCACCGACCTGGTTCACGAGCGCAGGGAGGTCCGTGAGGCCGGGCTGCGGCGCCCGGGCGTCACCCTCGGGTTCGGCGTCGGGCCCCCTCAGCACACCCACGATGCGGCGCATCTCGGCCAGCGCGTCGCGGCCGGTGTGCTCCACGGCCGCCATGGCCCCGGCGCTGCGCGCCGGGTCCCGGTCCAGCGTGCGCCGCGCGGCCGCGGCCTGGACGGTCATCACCGAGACGTGGTGGGCGACCACGTCGTGGAGCTCGCGGGCGATGCGACCGCGCTCCTCGGCCAGGGCCGCCCGGACCTCGGCGGCCCGGGTGCGCTCCAACCGCTCGGCCCGGTCGACCAGCTCGTCGGTGTAGCGGCGGCGGTTGCGCATCCCGCGCCCCAGGGCCCACGCGCCCACCAGGGCGAGGACGTTGAGGAGGATGCTCGCCGGGTCGGTCCCCGGCACCGCGGGCTCGACGAGCCCCAGCCACACCAGGGCGCTCACCGAGGACACGCCGAGGACGACGAGCCCCCCGAGCCCGGGGCGGAAGGAGGCATAGGCGCCTGCCGCGTAGCCGGCCAGCAGCATCGCCAGCCCAGCCAGGGGTGCGGCGTACAGCAGGAGCCCCAGGGCCAGGGCCGCAGCGGCGACGACCACGGAGCCCGCGACCGGCCGCGTGCGCCGCCACCAGAGCGGGACGGCGAGGGCGAGGACGAGCCCCACGCCGAACGGGTCCGCGGCGCGGTAGTCGACGCCGTCGTCGACACCGGCGAACCCGCGGTAGGTGACGAGGAGCACGAGGCTGCCTATACCGACGGAGGCGACCAGTGCGCCGTCGAGCAGCCGCGGGTGGGCGTCGAGCCAACTGCGACCGGCGCCGGACGCCGGGACGGTCACGGCGCGCCTGGGAGGTGGGCCGGCTCGGGCAGGTCCGTCACCGACGGGACGCCCGGCGGGAGCGGTGGGGGGGTTCCGCCGAACGCCGGGCACAGCTCCCGGTGGTCGCAGTGGTCGCAGAGCCGGCCGGGGCTGGGCCGCCAGTCCGCCTCGCGGGTCGCCCGGTCGATGGCTGTCCAGAGCGCGCCGAGCAGGCGCTCGGTGGCCCGGAGGTCGGTCTCGTCCGGTTGGTACCGGAGGACCTCGCCGCTGCCCAGGTAGACGAGCTGGAGCACCCGCGGAACCCGACCGCGCAGGCGCCAGAGGACGAGCGCGTAGAAGCGCATCTGGAACATCGCCCGCTGCTCGAACCCCGGCGCCGGCGCGCGGCCGGACTTGTAGTCGACGACGCGCAGATCGCCGCTCGCCGGTGCGACGTCGAGGCGGTCGACGTAGCCCCTCAGCCGGAGACCGGATTCGAGCACCGTCTCGACCAGCAGCTCACGCTCGGCCGGCTCCAGTCGGGTCGGGTCCTCGAGCTCGAAGTAGCGGGCGACGAGGGCCCTGGCCCCGTCCAGCCACTCGGCGAGGGCGCTGCCGTCGGCGTCGTCGTCGAAGAGTCCCGTCAGCTCGGGATCCTCGTCCACCAGCCGCTGCCAGGCCGGGTGGACGAGCTCCCGCGCCCGCTCCGGCGTGCGTGCGGAGGCGGGCAGGTCGAACAGGTCCTCGAGGGCGGCGTGCACCACCGTGCCGCGGGCGGCCTCGGGAGTGGGTCGCCGGGGAAGGCGGTCGACCACCCGGAACCGGTACAGCAGCGGGCAGGCCATGAAGTCGGCCGCGCGCGACGGGGAGAGGGACGGGCCCAGCGGCTCGTCGTGCGGTGTCACGTCGGGTGGGGGCACCGGCGCTCCCTCGCGGGTGGTGCTCATGCCGTGACTGTAGGGGAGGGTACGGACAGAACCGGGTCGGCGCCGCGGGCACGGCCGGCTTCGCTCCCATAGCCTGAGCGGATGGCCCTCCCCACCGGCGGCGGACGACCCGCCCCCCGGCTGACGCTCGGGCGCGTCGCCGGCGTCCCCGTCCACGTCGGGGCGAGCTGGTTCCTCGTCGCCGCGGTCATCACCCTCGGCTTCGGACCGTTCGTCGAGACCCAGGTCGACACGCGCGGCCCCGCCACGTATGCCGTCTCGTTCGCCTTCGCCGTCCTCCTGTACGTGTCCGTCCTCCTGCACGAGTTCAGCCATGCCCTCACCGCCAGGGCGTTCGGCCTGCCGGTCCGGGGGATCACCCTGCACTTCCTCGGCGGCTACACCGAGATCGAACGCGAGTCGCCGACTCCGGGCCGGGACTTCGTCATCTCGGCGGCGGGCCCCGTCGTGTCGCTCCTCGTGGCGCTGATCGCCTGGCTCGTGGCCCGACCGGTCGGGCTCGAGGTCGTCGCCTTCCTGCTCCTCTGGCTGGCGTTCGCCAACCTGCTGGTGGGCGTGTTCAACCTCCTGCCGGCGCTGCCGCTGGACGGCGGGCACATGCTCCGGGCGGTGCTGTGGCGTGTCACCGGTGACGAGGTGCGTGCCACCGTCGTCGCCGCCCGAGCCGGCCAGCTCCTCGCCGTGGTGGTGCTGGCGCTCCCGTTCCTGCTGGCCGGGGGTGCGCCGGACGCCTTCCGGATGGTGTGGGCGGTGCTCATCGCCGTGCTGCTGTGGGGTGGCGCCACCCAGGCGCTCGGCGTCGCCCGGGTCCGCAGCCGGCTGCCGCGCCTGTCGGCGCGGAGGCTCGCGCGGCGGGCGGTCCCGGTGCGGGGTGACGTCCCGCTCGCGGAGGCCTTGCGCCGGGCCGCCGAGGCCGGCGCCGGAGCCCTGGTCGTCGTGGACGCCGACGGCCGACCCACGGCGCTGGTCAACGAGTCGGCCGTGGCCGCGACCCCTCCCGAGCGTCGGCCCTGGGTCGCGGTCGGCCAGCTGGCCCGCGCGATGGAGCCGCGGTCGGTGATCTCGGCCGAGCTCGAGGGGGAGGCCCTGGCCAGGGCCCTGCGAGCGGCTCCCGCGCCGGAGTACCTCCTGGTCGACGCCCGTGGTGCCGTCTACGGCGTGCTCACCGCCGCCGACGTGGAGGCGGCGCTCGAGACCGCCTGACCCGGACCGGTCGCGGCTGGCCTACCCTGCCGCATGGCCACGACCGAGCCGGACCGGCCTGCAGCACTGCCGGCCGCCCGGCGTGGGCCGTTCCGGCCCGGCGACCAGGTGCAGCTCACGGACCCGAAGGGTCGGCACCACACGATCACCCTGGAGCGGGGGAAGTCCTTCCACACCCACCGCGGGTCCTTCCCGCACGACACGCTGATCGGCGCCCACGAGGGGACGGTCGTGGCCTCGACGGGCGGCACGGAGTACCTCGCGCTGCGCCCGTTGCTGAGCGACTTCGTGCTCTCCATGCCGCGGGGGGCCGCGGTGATCTACCCCAAGGACGCCGCCCAGATCGTCGCCATGGCCGACGTCTTCCCCGGCGCCCGTGTGGTGGAGGCCGGGGTGGGATCCGGTGCCCTGACCTGCTCCCTGCTCCGCGCCGTGGGGCCGACCGGCAGGGTCCACTCGTACGAGCGGCGTGAGGACTTCGCCAGGGTCGCCCGTCGCAACGTGGAGACGTTCTTCGGCGCCCCGCCGGCCACCTGGCGGCTCACCGTCGGCGACCTGGCCGAGAGCCTGGACGAGTCGGACGTGGACCGGGTCGTCCTGGACATGCTGGCCCCGTGGGAGTGCATCGGCCCGGTGGCCGGGGCACTGGTGCCCGGTGGTGTGCTCTGCGCGTACGTCGCGACGACCACCCAGCTCGCCCGGACGGTCGAGACGCTGCGCGCCCACGGCGGCTTCACCGAGCCCTCCTCGTGGGAGTCGATGATCCGGACGTGGCACGTCGAGGGGCTCGCGGTGCGCCCCGACCACCGCATGATCGGTCACACCGGATTCCTCGTCAGTGCCCGCCGGCTGGCCCCGGGAGTGACGGCCCCAGGCCGGCGGCGCCGCCCCGCTCCGGGCGCGTACGGGGAGGACTGGCGTCCCCCGTCGGGTGAGTCCCACCACACCAAGGCTGCCGGGCCGCGCGCCCCTGGCGACACGGCCGCACGCGGGTAGGGTCGGTGTACGACCACGTCCGGAGGTGAGGACCAGTGTCGACCGACGACGGCAACGCCAGTCGGCCCGAGCGCGCGGCCGACGACCTTGCCTACCAGGTCTCCGTCCTGGAGCAGGAGGTCAGCGCGCTCCGGCGCAAGCTGGCCGAGACCCCACGGCAGACCCGGCTGCTCGACCAGCGGCTGGCCGACGCCCAGGCGCAGCTCGCCTCGGTGACCGCGCAGAACGACCGCCTCGCCGGCACGCTCCGGGAGGCGCGCGAGCAGATCCTGGCGCTCAAGGAGGAGATCGACCGGCTCGCCCAGCCCCCCGCGGGCTTCGGCGTCTTCCTCTCCCGGTGCGACGACGGATCGGTCGACGTGTTCACCGGAGGGCGCAAGCTGCGCGTCGTCGTGAGCCCGGACGTGGACGTCGACCACCTCCGCCCCGGACAGGAGGTCATGCTCAACGAGGCGCTGAACGTCGTCCGTGCGCTGGAGTACGAGGAGGTCGGCGAGGTCGTCATGGTCAAGGAGCTCCTCGCCGACGGAGAGCGGGCCCTCGTCCTCGGCCACACCGACGAGGAGCGGGTCGTGCGGCTGGCCGAGCCGCTGCGCGACCAGGTGGTCCGCTCCGGTGACTCGCTCCTGCTGGAGCCACGGTCGGGCTTCGTCTACGAGCGCATCCCCAAGAGCGAGGTCGAGGAGCTCATCCTCGAGGAGGTCCCCGACATCGCCTACGACGACATCGGCGGGCTCGGGCGCCAGATCGAGCAGATCCGCGACGCCGTGGAGCTCCCGTACGTCCACCAGGAGCTCTTCGCCGAGCACCAGCTCCGCGCCCCCAAGGGCGTTCTGCTCTACGGCCCCCCGGGATGCGGTAAGACGCTCATCGCCAAGGCGGTCGCGTCCTCGCTGGCGAAGAAGGTGGCCGAACGCACCGGTCGATCGGAGGGCAAGTCCTTCTTCCTCAACATCAAGGGGCCGGAGCTGCTGAACAAGTACGTGGGGGAGACCGAGCGGCACATCCGCCTGGTCTTCCAGCGGGCCCGTGAGAAGGCGTCCGAGGGCACCCCGGTGATCGTCTTCTTCGACGAGATGGACTCCCTGTTCCGGACCCGCGGCTCGGGTGTGTCGTCCGACGTGGAGAACACCATCGTCCCCCAGCTGCTCTCCGAGATCGACGGCGTGGAGTCGCTGGAGAACGTCATCGTCATCGGCGCCTCCAACCGCGAGGACATGATCGACCCCGCGATCCTGCGGCCGGGGCGGCTGGACGTGAAGATCAAGATCGAGCGCCCCGACGCGGAGGCGGCCCGCGACATCTTCAGCAAGTACCTCATCGCCGACCTCCCCCTGCACGAGGATGACCTGCGTGAACACGGCGGCGACCGCGACGCCACGGTGGAGGCGATGCGCCAACGTGCGGTGGAGCGGATGTACTCCGAGACCGAGGAGAACCGCTTCCTCGAGGTCACCTACGCCAACGGCGACAAGGAGGTCCTCTACTTCCGCGACTTCAACTCCGGGGCCATGATCCAGAACATCGTCGACCGGGCCAAGAAGTCCGCGATCAAGGAGTTCCTCGACACGGGCCAGAAGGGCATCCGGGTCCAGCACCTGCTCTCCGCCTGCCTCGACGAGTTCAAGGAGAACGAGGACCTGCCCAACACCACCAACCCGGACGACTGGGCGCGGATCTCCGGCAAGAAGGGCGAGCGCATCGTCTTCATCCGCACGCTCGTCTCCGGCAAGCAGGGGACCGAGGCCGGCCGGTCGATCGACACGGTGGCCAACACGGGCCAGTACCTCTGAGACGTACTCTCGACGCCATGGGTGTGCGCCGGGTGATGGGCATCGAGACCGAGTACGGGATCTCGGTGCCCGGCAACCCCGGGGCGAACTCCATGGTCATCTCGTCGCAGGTGGTCAACGCCTATGCGGCTGCGACTGCCCGGGCCCGGCGCGCGCACTGGGACTTCGAGGAGGAGAACCCGCTGCGCGACGCCCGTGGCTTCGAGATCCAGCGCGACCTCGCCGACCCGACGCAGCTGACCGACGAGGAGATCGGGCTGGCCAACGTCATCCTCACCAACGGGGCCAGGCTCTACGTGGACCACGCCCACCCGGAGTACTCCTCGCCGGAGGTCACCTCGCCGAGGGACGCCGTGCGGTGGGACAAGGCGGGGGAGCGGGTGATGGCGGAGGCCGCCCGGCTCGCCGAGGCGACCTTCGCCGGTCCGCAGATCCTGTTGTACAAGAACAACACGGACAACAAGGGCGCCTCGTACGGCTGCCACGAGAACTACCTCATGGCCCGGCAGACGCCCTTCGCCGACATCGTCCGCCACCTGACCCCGTTCTTCGTCAGCCGTCAGGTCGTGACGGGGGCCGGGCGCGTCGGGATCGGCCAGGACGGGCACGAGCAGGGGTTCCAGGTCAGCCAGCGTGCCGACTACTTCGAGGTCGAGGTGGGCCTCGAGACGACCCTCAAGCGTCCGATCATCAACACGCGCGACGAGCCGCACGCCGATCCGGAGCGATACCGCCGACTGCACGTCATCATCGGTGACGCCAACCTCTCGGAGGTCTCCACCTTCCTCAAGCTCGGGACCACCTCGCTCGTGCTGGCCATGGTCGAGGCGTCCTTCCTCCCCCTGGACCTCACCGTCGACAAGCCGGTGACCTCCCTGCACCAGGTCTCCCACGACCCGAGCCTGCGCCACCTGCTCACGCTGGCCGACGGGCGCCGCCTCACCGCGGTGCAGCTGCAGATGGAGTACTGCGAGCAGGCCCGCAAGTTCGTCGAGGACCGCTACGGCGCTGACGCCGACGCGGACACGCTCGAGGTCCTCGACCGGTGGGAGTCCGTGCTGGCACGGCTCGCCGAGGACCCGATGCTGTGCGTGCGGGAGCTCGACTGGGTCGCCAAGCTGGCGATCCTGGAGTCTTACCGCGACCGCGACGGGCTGGACTGGGACCACCCCAAGCTCCACCTCGTCGACCTGCAGTACTCCGACGTCCGGCCGGCCAAGGGCCTGTACCACCGGCTGGTCGGCCGGGGCCGCATGGAACGGCTGCTCGCCGACGCGTCGGTCGCCTCGGCCGTCCTCGAGCCGCCGGAGGACACGCGGGCGTACTTCCGGGGCAAGTGCCTCGAGCGCTACGCCGACACCGTCGCGGCCGCCTCGTGGGACTCGGTGATCTTCGACCTGCCCGGCCGCGACGCCCTGCAGCGGGTCCCGACGCTCGAGCCGCTGCGGGGCACCCGCGCCCACGTGGGCGAGCTGCTCGACCGATGCCGGACCGCCGAGGAGCTGCTGGCCGCCCTCTCCGGCGGCTGACCGGCCGGACGGCCGCTCCGGACAGGGCGGACGTCGGACCCGCTGGGTAGGGTCGGGGATGCAAGCGGGCAGTGCCGCACGCACCGCGCGGGCGGGCGAGGAGGAGGCGTGGCCATGGCGACACGTGACGGGGGCGGGCAACAGCAGAAGCAGCCCCGCCGCAGCGAGGATGCCGCCGAGACCGAGGCGGCCGAGGTCTCCGAGGATCTCAAGGAGCGCCAGGACAAGCTCGCGGGTGACGTCGACGCCATCCTCGACGAGATCGACGAGGTGCTCGAGGAGAACGCCGAGGAGTTCGTGAAGAACTACGTCCAGAAGGGCGGCGAGTGAACCGACCCATGGGCCCGCTGCCGATGCAGGCACCAAGCCCGGGGTCGAGTTTCTCGGATCTGCTCGACTCGTTGGGAGCCAAGCCAACGCTTGCTCTTCCCCCAGGGGAGAAGACGCCGCTCTCTCCGGAGGGCACCACGGTCCTCGCTCTGCGCTACCTCGACGGGGTGGTGATGGCCGGCGATCGAAGGGCGACCGAGGGCAACCTGGTGGCTCATCGCCGGATTCGGAAGGTGTTTCCCGCCGACAAGTACTCGGCGGTGTCGATCGCGGGCACCGCAGGGCTTGCCATCGAGATGGTTCGCCTGTTTCAGGTCGAGTTGGAGCACTACGAGAAGATCGAAGGGGTGCGTCTCTCCCTCGACGGCCAGGCCTCGTTCCTCGCCCGTCTCGTCCGCGGCCAACTTCCGATGGCGTTCCAGGGCCTGGTGGTGGTGCCACTCTTCGCCGGTTATGACCTGCGGGAGGGACGGGGACGGTTGTTCAGCTACGACGCAGTCGGGGGGCGCTACGAGGAGATCGACTTCGGCAGCACCGGATCAGGGGCGAGACTGGCCAAGTCGTATCTGCGCACCGTGTACCGGGAGGACCTGGGCGCCGACGAAGCCGCTGAGCTTGCGATCAAGGCGCTGGTCGCAGCCTCTCAGGAGGACACCGCCACCGGCGGGCCCGACCTCACCCGTGGCATCTACCCCAACGTGATCCGGATCGACAGCGAAGGGTTCGTCGAGTTGGACGACTCGGAGGTGGCACCGCTCGCCCGCCAGGCAGTCGAGGCGATCAGGTGACCATCCCGTTCTACGTCCCACCCGAACAACAGGTTCGGGACAAAGCCGAGTTCGCCCGGAAAGGCATCGCCCGGGGACGCTCCATCATCGCCGTCGACTATGCCGACGGGGTCCTCCTCCTCGCCGAGAACCCG
>DATHUJ010000242.1:0-8384 GCA_035462375.1 Jiangellales bacterium
TGAGCCGTCCACCGGAGCGACCAGTGATCTGGCGGGCGCGACGAAGCTCGCCGCCGAACTGATCGGCGCCCACGGCATGGGCGATTCGCTGATCTCACTCGCCGCGGTGGAGCACTCCCGGCTCGGCGGCACCAACCTCGCCGGCCTCGTCCTCGCCGACTGCCGAGCCCGCGACGAGGTCGATCGACTCCTCGACGACGCCAGGACGCGCGTCGAGGGCCGTCTGACGGAACACCAGCATCTGGTCGAGGCGCTGCGCGACGCCCTCCTGAGCCGCGACGAGCTGGTGGGTGACGCGATCACCGCCGTGCTCGCCACGGCGACGGCGCCCCGGGAGATCGATCTTCGCGACCTCCCGGGAACGGTCGTCGGTTAGAGCAGTCCGAGCTTGGCAGCGCAGCTGGGCCAGTGACCCCAGCCGCCGTTGGCCTTGAGCATCTTGCCGCGCTTGATCTGCTCCTCGCGGCTGTGCTCGTGCGGATAGCCACTGCCGCCGACACCGCGCCACGAGCTCAGGCTGAACTGCAGACCGCCGTAGTAGCCGTTGCCGGTGTTGATCGACCAGTTGCCGCCGGACTCGCACTGGGCGAGCCGGTCCCAGACGCTGCCGTCGGAGACGGGCGGGGCGGGGCTGGACGAGCCGCCGGAGCCGGAGCTCGGCGACGGGCTCGGGCTGGACGCCGGGCGGGCCTTGGTGCCGACGAGCACGACCTTGTCGACCGGCTCGGTGACGACGGTCTCGGAGACCACCTTCTCCTCGGTGACGTCGCCGTCGACGACGGTGCGCTCGACGACCTTCTCCCGGGTGCCGACCTTGCCCTCGGTCTCGACCTTCTTCTCACCCTGGTAGAGCGAGTCGGTCTTCTTCTCGACGGTCGCGAAGGCGATCTCCTCGGTCACGGTCTCGTTCTCGACCGCAATCCGCTGGACGGTGATCGTGGTGCCGGTGGTGACGCGTTCGTCGCGGCCCGGTGCGGTGGCGTCGCGGTCGCCGAGCGCGACCCCGACGTCGGTGAGGGCCTCCGCCACGGTGAGGGCGGTGGTGGTGTGCTCCTGGGTCTCACCGTCGGCGGTCACGGTGATGTCCTTGGGGGTACGCACCTCGAAGTCGAGGCCGCTGCGGGCGATGCCGAGCGAACGGGAGACGGACAGCTCCGCTCCCTGGGCACGGATCCCGAGCTCGGTCAGCGCCTCCTCGACCGACAGCGCGGTGGTCCAGATCTCGCGCTCGGCGCCGTCGATCGTCACCGTCAGCAGCCGGCCGTAGCGGACGGAGATCTCCGTCCCGTCCTGGATGCTGCTCTCCGGCGAGGGCGCGACCACGTCGTGCTCTCCGAGCTCGATGCCCTCGGAGTCGAGGACACCCTCCACGGTCCGGGCGAAGGTGCTCACCTGCTGGCTCTCGCCGTCGACGCTCAGGGTCACGGTGGTGTCGAAGGTTGCGTAGGCGGTGGTGCCGCCGACGAGGGCGGTCACGACGGCGGCGTTGAGCGCCACGGTCTTGACGGACAGTCGCACGGTGCTCCAGGTGGTGCGGAGGATCCGGGCACAGGGAGCGTACCGGCAGCACGAGGGACCTCCGCCGAACCCCCCGGCGCGTCGGCGCACCAGGGTGGCGCAGGTCCCCGTTTCCGCTGCCGAGGCTTCCCACCCCGGCCAACAGTCACAGGACGGTAACGGCAGCACCCGGGGCTGGGCAAACCTGGGAGGCGCCCTGTGGGCAGGCTCACGCCCGGCGGGGCCCCTGATTCGGGCGTCACCACGGACCGAAGACCCGGACGGCGTTGGCGGTGACGGTGTCGCAGGTCTCGGCCAGGTCCCGGCCGAGGACCTCGGCCACGGCCCGGACCGTGTACGGCAGCAGGTACGGCCCGTTCGGCCGCCCCCGGTACGGGTGGGGAGTGAGGTACGGGGAGTCCGTCTCCACCAGCACCTGGGCCGGCGGGACCTGGGTCAGGGCCTCCCGCAGGCCGGCCGCGTTCCGGAAGGTCACCGGACCCGCGAAGGACACGTACCAACCCTGCTCGGCGCAGTAGCGGGCCATCGCGGCGTCGCCGGAGAAGCAGTGGAAGACCACTGTGTCGGGCGGCCCGGCGTCAGCGAGCACCCGCAGCACGTCGGCGTGGGCGTCCCGGTCGTGGATGACCAGGGCCTTGCCGAGCTCCCGGGCCAGCGCGATGTGCGCCCGGAACGACTCCTCCTGCGCCTGACGTCCCTCCGGGCCCACCCAGTAGTGGTCGAGCCCGGTCTCTCCCACGGCCCGGACGTCGGGCCGGGCGGCCAGCTCGGCGACCTCGGCGAGGGCCCCGTCCAGGGAGCCTTCGTCGGCGTGCCGCGTGGCCTCGGTCGGATGCAACGCGACGCCCGCGACGACGGCGGCGTGGGCGGCGGCCACCTCGACCGCCCACCGGGCGCCGGCCAGGTCGCAGCCGATCTGCACCAGCCGGTCGACGCCGACTGCGGCGGCCTCGGCGACGGCCCGCTCCACCGGTATCGGAGCCGCGCCCTCGTCCCGGGCGATGTCCAGGTGGCAGTGGCTGTCGACCACCGGACGTGGCAACGGCTCCGGGGCGGGCGGCCGAGCGGGGACGCTCACGAGCCCGCGGCCCGCTCCTCCAGCCGGCTCAGCTCCTCTTCGACCACCGAGTCGTCGAGCTTGCGGAAGACAGGGGTCGGCGGGGCCACCGGCGTCCCCGGCTCGATCGGGCGGGTGCCCCACGGAAGTCCTTCCCCGGGGTCCCGGTCCAGCATCAGCACCGGGTAGGGCCGCCCGTCGTCGAGATCGGTGACCTCACGTACTGCCGGCATGGGCGCCACCCCGCCCGTACGGCCCAGGAGCTCGTGCACCAGCCGTGCCGAGTGCGGCAGGAACGGGGCCAGCAAGGTGTTGCAGTCGTCGACGGCCTGGAGAGCCACGTGCAGCACGGTCCGCATCCGGTCGGGGTCCTCGGTGCGCAGCTTCCACGGCGCCTGCTGCGACAGGTAGGTGTTGGCCTCGCCGACGACCCGCATCGCCTCCTGGACGGCGGCCTTCTGCCGGTGCGTCTCGAGCAGGGAGCCCACGGCACCGAAGCCGGCCCGCGTCGTCTCCAGCAGAGCGCGGTCCGAGTCGGTGAGCTCGCCGGGCTCCGGGACCGACCCGACGTTCTTGGCCACCATGGAGACCGTGCGGTTGACGAGGTTGCCCCACCCGGCCACGAGCTCGTCGTTGTTGCGTCGCACGAACTCGGCCCAGGTGAAGTCGGTGTCCTGGTTCTCCGGGCCGGCGACCGCGATGAAATAGCGCAGCGCGTCGGGGTCGTAGCGCTCGAGGAAGTCGCGCACATAGATCACGACGCCCCGGCTGGACGAGAACTTGCGGCCCTCCATGGTGAGGAACTCGCTGGACACCACCTCGGTCGGCAGCTCGAGCGTGCCGTACGGGCCGGGCGACCCGCCTCTGGACCCCCGGCCGTCGTAGCCGAGCAGCTCGGCCGGCCAGATCTGACTGTGGAAGGTGATGTTGTCCTTGCCCATGAAGTAGTACGAGGACGCTGCGGGGTCGCCCCACCAGGCCCGCCAGGCGTCGGGGTCGCCCGTGCGCCGCGCCCACTCCACCGAGGCCGACAGGTAGCCGATGACGGCGTCGAACCACACGTACAGGCGCTTGCTGGGGTTGTCCTCCCAGCCGGGGAGGGGCACCGGCACGCCCCAGTCGATGTCGCGCGTCATCGCCCGCGGTCGCACGTCTTGCAGCAGGTTGAGCGAAAACTTCAGGACGTTGGGCCGCCAGTCCGTACGGGTCTGCAGCCACTCGCCCAGTGCCTCGGACAGCGCCGGCAGGTCGAGGAAGAAGTGCTCGGTCTCGACGAACTCCGGGGTCTCGCCGTTGATCCGGCTGCGCGGGTTGATGAGGTCCGTGGGGTCGAGCTGGTTGCCGCAGTTGTCGCACTGGTCGCCGCGCGCGCCGTCGTAGCCGCAGATCGGGCAGGTGCCCTCGATGAAGCGGTCCGGCAGGGTGCGGCCCGTCGAGGGCGAGATGGCGCCCTTGGTGGTGCGCGGGACCATGTAGCCGTTACGGTGCAACGTCCGGAACATCTCCTGCGCCACCGCGTAGTGGTTGCGCGTCGTGGTCCGGGTGAAGAGGTCGTACGACAGGCCGAGCGCCTGCAGGTCCTCGACGATGACCCGGTTGTAGCGGTCGGCCAGCACCTGAGGGGGCACACCCTCGTGCTCGGCCTGGACCAGGATCGGCGTGCCGTGCTCGTCGGTGCCGCTCACCATGAGGACGTCGTGACCCGCCATGCGCATGTACCGGCTGAACACGTCGGACGGCACGCCGAACCCGGAGACGTGGCCGATGTGACGGGGCCCGTTGGCGTAGGGCCAGGCCACGGCCGTGAGCACGTGACGAGACATGACCGCGATCCTAAGGGTGGCCCGCGTGCCCCTTCGCCGCGACCACCGCGGCGTAGACCTCCCGCTTGGGCCGGCCCAGCTCCCCCGCCACCTGGGCGATCGCCTGCTTGCGCGGGACGCCCGCTTCCTCCCGTACGGCGACGAGCCGGGCCGGGTCCGCGTCCTCGTCGGGGCGAGCGGGAGCGGCGCCTGCCACGACGACAGTGACCTCCCCCCGTACGCCGTCCTCGGCCCACGCGGCCAGCTCGCCGAGTCCGCCGCGACGCACTTCCTCGTAGGTCTTGGTGAGCTCGCGGCAGACGGCGCCCGGCCGCTCGGGGCCGAAGGTCTCGGCGCAGGCCGTGAGCATCGCGCCCAGCCGGTGCGGCGCCTCGAAGAAGACCAGCGTGCGCTCCTCGGGGGCCAGGGCGGCGAGCCGGCGGGCGCGCTCTCCCGCCTTGCGCGGCAGGAAGCCCTCGAAGCAGAAGCGGTCGACCGGCAGCCCGCTCACGGCGAGTGCGGTGAGCACCGCGCTCGGGCCGGGCACGGCGGTGACCCGGACGCCGGCCTCCACCGCCGCGGCCACGAGCCGGTAGCCGGGGTCGGATACGGACGGCATGCCGGCATCCGTCACCAGCAGGACGTGCCGGCCGGCGAGCAGGGCCTCGACCAGCTCCGGCGTACGGGCGGTCTCGTTGCCCTCGAAGTACGAGAGCACCCGGCCCCGCGGGATCACGCCGAGCGTCCGGCAGAGCCGGCGCAGGCGGCGGGTGTCCTCGGCGGCCACGACGTCGGCGTGCTCGAGCTCGCGGGCGAGCCGGGGCGGCGCGTCGTCGGCGTCGCCGATGGGCGTGCCGGCCAGGACGAGCACCCCGCCGTGACCGGGACCGGACGCGAGGTCCTCGTCGTCCACGGTGTCCCTCACCCTGCCCATCCTGGCAGCCCACCTACGATGTGCCGGTGACGCAGACGGCCGAGGCGAGCGGCGACGCCCCGACCACGGTGGCCCCGGGGGGCGATCGGGACCTGGTGACGTCCGAGCCTTCCGACGCCGATCGCGGGACCTCGCTGCGCGACCGCCTCGTCCCGCCGATGCCTGCTGATCGCCTCGCCGGCTGGTTGGTGGCTCTCGGGGTCGGGGTCCTGGCCGCCGTCCTACGGCTGGTGGATCTCGGCCGACCGGCGCGGTTGGTCTTCGACGAGACGTACTACGCCAAGGACGCCTTCGCGCTGCTGCGCTTCGGCCACGCCCGGACCTTCGTCGAGGACGCCGACGAGCTGATCCTCGCTGGGGACCTGGACGTCTTCGCCGAGGGACCGTCCTTCGTCGTGCACCCGGACGTCGGCAAGTGGCTGATCGCCGGTGGGATCGAGCTCTTCGGCATGCAACCGGTGGGGTGGCGGGTCGCGGGAGCACTCGCTGGTGCGGTGACCGTCGTCGTGCTGGCGAGGGCAGCCCGCCGCCTGTTCCGCTCGACGCTCCTGGGCGGCCTCGCCGGCCTGCTGCTCGCCGTCGACGGCATGTCCATCGCGGTGAGCCGGACGGCCATCCTGGACGGGATCCTCGCGCTCTTCGTGGTGGCAGCCTTCGCGTGCCTGCTGGTGGACCGGGATCGATCCCGCGCCGCGTACGCGGACTGGGCGGAGACCAGAGCGGGGCGCCCGGTCGGTCCCGGGCCGTTGCTGGCCTGGCGGCCGTGGCGGCTGGCTGCGGGCGTCATGCTGGGGCTGGCCTGCGGCACCAAGTGGAACGGCATCTACGTCCTCGCCGCCTTCGGGCTCCTGACGGTGCTGTGGGAGGTCGGCACCCGCCGCGCCGTCGGCGTACGGCGTCCCTGGTCGAGCTCGCTCGCGGCAGACGCGCCGGTCGCCTTCGTCACGGTGGTGGGCAGCGCGGTCGTCACGTACGTCGCCTCCTGGGCGGGCTGGATCCTCACGTCCGACGGATGGTCCCGGCAGTGGGGCGCCGAGAACCCCGCGTCCGGTGTGACGGCCCTCGTGCCGGACTGGCTGCGCAGCCTCTGGCACTACCACGGGGAGATTCTGGAGTTCCACACCGGCCTGGACGCCGAGCACTCGTACGCCTCGCAGCCGTGGGGGTGGCTGGTGATGTGGCGGCCGGTGTCCTTCGACTTCGAGTCGCTGGAGCGAGGCGTCGGCGGGTGTGAGGCCGACCAGTGCGCGCAGGAGGTGCTCGCGCTGGGCACGCCGTTGCTGTGGTGGGGCGCCTGCCTGGCGCTGCTCGTGTGCCTGTGGGCGTGGGCGCTGCGGCGCGACTGGCGGGCGGGGGCGGTGCTGTGCGGGGTCGTGGCCACGTGGCTGCCGTGGTTCGCCTTCCCCGACCGGACGATCTTCTCCTTCTACGCCGTGCTGATCGCGCCGTTCCTTGTCTTGGCCGTGGTGTACGTGATCGGGCTCGTCCTCGGCGGGCCGGGCGCCTCGCCCACGAGACGCACTGTGGGGGCCTCGCTGGCCGGCGGCTACGTCCTGCTGGTGCTGCTGGTGGCGGCGTGGTTCTACCCGATCCACGTCGACGCCGTGCTCCCGTACGACGAGTGGCTGCGGCGGATGTGGTTCAGCACGTGGATCTGATCGCCCACGCCCTCCCGTCCCCGTCGATCATGGAAGCATCGCCCTCGGGAGTCGTGCTGCCGGGCGATCCTTCCATGATCGCCGACGCCGGGGGCGGGCCCCGCCACCCGTCTGGTGGCGGCAGGCGGCGCCTGCGAGCGACCTGTCGAGCCCCGGCGCTCGTTGCCGGTCCTCGCCGAGCGTGCGTCGTCGACGAGCGACCGGTGGGTGTCGTGATCACGGTCCCGGCCGACGACAACAGCTCACGTCCGGCCGCGTCGAGGCTGTCCCCGTGGTGGTCGTGCGTCAGCAGCACAGCGTCGATCGGCAGAAGGCCGGCGATCCTGCGCGGCCCCGCCATCCGCCGCTGCCAGGTCACCGCACCCATCGCCCGAGACCTGCACCAGTGGACAAGACGGCTACGCACCGTGTTCGAGCCGCCGACGTCGACGCCCGCTGCCGTGCCATCAACGACCTCCTGGCCGCAGGCACCTCGAACGCCTACCTCACCACGCATGACGGACTCCGCTTGCACCTTCACTTCGCCGCCGAGGAAGACGATGTCGCGAGCCGGGTCAAGGCCGTGACGGCCGGCGGGCCGGCGCTGTTCAGCGTCGAAGCGGACGGCCAGCGCCTCGGTGTCTGCGGCGGACCCGGATGCACAACCGCGTTCATCGACACCAGCCGCAACGGCCGACGCGGCCACTGCACAGCCAGGTGCGGCAACGCCGTGGCCGTCCCGGCGACACCGTGACAGACACGCATGACCACCGGCCGTCCCGACGGCAGAAACGCCGGGCACGCGTTCACTGGCCCCGGAAGTCGTACTCGGCCGGTTGGTCGGCGGAGAACAGCCACGCCTCGACGATCTTGCCGTCAGAGATGCGCAGAGGATAGCCCCGACCCTGGGGCTGCGCCGCTCGCGAGCACCCTCTGAGGCCTCGATGCGCGCCGGGGTGATGGCAAGTCATACCGCCGCGAGCTACGCGCTGTCAGATCCGCACACGGGTGGCATGATCGTTAACGTGAGACGCATCGGACGCGCACTCCTCACCACAGTGTTGGCTGGTTGCGGCGCCTATCTGGCGTTGGGCCGCCTCATGCAGCCCTGGTACTCACGCTGGGGCGCTACCGACGAGGAAGTTCGACGTTCGCTACCCGGCGATGAACTGGTTCCCAGTCCTCGAGCACAGTCGACCTGGGCCGTCAGCATCACGGCGCCGTCCGAACGGGTCTGGCCATGGCTGGTGCAGATGGGTCAGGACCGCGCCGGCTTCTACACCTACGAGTGGTTCGAGAACCGGGTGCTGCGACTCGACATCCACAACGCGGACCGCATCGTCCCGGAGTGGCAGAACGTGCAGGTGGGTGACCGGCTCTGGTTCTATCCGGAGCGCTACCCGATCAAGCCTCGTTCGGGTCCTCGCGTGGTGGCA
>DATHUJ010000243.1:0-33889 GCA_035462375.1 Jiangellales bacterium
GCGATCGGGCCTGCACTGACCAGCGACCCGTCCACGAGCCGCGGCGACGGCGCCGGGCTGGGCGCCTGCAGCGGCAGGGCCGACATGATCAGCATCTGAGGACCTCCACCGGACATCGTCCCACCCGCCACCGGCGCCGGAATCACCTGGTGGGCGGCTGGTCCCCGTGCGCGGGCTGGCCCCCGTACGGCGGCTGCCGCCCGTACGGGGGGTTGGTCGCGCGGCGGGGGCGAGGTCCACGGCGTGGGGCCCGACGGGGTCCGGCGGGGGCGGGTGGTCACCGTCGCCAGCACGACGCGGGCCGCCACGCTGGACGGCCTCAGCCCAGCACTTCGTCGCGCAGCCCCGCGAAGAGGTCGTCCTCGGGCAGGTCCGTGTCGACCAGGGAGCGCGCCAGCTCGTAGTCCTCGGTCGGCCAGGCCTTCTGGTGGACGTCGAGCGGCACGGCGAACCAGGGCCCCTCCGGGTCGATCTGGGTCGCATGGGCGAGCAGGGCCCGGTCGCGGACCGGGAAGTAGTCGGCGCAGGGTACCCGCGTCGTGATCCGGCGCGCGTGCTCGGGATCGGGTACCCACTCCGCGAGCCGCTCGGCGTAGGGCGACTCCAGCCCGCGCCGCAGCATCTCGTCGTGCAGCGCCTGCGTGCGCTCCCGGTGGAAGGAGTGGTGGTAGTAGAGCTTGTACGGCTGCCATGGCGCACCCAGCGCGGGGTACGCGTCCGGGTCGCCCGCCGCCTCGAAGGCCGCGACCGCGACCTGGTGGCACATGACGTGGTCCGGGTGCGGGTAGCCGCCGTTCTCGTCGTACGTGGTCATCACGTGCGGCTGGACCCGGCGGACCAGCTCGACGAGGGGCGCTGCGGCGACCTCCACGGGCAGCGTCGCGAAGCAGCCGTCGGGCAGCGGCGGCGCCGGGTCGCCCTCCGGGAAGCCGGAGTCGACGAAGCCCAGCCAGTCCTGCGTGATGCCGAGGATGGCGCGTGCGGCGTCCATCTCCTGGCGCCTGATCTCGCCGATGTTCGCGACCACGTCCGGACGGTCCATGTTGGGGTTGAGGATCGAGCCCCGCTCGCCCCCGGTGCACGTCGCCACGTGCACGTCGACGCCCTCGGCCACGTAGCGCGCCGTCGACGCCGCCCCCTTGCTCGACTCGTCGTCCGGGTGCGCGTGCACGTGCATCAGCCGCAGCTGCTCGGCCACCTGACGGTCTCCCATCCGTACGGTCCGGTCAGTGCCGGTGGACGGTCCGGTGGACAATGGTGCCCGACCGCTCGAGGAGGACCGTGACCGCGCCCACCCCCGCCCGCCCGGCCGACCGCTACGGGCGACCCCGGCGGCAGCGGGCCGGCCTGGTCATGGCCGTCGTCGCCGTGGCGCTCGTCGTGCTGGTCGTGCTGGTCTGGCGGTCGTCTCCGTGGTCCGGGGCGCAGCCGTCGGCGGGCCTGGTCCGCTGGGGGCCGACCGTTGACGGTCGGATCGAGGTCGTCGTGGACGTGCGACGGCCGGGCGGCCAGGCAGCCACGTGCGAGGTGCGGGCCATCGACCGCAGGCGTGCCGTCGTCGGCACCGCGCAGGCCGAGGTACCGGCCGGCGAGCCGGCGCAGGTCCGGGTCGCCGTGACCATCCCGGTGGAGATCGAGGCGATCGCCGCCGAGGTGGGCCCCTGTACGTCACCGTGATCCCGTGACCTGCGGCGATACCGTTGGAAGCCACCTGTTGTTACCCTGGGGACAATCCGCTGGTCCCCTGCCGGGCGCAGGTCCGGGGGACCAACGCACCCCGGGCGCGGACACCCGTCGCCCGGAAGGCCGACGCCCGGAAGGCCGAGGCCGCACCGACGACCACGAGAGCACGACCGAGGGAGACGCCGTGACCTCCACGAGCGACAACGTCGCCTGGCTGACCCAGGAGGCCTACGACACGCTGCAGGCCGAGCTCGAGCAGCTGATGGGCCCGGCGCGCACCGAGATCGCGAAGCGGATCGAGGCGGCGCGCACCGAGGGCGACCTCTCGGAGAACGGCGGCTACCACGCCGCCAAGGAGGCGCAGGGCCACCAGGAGGCCCGCATCCGCCAGCTGCAGGCGCTGCTGCAGAGGGCCAAGGTCGGCGAGCGGCCCGCGGACGACGGCGTCGTTGAGCCCGGCATGGTCGTCGAGATCCGCTTCACCGGAGACGACGGGACCGAGAGCTTCCTGCTCGGCTCGCGCGAGCTGATGTCCCTCGACGCCTCGGTGGAGGTGGACGTGTACTCGCCGCAGTCGCCCCTGGGCGCCGCGATCAACGGGCACCGGGTCGGTGACACCGCCAGCTACGAGGCGCCCAACGGCCGCGAGATCACCGTCGAGATCGTCTCGGCGCACCCCTACGCCGGCTGACCCCTACCCGGCCCCGTCAGTCCAGCTGGACCCCCCACCGCCCGACGTGTTCGGCCCCGGGGTCCAGAACCACGAGATCGGTCCCGCTGTTGAAGGCGTCGGGCGGTGCCGTCATCGGTTCCACGCCCAGCCCCCCGCGGGGCCGGACGGACAGGGCGTCGCCGGTGAACACCTCGAACCACCGGTAGGCGGCGTCCATCCACACCCGGGCCACCCTCCCGTCGGCCCGGTGCAGCTCCAACCACGCGAGACCGTCGGCGTCGCGGTCCAGGTCACCGAACGCGTGGTCCACCTCCAGCCCGGCCAGCGAGGCGCCGGAGCGGAAGTCGTACGGCGTGCCCTCCACCGGCACCAGCCCGGTCGGGACCTGCTGCTCGCCGGTGTCCACGCGGGTCCCGGCCGGGAGCACGAGCCGCGCAGCGTCGATGCTGCCCGCTCCCGGGTGCAGGTAGGGATGGGCGCCGGCGGCGTACGGGGCGGGCGTGCCCGACAGGTTGCGCGCCCGGGTCTCGACGGAGAGCCCCTCGTCGCCGAGCGCGTACAGCACGGTCACGTCCAGCCGCCACGGGTAGCCCGGCCGCGGGTGCATCACCGTCCCGAGCACGATGCGTTCGGCGGACCGTTCGCGCGGGCTCCACGACTGCCACAGCCCGAAGCCGTGGATCGCGTTGTGCTGCTCCGGCTCCGTGAGGTCGAGCTGCCGCGCCTCGCCCTCCCACGTCCAGCGACCGTCCTTGACCCGGTTCGGCCACGGCACGAGGGGTGCGCCGCGGGCGCCCTCAGGGATCTCGTCGACGCCGAAACCGTCCAGGACGGCGACGCCACCGACGTCGTACGAGCGGACGGCAGCGCCGACCTCGACGACGACCGCCTCCTGGTCGCCCGACCGCAGCGCGTGCTGCTCACCGGTCGGGATGCCCCGGTCGGCGGCCAATGTCGCGTCCTGCATGGTGGTCCATCTCCTCGAATGGGTGCCCGCAGGGTTCCCGATCATGCCACCGGGGAACCGCAGACAGCGTGACAGTCATCGGCTTCCACGCATCCCACGAGCAGATCGGCCCGGCGGCCCTCCGCGACGCAGTGGTCCGGGCGGAGCAGGCGGGCTTCACCGCCGCCATGTGCTCGGACCACCTGGCGCCCTGGAGCAGCGAGCAGGGCGAGTCGGCCTTCGCGTTCTCCTGGCTCGGTGCCACCCTGCAGGCCACCCGCAGCGTGCCGATCGGTCAGTTCCACGCCCCGGGCCAGCGCTACCACCCGGTCATCAGCGCCCAGGCGATGGCGACGCTGGGTGCCATGTTCCCGGGGCGCTACACCTGGGCCGCCCTGGGCAGCGGCGAGGCGCTGAACGAGCACGTGACCGGCGACGCGTGGCCGCGCAAGGAGGTCCGCAACGCCCGGCTCCGCGAGTGCGTCGACGTGATGCGGGCGCTCTGGCGCGGTGAGGAGGTGAGCCACGACGGGCTGGTCATGGTGGACCGGGCCAGGCTGTGGACCCTGCCCGAGACCCCTCCCCGGCTGCTCGGTGGTGCCGTGAGCGTGGCGACGGCCCGCTGGGCGGCCGGCTGGGCCGACGGGCTGATCACCATCAACCAGCCGCACGACAAGCTCCGCGAGATGGTCGACGCCTACCGCTCGGCGGGCGGCCGGGGCGAGCTGGCCATCCAGGTGCACGTGTCGTACGCGGCGGACGAGGACACCGCCACGGCGACGGCGGTGGAGCAGTGGCGGTCCAACTGCGTGCCGAGCGAGCTGGCGTGGGAGCTGGAGATGCCCCGGGACTTCGAGGCCGCGACCCGGTTCGTGCCCGAGGAGGAGGTGCGCAACAACGTGCTGGTCTCCGCCGATCCCGGCCGGCATTCGGCGTGGCTGCAGGAGTACGTGGACCTGGGCTTCACGTCTCTCTACGTCCACCACGTGGGCGTGGAACAGCAGGACTTCATCGACACCTTCGGGGCCAAGGTCCTCCCCCAGCTGGGGGCGGGGGTGCCCGCGTGAGGATCACCGACACCGCCGACCTGTGGTGGAAGAACGCCGTGGTCTACTGCCTCGACGTCGAGACCTTCTACGACGCCGACAGCGACGGCGTCGGCGACTTCCAGGGCCTCGCCCACCGGGTCGACTACCTCGCCGATCTCGGGGTCACGTGCATCTGGCTGATGCCCTTCTACCCCACGGCCAACAAGGACGACGGCTACGACGTCACCGACTTCTACTCGGTCGACGACCGGCTCGGCACACTCGGCGACTTCGTGGAGTTCATCCGGACGGCCCAGGACCGCGGCCTTCGCGTCATCGCCGACCTGGTCGTCAACCACACCTCCGCCCACCACCCCTGGTTCGAGTCGTCTCGCGACCCCGACTCCCCGTACCGGGACTGGTACGTGTGGCGTGACACGCCGCCCGAGGACGGGCCCGAGGGCGAGGTGTTCCCCGGTGACCAGGAAGGGCTGTGGGAGTACGACGAGGAAGCCGAGGCCTACTACCTGCACCGCTTCTACAAGCACCAGCCCGACCTCAACGTCACCAACCCTGCGGTACGGGACGAGATCGCCAAGATCCTCGGCTTCTGGATGCAGCTCGGGCTGCACGGCTTCCGGGTCGACGCCGTCCCCTTCTTCCTGGAGACGAGCGGCGTCGACGGCGGGATGCAGAAGCTGCCCGACCCGCACGGCTACCTGCGGGACCTCCGCGCCTACCTCTCCCGCCGGCGCGGGGACGGCGTCCTGCTGGGTGAGGTCAACCTGCCGCACGAGGAGCAGATGGCCTTCTTCGGCGACGAGGACGGCGACGAGCTCAACCTGCTCTTCGACTTCCCGACCATGCAGGCCATGTACCTGTCGATGGCGCGTGGCGACGCGGGACCTCTGCGGACCACCCTGGTGAACCGGCCGGAGTCCCCGGCCGACTGCCAGTGGGCGACGTTCGTGCGCAACCACGACGAGCTCACGTTGGACAAGCTGTCCGGCTCGGAGCGCCAGGAGGTCTTCGCGGCCTTCGGCCCAGACAAGGACATGCAGCTGTACGACCGGGGGCTGCGGCGCCGGCTGCCCCCGATGGTCAAGGGCGACCAGCGGCGGATCCGGCTCGCGTACAGCCTGCTGTTCTCTCTCCCCGGGACGCCCACGCTCTTCTACGGCGAGGAGATCGGGATGGGCGAGAACCTCGATGTCCCGGACCGGCTGGCGGTGCGGACCCCGATGCAGTGGATGTCGGGTCCGGGCGCGGGATTCTCCGACTTCGAGGACCCGGAGCGCCTGGTGCGGCCGCTCGTCGAGGGTGACTTCGGCCCGGACCGGGTCAACGCGCTGGACCAGCGTCGCGACCGGGACTCGCTGCTGCACTGGATGCGGGTGATGATCCGCCGCTACCGCGAGCTGCCCGAGCTCGCCTGGGGGTCGACGTCGGTCCTCGACCACGACGTGGCGTCGGTACTCGTGCACCGCAGCGACTGGGAAGGCCAGTCTGTGCTGTTGGCCCACAACCTGGCCGGTGCGCGGCGGTCGGTGACCGTGACGCTCCCGGATGCCCAGGAGGAGGGCTACTTCCTCCGCGACCTGCTGGACGGCGGCCGCGAGCTGCCCGTCGGGGAGCGCGGTGGGGTCGACCTGGACCTGGCGCCGTACGGCTTCGCGTGGTACCGCCTGGTCCGCGAGGGCGACCGCCGCCTGCTGTAGCCGGCCCGCCGTCACCCGCGGGGTGCCCGGGCTCGTGCCGTCAGCGGCTGGTGGAGCGGTACTTGCGCACCCCCAGCGGGGCGAAGACCACCAGCACGATGACGATCCAGATCACTGACATCACGAAGGGGTGCTGACCGGGGAAGCTGTCGGTGACGAACGGGTTCGGGTTGCCGAACAGGTCCCTCGTGGCGGCCACGAAGGCACTGAACGGGTTCCACTCCGCTACCGGCTGCAACCAGGTCGGCAGGGTCTCGATCGGGATGAAGGCGTTGGACAGGAAGGTCAGCGGGAAGATCGTGATGAAGCCGACCTGGTTGGCCGACTCGACGGTCGGGACGACCAGCCCGAGGTAGACCCCCACCCAGGCCATGGCGAAGGTGAACGCCAGCAGCAGGGCCACCGCCAGCAGGAAGTCGCCCAGGCCGTTGTGGACCCGCCAACCCACGACGAGGCCCGAGAGCATCAGCACGACGAGGATGCCGGCGTTGTAGATGACGTCGGAGATCGTGCGGCCGCTGAGCACGGCGGACCGGGCCATGGGCAGCGAGCGGAACCGGTCGATGATCCCCTTGTTCATGTCGTCGGTCATCCCGATCGCGGTCGTGATCGACGCGAAGGCCAGCGTCTGCACGAAGATGCCCGGCAGCAGGTACTCGCGGTACGACCCGCCTCCCGGTAGTGGGATGGCCCCGCCGAAGACGTACGCGAAGAGCAGCACGAACATGATCGACTGCAGAATCGCGAAGATCGCGAGCTCTGGGATCCGGGGGATCCGCCGCAGGTTGCGACCGGCGACGACGAGCCCGTCGGAGACGGCCTTGCGCAGTGGGCTGCTCTGCGCCGCGGGCGTGGCGCGGTCGAGAGTCGTGGTGGTCATGCGCTCCTCCCGGAGGCCAGGGCGGGCTCTTGCTGCTGCTCGCCGGTCTCGTCCGCCTGCTCGGCGGCGTGACCGGTCAGCGTGAGGAAGACGTCGTCGAGCGTGGGCCGGCGCAGTCCGACGTCGTCGAGCGCGATGCCTGCGTCGCCGAGGTCGCGGACCACCTGCACGAGGGTCTGCACCCCACCGGCGGCGGGGACCGTGATCCGGCGGGTGTGGTCGTCGACCGTGCAGTCGCCGCCGCAGTCGCGGGACATCAGCTGCATCGCCGTCGGGATGTCGTCGCGACGGTGCACGACCACCTCGATGCGCTCGCCGCCCACCTGGGCCTTGAGCTGGTCGGCCGTGCCCTGCGCGATGATCCGTCCGGTGTCGACCACGGCGATCGTGTCGGCCAGCTCGTCGGCCTCCTCGAGGTACTGCGTCGTGAGCAGCAGCGTCGTCCCCTCGCGCACGAGCCCCCGGATCACGTCCCACATCGCCATCCGGCTCCGTGGGTCCAGGCCGGTCGTCGGTTCGTCGAGGAACAGCAGCCGCGGCTGCCCGATCAGCGCGCTGGCCAGGTCGAGCCGGCGGCGCATGCCGCCGGAGAAGCCCTTGACCACCCGGTCGCCGGCGTCGATCAGGTCGAACTGCTGCAGGAGGTCTCCGGCCCGGCGACGGGCCTCCGACTTGGGCAGGCCGTAGAGCCGGCCGAACATCACGAGGTTCTCGCGAGCAGTGAGGTTCTCGTCGACCGCGGCGTACTGCCCCGAGAGGCCGATCACGCTGCGGACCTCCTGCGCCTGGGTGGCGACGTCATAGCCCGCGACCGTCGCCCGACCCGCGTCGGGGACCATCAGCGTGGCCAGGATGCGGACCGTCGTGGTCTTGCCGGCACCGTTGGGGCCGAGCAGGCCGACCACCGTCCCTTGAGGGACGACGAGGTCGATGCCCGACAAGGCGTGAACCGCCTTGTCACCTTTGCCGAAGGTCTTGACCAGCCCCTCGGCGGTGATGGCGTCGGTCATGATGGTGCTCCTCGGGTCGTTCCAGGGCTGTGGCCCGGACGGTAGACCCCGGGTCCGACAACCTCGTGCGGCGTCGGTCGGGGCGTCGGTCTGCGGGGGCGGTGCCCCCAGGGTGTCCTACTCGGCAAGCCGACCGCGACCGGTTTTCTTCCGGCCCCGGGTCGCCATGTCAGACGTTCGCCTGCGGCAGAACTCATCGGTCGACCCCTGTCACCCTCCGGTCGCCTGCGCTTCCCTCGACGGTAGGAGTTGAAGCGGACTTGAGGTCAACCTCGGGCCGTAGGGCGGCTGCCCCACCGTACGGGGGTTCGTGGGGTCAGGCCGGGCGGCCGCCTAGCAGCCCGGCCGCCTCGTCGACGCCCAGGTCACCAGCGGCGAGCCGGCGCAGGACGTCCTCGCGATCGACCTCGGTGGGGCCGGCCTCGGCGGTGGCGGCGACGGGAGCCTCGAAGCCGAGCCGGGCGAGCAGGTCGGCGAAGCGCTGCCGGGCGGTCGGGTAGCTCACGCCGAGGAAGCGCTCCAGCTCCTTCATGTTGCCGCGCGAGACGAGGAAGACCCGCAGCAGCTGGCGGTCGGCCTCGCCGAGGCCGCAGTACGGACAGGAGGTGAAGCGGCCGGACAGCTCGGTGCCGCACCCGGGGCAGCCGAGGCGGGTCACCGCCAGCAGCTCGCCGCAGACCGGGCAGTCGCGCGGCGCGGCATGCTCGTGCCCGTTCACCCGTCGGCCTTGATCACGGCACTGCCCATGACGGCCTCCACGTCGAGATCGGCTCCGGCGGTGCCCACGGTCAGCTCTCCGTCGCGCAGCGGCGGGTCGCTGACGACCTTGCCGAGCTGGACGTCGGTGCGGACCCTGACGTCGCTGCCGGGCAGCAGGTGCACCCGGACCGAGCCGGACTCGGCCCGGACCCGGGACTGGCCGCGCCGGATTGCTCCCTCGACCACGGCCGAACCCGCCTGGACCAAGACGTCGATCGGCCCCTCGACACCGCTCACCTTCGCGGAACCGGCGGTCACCCGCACGCGCTCGAGCGCCGTCACGCCTTCGCTGGTGAGCGAGCCGGCGATCACCTCGACGTCGACAGGCAGGTCGGGGCGGACCCGGACCCGGATGTCGCCGCCCAGGCCGATCCGGCCGGTCACGTCTCGCCAACGCCCCGAGGACAGCAGCGTGAAGGCGTCGTCGGGCAGGAACCTCTCCCCCTCGGCAGTGACGACCAGGGTCGCGCCCTCCCGCCGGAGGTGGTGCTCGCCCTCGACGTCGACCGTCGTGACGGCCGGGTCGCCGACCAGCCGGACCTTGCGGGACGTCGCCCGCACGAGCACCCGCTGCAGCTCCGGTACGGCCGGGGGTGAGGCGGGCCGGACGGGCGTCTCGCCGTCCTGCGTTCCGGGCGGAGGGGTCTCCGCGGCGCGGGCCTCGTCGAGCAGCCGGGCCGCCTCGGCCGGGTCGATCCGGCCCTGGGCCACGGCCTCCAGGATCTCTCGTACATCGGTCATGCGCTCAAGTGTGAGCCAACTGCTTCCAGAATGTCAACTCACACTTGCCAATCACACCTCAACTCGGATAGTCGACCCGATAGCCTGCCTCGCGGAGCCGGCCGATCACCCGTTCGCAGTGCTCGTGCCCCCGGGTCTCGACCTGCAGGCCCACCTCGACTTCGTCGATGCCCAGCCGCACCCCGGTCCGTTCGTGGACGACGTCGAGCACGTTGGCGTCCACGGCCGCCAGCTCGGCCAGCAAGTGCGCCAGGGCGCCGGGCTGGTCCGGGATCCGCACCCGTACGGAGAGGTAGCGTCCGGCCGCGGCCATGCCGTGCCGGATCACGCGCAGCAGGAGCAGCGGGTCGATGTTGCCCCCGGAGAGCACGGCCACGACGGGCGGTTCGTAGGCGGTCGGGTGGTCGAGCAGGGCGGCGACGCCGGCGCCACCGGCTGGCTCGACCACCTGCTTCGCCCGCTCGAGCATCAGCAGCAGCGCCTGGGAGATGGACTCCTCGCTGACGACCACCACGTCGTCGACGAGGGCGCGGACGAGGGCGAACGGGACCTGGCCGGGGCAGCCCACCGCAATGCCGTCGGCCATGGTGGACATGGCCTCGAGTGCCACCGGGTGCCCGACCCGCAGGGAGGCCGGGTAGGCGGCGGCGCCCTCGGCCTGGACGCCCACCACGCGCACATCGGGGCGCCGCGACTTGATGGCGACCGCCATCCCCGCCAGCAGCCCGCCCCCTCCGGTGCAGACCAGTACGGTCCGGACGTCGGGGCATTGCTCGAGCACCTCCAGCCCCGCCGTACCCTGCCCGGCCACGATGTCCACGTGGTCGAAGGGATGGATGAGCACCGCCCCCGTACGGGCGGCGAAGTCCCGCGCAGCGACCAGGCCCTCGTCGACGGTGCGACCCTCGAACCGGACGTCGGCACCGTAGGCGCGGGTCGCCTTCTCCTTGACGATCGGCGCGCCGGCCGGCATGAAGACGGTGGCCTTGGTGCCGAGGAGGGAGGCGGCGAGGGCGACACCCTGGGCGTGGTTGCCGGCGCTGGCGGCCACGACGCCGCGAGCCCGCTCCTCCTCGTCCAGCCGCGCGATCCGCGTGTACGCACCACGGATCTTGAACGACCCGGCGCGCTGGAGGTTCTCGCACTTGAGGTGCACCGGCCCGCCCACCCGTTCGGAGAGCACGCGCGAGCCCTCGAGGGGGGTCATCCTCACCACACCGCGGATCAGCTCCCGTGCGGCCTCGACGTCGGCGAGGGACACGGGCAACGTCGTCGTCGCCACATCCCGAGTCTGGCACGGGCGCCCCGCCGCACGACCACCGCGTGATCATGGTCGCATGGCCTCCGGCCACCCGCCCCCTCCGCGGCGATCATGGTCGCACGGCCTCCGCCGCCCGCCCCACCCCCGATCATGGAAGGATCGCCCTCCGGTGGGATGCCGGAGGGCGATGCTTCCATGATCACCGCGGGTCTGGCCGGGATTGGGACTCCTACACTGCTTGCGTGATGCATGCACCCAATGAGTCGGGGCTGGTCCCGGCGCTCTTCGCGATCGCCCGGCGGCTGCGCCGGGCGGCCGGCGTCACGCCCGTGGACCAGGCCGGCTTGGTGGTACTGCACCGCCTCGCATGCGCACCGGCGGTACGGCCCTCGGACATCGCCGCCGACCTCGGCCTGGACGCCTCCACGGTGAGCCGGCACCTGCGCACACTCGAGCAGCTCGGTCTGGTCGACCGCACCGACGACCCGGACGACCGACGGGCCCAGCGCGTCTCCCTGAGCGACCGAGGCCGCGAGGTGCTCGACCGGGCGATCGCCCAACGCCAGGCCGTGGTGGCCGCGGCGCTGACCGGCTGGTCGGAGGCCGACCGCCGCACCCTCGAACGGTTGCTCGTCCGCCTCGCCGACGACCTCGAGAACGTCCAGGTGGCCGTCAGGACCCGCGAGTGAGCGGCGACGCCCCCCGGCCCGGAGCCCCCGCGACCGGAGTCCCCGCGACCGGAACCCCCGCGACCGGCGCACCCCGCGAGGACAGCACCGGCCCGGCCGACCGGCAGCCCCGGGCGATGACCCACCGCGAGATCCTCGTAGTCATGTCCGGGCTCATGCTCGGCCTCTTCCTCGCCGCGCTGGACCAGACCATCGTCTCCACGGCACTGCCCCGCATCGTCGAAGAGCTCAACGGGCTCGATCACCTCGCCTGGGTGGTCACGGCCTACCTGCTCACCGCGACGGCATCGACTCCGCTCTACGGCAAGATCTCCGACATCTACGGCCGCAAGCCGGTCTTCCAGACGGCCATCGTCATCTTCCTCGTCGGCTCCCTGCTCGCCGGATTGTCGCAGGACATGGGGCAGCTCATCGCCACCCGGGCGATTCAGGGGCTCGGTGCCGGTGGGCTGATCTCGCTGACCCTCGCGATCGTCGGTGACATGGTCAGCCCGCGCGAACGCGGCCGCTACCAGGGCTACTTCGGCGTGGTCTTCGGGGTCGCGAGCGTGCTGGGGCCGCTGCTCGGCGGCTTCTTCGTCGACACGCTGTCCTGGCGCTGGATCTTCTACGTCAACCTGCCCCTGGGCATCGTGGCGCTCCTGGTGGTCGCCCGGGTCCTGCATGCGCCCTTCACCCCGAGGCAGCACTCCATCGACTACCTCGGGGCGGCGCTGATGGTCGGTGGGGTCACGTCGCTGCTGCTGGTCACCGTGTGGGCCGGCCAGGAGTACGACTGGGACTCCCCCGTCATCGTCGGCCTCTCCGTCACCGCCGCCGTGCTGCTCGGGCTCTTCGTCTGGCAGGAGCGACGGGCACCCGAGCCGATCCTGTCGATGCGACTGTTCCGCAACCGCACCTTCGCCATCGGCAACACGGTGGGCTTCCTCTTCGGCTTCGGCTTCTTCGGCGCGATCATCTTCCTGCCGCTGTACCTGCAGATCGTCCGTGGCGCCACGCCGACGCAATCGGGTCTCCAGCTGCTGCCGCTCGTCCTGGGCATCTTCCTGACGGCCAACCTCTCCGGCCAGCTCATCACCCGCACCGGCCGGTACAAGGCCTGGCCGGTCGCCGGCCTCGCGATCGTGGCCGTCGGGATGTTCCTGCTGGCGCAGCTCGACGTCGACGAGCCCCTCTGGTCGGTACTGCTGCGGATCTTCGTGCTGGGGATCGGGCTCGGCTGCGTCATCCAGACCCTCGTCGTCGCCGTGCAGAACGCGGTCGACCCGCGGGAGCTCGGCGTCGCCACGAGCTCGACGACGTTCTTCCGGACGCTGGGAGGCGCCTTCGGGACCTCGGTCTTCGGCGCCGTCCTGGGCAGCGTGCTCGCCCGTGAGCTCGCCGACCGCCTCGGCGGCTCGCTCCCGCCGGGCGTCGACCCCGACACGATCGCGGCGGGCCCGGAGGCCGTACGGGCGCTGCCGCCGGAGGTCCAGGCCCAGGTCGTCGACTCGTTCGTGGTGGCGCTCGACCGGGTGTTCCTCATCGGGGTGCCGGTAGCTCTCGTGGCGATGGTGCTCGCCCTCTTCCTGCCCGAGCTCGAGCTGCGGCGCACGACCGGGGTGGTCGAGCGGGACGCGGCACCGGCCGAGACCGCAGACCGCACCGAGTGACCGAGGTGACCACGTCGCCCCGGGCGACCGTCCCGGTGGTCGCCGCGTGACCACGGAGCCGACCCGGAAGCGGTCCCCGCGCCGACCCCTGCGCCGGCCTCTGCGCCGCCTCCTCGGCGACCTGCCGACCGAGGTCGCCGTGCTCGCCGCGGTCTCCTTCTCGGTCGCCGTGGGCTTCGGCATCGTCGCCCCCGTCCTGCCGCTCTTCGCGCGCGAGTTCGGTGTCGGCCGGACCGCGGCGGGCGCGGTCGTGTCTGCCTTCGCCTTCATGCGGCTGGCGTCCGGGCTGCTGGGGGGGCGGCTGGTCGACCGCCTCGGCGAACGGGTCGTCCTCGCCACCGGGCTGGGCGTCGTGGCGGTCTCGAGCCTGCTCACCGGGTTCGCGCAGTCCTACGAGCAGCTGCTCGTCCTGCGCGGCGCCGGCGGCGTCGGGTCGGCGATGTTCACCGTCTCGGCCTTGAGCCTCCTGCTCCGGCTGGTCCGCGCCGACCAGCGCGGCCGGGCCGCCGGGTGGTTCCAGGCCGGGTTCCTCGTCGGCGGCGTGTCCGGGCCCGCCTTCGGGGGCGCGTTGGCTGCGATCTCGCTGCGGGCCCCGTTCTTCGTGTACGCGGGGACGCTCACCGTCGCGCTGGTCATCACCCTCGTCGCGTTGCGGGACACCGCATCCGAGAGCGAGACTCCCGCCGGGGCGGGTCCACCCCCCGTACGGACGACGCTGCGCCAGGCCCTGCACCACTCCGCGTACCGGGCGGCACTGGTGACGAACCTGGGCACCGGGTGGGTCCTCTTCGGGATCCGGTCGTCGCTGATCCCGCTCTTCGTGGCCGACGCCCTCGGCCGTACGGCGTTCTGGGTCGGCATCGGCTTCCTCGTCGGGGCGGCGACACAGGCGGTCGCCCTCTGGCCGGCAGGGCGCACGGTGGACCGGGTGGGGCGCAAGCCGGCCATGGTGGGAGGCGGGGCACTGGCGGTGGCGTCGCTGGTGCTCCTCGTGGCACTCGAGACGCTGCCCGGCTTCCTGCTCGCCATGGCCCTGTACGGGGTGGCGGCCGGCTACCTCGGCGTCGCACCGGCCGCGGTGGTGGGGGACGTCGTCGGCGGGCGGTCCGGCACGGTCGTTGCGGCCTTCCAGATGTCGGCGGACCTCGGCGCGGTAGTGGGCCCCCTCGTCGCGGGCTGGCTCGCCGACGAGGTGTCCTACCCGGCCGCGTTCGGCGCCGGGGCGGCGGTCCTGCTGGTCGGGACGGTGCTGTCCGTCCGGATGCCGGAGACCCGCGCGGGCGATGCGGGTCCCGGGGCACCGTCGGCGCCGGGGCCCGGCCGCGGCTGAGGTCTCGACGTCGCCCAGGATGGCGTCCCTCGAGAGCTCGGCCTCTTCAACCAGGTGGTTGACGACTGGGGCGGGCTCGCGTACCGTCCTCTGCAACCGATCGGTTGAGAACCAGGAGGTGCGATGTGGCCGACGACCGGCTCTCGCGGGTGTTCGCCGCTCTCGCGGACCCGACCCGGCGCGACATCGTGGCCCGACTCTCGGTGGCCGACGCGACGGTCGGCGAGCTGGCCGAGCCGTACGACGTGTCCGTCCAGGCGGTGTCCAAGCATCTCAAGGTGCTCGAGGACGCCGAGCTCGTCAGCCGGCGCCGGGACGCCCAGCGCCGGCCCTGCCACCTGGAGGCGGAGGTGTTCGACCTCATGACGTCCTGGATCGAGCGCTACCGCCGTCAGGCCGAGGAGCGCTTCAGGCGCCTCGACGTCGTCCTGGCCGAGATGGGCGATGACCACGCAACCCGTACCCCTCACGAGCGAGGAGCAGCATCATGACCGCTACCACGACGCACGAGACCCGGATCGACGCGGACCCGGCCCTGCCCACGATCCGCATCACCCGCGACTTCGACGCCCCACCGGACCGGGTGTTCCGGGCCTGGACCGACCCCGATCTCGTGGTCAGGTGGCTCGGTCCGGACGAGACCACGATGCGCCTGGACGCCTGGGACGCCCGGACCGGGGGCAGCTACCGCTACGTGGCGCTCCGCGGCGAGGAGGAGATCGCCCGCTTCTACGGCTCCTTCCACGAGGTGCGGCCCTCGGAGCGGCTGGTACAGACCTTCACGTACGAGGGCTACCCGGACGGGGTGAGCCTCGACACGATGACCTTCGAGGACCTCGGCGACGGCCGCACGCGTGTGGTCGCGCTGTCGGTCGTCGACACCATGGAGGCCCGTGATGCGATCATCGCCAGCGGGATGGAGACCGGCGTGCTCGAGGGCTACGCGAAGCTCGACGCCGTGCTCGCCGAGGGCTGACCGGCTCGTCGACGCAGGTCGGGTGCCTCCGCCGCCTCGTCGGCGACGGAGGCACCCGGCTCCTCTGTCGTATGCCCGCTCAGCGCCGGCGCGCGGTCAGCACCAGGTACTCCCAGTCCATGACCGTCGCCCCGGTCCCGTGGTCGAACCGTCGGGCCAGATCGGCGAGCTCGCGGTCGAGCGAGGCCACCCGGTCGGGGTCGTCGGCGATGGCCTTGTAGACGGCGATCGTCGGGCCGTAGAAGGCCTTGAAGTAGTCGCGGAAGTCCTCCGGCGTCGCGAAGTGGTCGACCCGCAGGGTCTGCCGGCGCGCCACGACGTCGGTGACCCGGTCGCCGAACAGGGCGCGGACATGGTCCTCACGACCCCACAGCGGCGGCGGCTGCGCACCCGGAGGGGGCGGCGGCGCGTACGGCTTCATCGTCGCGAACATCTGGCCGATGAAGCCCTCCGGCGTCCAGTTCAGCAGCCCGATCGTGCCGCCCGGGCGGGTGACGCGGACGAGCTCGTCGGCGCCCACCTGGTGGTGGGGCGCGAACATGACGCCCAGGCAGGACAGCACCGTGTCGAACTCGCCGTCGCCGAACGGCAGCGCCTCGGCGTCGGCCTCCCGCCACTCGAGCTCGGCACCCCGCTCCGCGGCTTCCTGCCGCCCGGACCCGAGCAGTGCGGGGGTCAGGTCCGACGCCACCACGCGGGCGCCGGCCAGGGCCGCCGGGATCGCGGCGTTACCGGAGCCCGCCGCGACATCGAGCACCCGCTCGCCGCGACGCACGCCGGCGGCGGCGACCAGGGTCGGGCCCAGGTCCGCGATCAGCTCGTGCGCCAGCCGGGGGTAGTCCCCGAAGGCCCACATGGCCCGGTGCTTGGCCTTGAGGACGCGATCGGCGTCGACCAGGTCCGCAGTAACAGCAGTCATCTCGTCTCCTCCTCAGGAGTTCGTCTTGGTCGGAGACGGTAGGAACGGCGAGCCGGTCGCGCCTAGTACGAGATCTGTACCGGCACCTGGACCCGTCGGGCGAATCCCGCCCCCCACCGATCCTGGCCGGGGACGGGTCCGGGTCCTACGCTGCAGGGCGTGGGGTCCTCGTACCACCAGTTCTGCCCCGTCGCCAAGGCGATGGAGCTCCTCGACGAGCGCTGGACGATGCTCGTCGTCCGAGAGCTGGTGAGCGGCAGCGAGCACTTCAACGAGCTGCGCCGCGGCGTCCCGAGGATGTCGCCCTCGCTGCTGTCCAAGAGGCTGCAGGAGCTGGTCCGGGCCGGGGTGGTCGAGCGGCGCACGGACGGCCACGAGGTGCGCTACGTCCTGACCCCGGCGGGCCATGAGCTGAAGTCCGTGGTCGACGCGCTCGGGGTGTGGGGGATCCGCTGGATGGGAGAGCTCGGCGACCGTGACCTCGACCCCAAGCTGCTCCTCTGGGACATGCACCGCAACCTCGACCGCGACACCATCCCCTCCGAGCGGACGGTGATCCGCTTCCGGTTCCCGGACGCTCCCGCTCGTACCCGCGACTGGTGGCTGGTGATCACCCCGGACGACGCCGACGTGTGCGACGCCGATCCCGGCTTCGACGTGGCAGTCACGATCACCGCACCGCTGCGCCGCATGGTGGAGGTGTGGCGCGGCGACGTCACCTGGTCCGAGTCCGTGCGCTCCGGCGCGCTCGACGTGCAGGGCCCGGAGGCGGTGCGGCGGGCCGTCCCCCGCTGGCTCACCCTGTCGAGCTTCGCCGTCGTGCCGCGGCCGGCCTGACGCCCGCCCCTCCGGAGGCCCTCACCGCAACCGCGGGACAACCTCCGCCGCGATCAGCTCCAGGTGGTCGAGGTCGTGCAGGTCCAGGAGCTCCAGGTACACCCGCCCGCTCCCGTGGTCGGCCACTCTTCCCAGGGTGTCGACCGCGTCGTCGACAGTGCCGGCGACCCCCTCCGTACGGAGCTCCGCCGGGTCCCGCGCGATCGCGGCGGCCCGTCGGCGGTACTCCGCCTCGTCCGCTCCCACGCAGACGGTGAGCACCGCCGAGTACGTCAGCTCGCCCGGGGCGCGGCCGCGTTCCTGGCAGGCGGCGCGCACCCGTCCGTACAGGGTCGGGAGGTCGTCGACGACGGGGAAGCTGGCGTTGTACTCCGTGGCGAACCGTGCGGCCAGCGCCGGCGTACGGCGGGGGCCGTTGCCGCCCACGACGACCGGGAGCGGTCGCTGCGCCGGTTTGGGCAGGCCGGGCGAGTCGACGAGGCGGTAGTGCTCCCCCTCGTACGAGAAGCGCTCCCCCTCCGGCGTGTCCCAGAGGCCGGTGATGATCTCCAGCTGCTCCTCGAGGCGGGCGATACGGCGGCGCGGGAAGGGCACGCCCATTGCGGTGTGCTCGGCCTCGAACCAGCCGGCACCGAGGCCCAGCTCAACCCGGCCGCCGGACATCTGGTCCACCTGGGCCACCTGTACGGCCAGGATGCCGGGGTGGCGGAAGGTCGCCGACGTGACCAGGGCGCCGAGCCGGATCCGCTCGGTCTCCCGGGCGAGGCCGGCGAGCGTCGTCCAGGCGTCGGTCGGTCCGGGCGCCCCGTCGACGCCCATGGCGAGGAAGTGGTCGGAGCGGAAGAAGCCGTCGAAACCCAGCCGCTGGGTCGCCCGGGCGACCGCCAGCTGGTCGTCGTAGCTGGCCCCCTGCTGGGGCTCGGTGAAGATGCGCAGGCCCAGTGGCACGCCCGTCCCCCAATTCCCACGTCAACCGGGTCAGTGCAGCCTCGACCCGGTTTCGGCGTCGGGTCAAGGCACCGGTGACCGGGCTGGCGTGGTCATTGGTACGGACCGAGCCGGGTCGTCGGGCGCGGGGCCCGGCGTGGGCTCGCACCCGACCGCACCCCGACGTACGGTCGCGGGATGACGCCACCCGTGCCGACGACGATCGGTGGGCTCCGGGCGAGTGGACACCGGCACCGCTCGGTCAAGGACGAGGTCCGCGCCAACCTGATCGCGCGGCTACGGTCCGGCGAGCCGCGCTTCCCCGGAATCGTGGGCTTCGACGAGACGGTGCTGCCGGAGCTCGAGCGCGCCCTGCTGGCCGGCCACGACGTCGTCCTGCTCGGCGAGCGCGGCCAGGGCAAGACCCGGCTGATCCGCACGCTGCCGGGACTGCTGGACGAGTGGACACCCGCGCTGGCGGGCTCGGAGCTGCACGAGCACCCGTATGAGCCCATCACGCCGTGGGGGCGCCGACGGGTCGCCGAGTGCGGTGACGACACACCGGTAACCTGGGTGCACCGCTCCGAGCGCTACGCGGAGAAGCTGGCCACCCCGGACACCAGCGTCGGCGACCTGGTCGGCGACGTCGACCCGGTCAGGGTGGCCGAGGGGCGCAGCCTGGGGGACCCCGAGACGGTGCACTACGGGCTGGTGCCCCGCACGCACCGCGGGATCTTCGCGGTCAACGAGCTGCCAGACCTGGCCGAGCGGATCCAGGTCTCGCTGCTCAACGTGCTCGAGGAGCGCGACATCCAGGTCCGTGGCTACGTGCTGCGCCTGCCCCTCGACGTGCTGGTGGTGGCCAGCGCCAACCCCGAGGACTACACCAACCGCGGCCGCATCATCACGCCGCTCAAGGACCGCTTCGGCGCGGAGATCCGGACCCACTACCCGGTGGTGCTCTCCGACGAGGTCGATCTCGTACGGCAGGAGGCGCGGCTGGTCGGCGAGGTCCCCGACCACGTCCTCGAGGTGGTCGCGCGCTTCGCCCGGGGGGTACGGGAGTCCTCGGCGGTGGACCAGCGGTCGGGGGTGTCGGCGCGCTTCGCGATCGCCTGCGCAGAAGGGGTGGCAGCGGCGGCCCTGCGGCGCTCCGCGATCACCGGCGACGGTGATCCGGTCGCGCGGGTCGGCGACCTGCCGCCGGTCGTGCCCACGCTGCGCGGCAAGGTGGAGTTCGAGATGGGCGAGGAGGGTCGGGAGCACGAGGTCCTCGACCACCTGCTCCGCGTGGCAGTGGCCGGGGTGTTCCGCGACCGGCTCGGCGGGCTGGACCTCTCCGGCTTCACCGACCGCTTCGCCGAGGGAGCAGTCGTCGAGGACGGCGACCTCGTACCCGCGCCGCGGCTGCTGCAGCAGCTGGGTCCGGTGTCGGGTCTGGCCAAGGTGCTGGACCGGCTCGGCCTCGAGGACGCCGCCTCTCCGGGTCATGCAGCTGCGGCGGTCGAGCTGGTGCTGGAAGGGCTGCACCTCACCCGGCGGCTGGCCAAGGACGTCCTGGACGACGGCACCCGGGTGTACGGGGCGTCGTGATCGCCCCCGACAGGACCGGGGCGCCCGAGCGATGACCCGGTACCGCTACGGCGCCTGGCGCGGCGGCCGGGACCCGCTGGCCCCGCCGTACGACGTCCGCGCCGCCCTCGACAAGGTGGGTGCCGACGTGCTCGCGGGGGGCAGCCTGCGCGACGCGCTGCGCGACCTCATGCGCCGGGGGCCCGAGCGGGGGCGCGGCCTGGACGACCTGCTCGACCGCGTGCGCAGGCGCCGCAACGAGCTGCGGCGGCGCGGCGACCTGACGGGCACGCTCGACCAGGTCCGCGAGCTGCTCGACCGTGCCCTGGCCGCCGAGCGCGAGGCTCTCGCGGGCGAGGACTCCGACGACGCGAGGCTCCGGGAGGCCGGGCTCGACTCGTTGCCCGACGACACCGCCCGCGCCGTGACCGAGCTGGAGGACTACGACTGGCGGTCGCCGGACGCGAGGACCGCCTACGAGCACATCCGGGAGATGTTGCGGCGCGAGGTGCTCGACCAGCAGTTCGCCGGGTTGCGCCACGCGCTCCGGGACGGCGACCCCGAGTCGGCGCAACGGATCCGCGACATGCTCGCCGACCTCAACGCGCTGCTCGCCGCCCACGCCCGGGGGGAGGACACGACCGACCGCTTCCGCGACTTCATGGAGCGGCACGGCGAGCTCTTCCCCGAGCAGCCCCGCGACGTGGACGAGCTGATCGACGCCCTCTCCCGGCGCGCCGCAGCTGCCGAACGGTTGATGCGCTCCCTCACCCCCGAACAGCGGGACGAGCTCTCGCGCCTCGTGGACGATGCGCTCGCCGACGTCGACCTGGCCAGCGAGCTGGCCCAGCTCCGCGACAACCTGCGGGCGCTCCGACCGGGCCTGGACTGGCGGTCGCGGGAACGAGTGCAGGGCGACGAACCTCTCTCGTACGGGGAGGCGACAGGGGCCCTGGAGGAGCTCGCCGACCTGGACGCGCTGGCCGAGCAGCTGTCGCAGGACTACCCCGGCGCCACCCTCGACGACGTCGACGTCGAGGCTGTCGAGCGCCAGCTCGGCCAGGGCGCAGTGGCCGACCTGCGCTCTCTCCGCGAGCTCGAGCGGGAGCTGGAGCGCCAGGGCTGGCTGACCCGCGACGCCGACGGCATGCAGCTGTCGCCCAAGGCGCTGCGCCGGCTGGGCCAGACCGCGCTGCGCCGGGTCTTCTCGCAGCTGGAGGCGCGCGGGGCCGGGGACCACGACGTGCACGATGCCGGTGCCGCCGGTGACCCGACGGGCGCCTGGCGGGACTGGCGCTTCGGGGACGAGCAGCCGCTCGACGTGCCTCGGACCGTGACCAATGCCGTGCTCCGGACCGCCGGGACTGCAGAGCCGGGCTCCCCCGTCCGGCTCGCGGTCGATGACTTCGCGGTCGTGGAGACCGAGCGCCGCTCCACCGCCGCAGTCGCGCTCCTCGTGGACCTCTCCTTCTCGATGGTGCAGGAGGGCCGGTGGGGGCCGATGAAGCAGACGGCACTCGCCCTCTCGTACCTCGTCTCGACCCGCTTCCGCCAGGACGCCCTGGAGATCGTCGGCTTCAACCGCTGGGCCCGGCGGATGAGCCCGGAGCAGCTGGCAGGCATCGAGCCCGACTGGGTCCAGGGCACAAACCTGCACCACGCCCTCATGCACGCCGGCCGGTTCCTTCGCCGTCACCCCGACGCCGAGCCGGTCGTCCTGGTGGTCACGGACGGCGAACCGACCGCGCACCTCGACGACGCCGGCGACGCGTTCTTCATGTGGCCGACGACCGGCGAGACCCTTCGTCGCACCGTCGGCGAGGTAGACGCCCTGACCCGCCAGGGGGCCACGATCAACGTCTTCATGCTGGGCGACGACCCGGGGCTGCGCCGCTTCGTCGACGCCGTCGCCAGACGCAACGGCGGACGGGTCTTCACCCCGGGCGTCGACCGGCTGGGCGAGTACGTCGTCGCCGACTACTTGCGGTCCCGGCGGGGCCGGCGCCGTACGGCCTGACGGCTCTCGCCGCACACACCCGGCCGCGGCGAGAGCATGGAGTCCCGCACCCCGGCGCCGGGCGGGCGACCGGACCGCGACCGAGTGCCGGCCACAGGTCACCTACAAGTGGTGCGACCTGGCCGGGTGACGCAGCTTGGCGAGCTCGAGCTGGCGCATCACGTCGGTCGGCGACACGATGCCCACGAGCCGTCCGCCCTCGACGACGAGGGCGCGCCCGTCGGCGCAGTTCCCCATGCGCGGCAGCAGGTCCACCACGGGGTCGTCGGGCGCGGCGATCGGGACGTCCTCGATCGGGCACGCGACATCGCGGACGGCGAGCCGCCAGCGATCGTCCGCAGGCACCTCCTTCACGCGCTTGAGCGTCACGAGTCCCGTGAGCGTGCCGTCGTCCTCGGTCACCGGGAAGGTCGTGTACCGGTACGGGAAGGCGTAGCCGTCCAGGAACTGCTGCACGGAGATCGACGCCGGGGCCGTGGTCGGCTGCCTCGACATCACATCGCGCACCGGGACATCGGCCAGTGCACCGCTCACCTCGGCCTGCTGCTCCTCCGCGCCAGCGGCGGCGATGAGGAACCAGCCGATGAGCATCAGCCAGAGGCCGCCGAGACCCGGCACGAACAGCAGGAAGGCGAGGCCGACGACGACGAGCAGCCAGCCGAAGGCCTTACCGCTGTGGGCGGCGGTGATCGCGGCGCTGGTCCGGTCGCCGCGCGTGCGCCACAGGATCGCACGGAGGATCCGCCCGCCGTCGAGCGGGGCTGCGGGCACGAGGTTGAAGATCGCGAGGACGACGTTGATGAGCGACAGCCAGGTGAACACATCGACGACGAGGGGGTGCTGGTCCAGTGCCGACGAGACGATCGCCAGCACGAAGAACAGTCCTCCCAGCACCAGGCTCGTCAGCGGACCGACCCCGGCGATCCGCAGCTCGGCCCCCGGGTCGGGCGCGTCCCCCTTCAGCCGCGCGACCCCGCCGAACAGCCACAGGGTGATCCCCTCCACCTCGACCCCGTTGCGCTGCGCGACGAGAGCGTGCGACAGCTCGTGGGCGAGGAGCGAGAGGAAGAAGATCACCCCCGCAACCAGCCCGGCGGTGACGTAGGCGACCGGATCGAGGCCGGGCACGGTCAGCGGGAACCGCCCGGCCGCGAGGCCGACGGTGATGAGGAGGAAGATCGCCAGGACGCTCCAGTTGATCCCGACGTCGACCCCCGCGACCCGCCCCAGCCGGATGTGCTCACGCATCGCGACCTCCTGCACCAGGCCACGCCGGTCGCCGTGGCCGCATCTCTACGGTGGCGTGCGGCCGGGGGTCGGGACCAGAGTCCGAGGACCGGAATCCGGCCTGCCGGGACCGGGTCGCAGCGGAGCCGGCGCTGCACCGGTCCGCCGCGAGGCCTGTGCGCGGGACGTCGGTGGGCGAGCGAGGGGGTCAGGACCGGCGGTCCGGGCGTGGGACGCAGATGGCCCGCGGGTCGACGGGGGCGCCGAGGCACATCCCGACGGCGGCGAGGGCCCGCCCGAGGTAGATCAGGACCGACGGGACCGGGGACGGGGCCTGCGAGGTCATGGTCGTCATGCCCGCACGATCGGCGTGGTCCCGGTCGCGTCGCGTCGGGGAGATCCCCTATCCGCCACGAGCAGCGGTAGCGTCCCTGGGCGTGATCGTCGGCCGGAACCAGGAGCTGTCCGCCATCTCGGCGGTGCTCGACTCGGCGCGGTCAGGACGGGCCGCAGCGTTGTGCCTGGTCGGCGAGGCGGGCGTGGGCAAGACGACCCTGCTCCAGGCCGCCGAGGAAGCGGCAGAGGGCTTCTGGCAGCTGAGGGCGACCGGCTTCGAGAGCGAGACCTCCCTCGGTCACACCGGGCTGCTCGAGGCGTTGGGACCACTCGAACCGCTGGCCGACGGGCTACCCGGACCCCAACGCGAGGCACTCGGCGCGGCCCTCGGGCGGTCGGCCGACGCCGTGGAGGGCGACCGCTACCTGGTCGCAGTGGCGACCCTCTCGCTGCTCGCCCGGGCTGCAGAGGAACGGCCGGTCCTCGTGGCCGTCGAGGACCTGCAGTGGCTGGACAGGGAGTCCGCCGCGGCGCTGGCCTTCGCAGCCCGACGGCTCCACTACGACGCCGTGGCGTTCGTGCTGGCCTCGCGTCCGGGTGCCTCCACCGACCTGGTCGCCGGCATCGACACCCTCGCGGTGCAGGGCCTCCCAGTAGAGGCGGCCGAACAGCTGCTCGCCGGGTCGGTCTCCGCCCGTCTCGTCCCACGGCTGGTGAGAGCCACCGGCGGCAACCCGCTGGCGCTGCTGGAGAGCAGCCGCAGGCTCACCCCGGCACAGCGAAGCGGCGTCGCGCCGCTGCCGGATCACCTGCCCGTCGGCACTCGGCTGGTCGACGCGTTCGGGGCCGAGGTCGTCGCCCTGCCGGAGCCCGCCCGGCAGGCTGCGGTGCTGCTGGCGGCGAGCGGTGACCCCGCCGAGGGGCCGGTCGCAGACGCCCTCACCGCGGCCGGTGCGGACCCGAGCGTGGCTCTCGACCGGCTCGAGCAGGCAGGCGTCGTCGTACGGGAGGGAGCGGCCCTGCAGTGGCGTCACCCCCTGCTGCGGGCGGCGACCTGGCGGAGCACGGGGCCGGAGGAGAGGCGCGCGGCCCACCTCGCCCTCGCCGAGGCACTGGCGGGCGACCCGCTCCGAGCCGTGCGTCATCGGGCCGAGGCGGCACTGGGACGCGACGACGTCCTGGCCGCCGAGCTGACGCGCGCTGCCGGTGGTGAGCGCCTACGGCGCGGATACGCCGCGTCCTCCTCGCTGGCGGCCCGGGCAGCGCTGCTCACCTCGGAGCCGGTCGAGGCGGCCCGGCGCTGGGCAACCGCGGTGGAGGACGCCTTCCTCGCCGGCGACACGGCCCGGACGCGGGAGCTCGCGGGCCTCGTCCTGGACACCACGGACGACGCGCCGGCTCGCGGCCGGGTGCTCGCCGTGCTCGGCCAGCTCGACCTCTACTCGGGGTCGGTGCCCCGGGGCCGCGACCTGCTGGCCGAGGCGGCCGAGCTCGCCGAGGGTCCCCACCGCGTCCTGGCGCTGGCGGCGCTGGCCAACGCCTGCTACATGCGAGACGACCGGGCCGGGATGCTCCGGGCCGGGGAGGAGCTGGCCCGCACCGCGGACCGGTCGGACGCCGAGCAGTGCATGCTCGCCGACGCGACGCTCGGCGCGGCGCTCGTCTTCTCCGGACGACTGGAGGAGGGGCGCGCCCTGGCCGCGGCCGCGCTCGAGCAGGTGGAGTCGGACCCGAGGCTGCGCGACGATCCCCGGCACCTGGCCACCGCCCTCCTGCTCGCCCGGTGGGCGGGCGACCTGCGGCGCGCTCCGTTCTCCGCCGCGCGAAGGCGGCTCCAACGGGCCAGGGACCTGGGGGCACTCGGGGTACTCCCGCAGGCGCTCGCCTTCACCGCGGCCGGGCGCGCCTTTCTCGGCGACCACGAGGGCGCGTACGCCGACGCCGGGGAAGCCGCCGAGCTCGGCACCGAGCTGGGTTACGCGGCCATCATCACGATCGCGCACGAGGTGCTGGCCTGGGAGGCGGCCGCCCGGGGCCGGCACGACGACGCGCTACGGGCACTCGCCGAGTCGAGGCGGCTCACCGAGCGGGCGGAGGTGGCCGACGTCGCGCAGGCGCTGCCCCTCGCGGAGGCGCAGTGCGCACTCGTGAGGGGAGACCTCGCGGACGTGGTCCGCTTGCTGGAGCAGCGGATCGAGGCGGACGGGGGGCGCGACACCCTCGACGACCCCTTCGGCGTGGCCCCCGACCTGACCGAGGCCTACGTGGGCCTGGGCCGGCGCAAGGACGCCCGAGCCGTCGCCGACAGGTACCGGCGGCTGCACGCGAAGACCACCGAGGCGCGGATCCGGGCCCGGCTGGCCCGGGTCACGGGCCTCGCCGAGGACGACGACGACCGGGCGGCGACCGCCTTCCGTACGTCGGTGGCCGCGTCGGAGGAGGTCAGCGATCTCTTCGAGGCGGCGCGCAGCCGCCTCCTGCTCGGCTCCCGGCTGCGTCGGGCCGGCGAGCGCAGGGCCGCCAGGGAGGAGCTGCGCCGAGCGCGCGACACCTTCACCGGCATGGGCCTGTACGCGTGGAGCCGCCGGGCCGAGGACGAGCTTGCCGCGAGCGGTGAAACGGCCCGGCGTGACCGGACCGGCGCGGACCAGCCGCTCACCGCGCAGGAGACCCGGGTCGCGCTGCTGGTCGCGGACGGGCTGTCCAACAAGGAGGTTGCGGCGGCGCTGTTCCTCAGCCCCAAGACGATCGAGCACCACGTCGGGAGCGTGCTGCGCAAGCGCGGGCTGCGCTCCCGTACGCAGCTCGCGGCCACACTGGCCCGCGGCGTCGGACCGGCGGGCCTGTCGCCGGCGGAGGCCCCGACCTACGATGAGGGGACGGGGTCGCCCTGACGGCGGAGGTCGTCATGACCGCACTCGTGGTCGTGCTGGCGGTGCTGGTGGTCGCCCTCATCGGCTTCCTGTCCAGCGCCCGCGTCGTACGGCAGTGGGAACGGGGCGTGGTCTTCCGACTCGGCAGGGTGCTGGACCCGCCGCGGGAGCCAGGGCTGACGATGATCGTCCCGGTCGTCGACCACCTGCGCCGGGTCAGCCTGCAGATCGTCACCATGCCCGTGCCGGCCCAGGAGGGCATCACTCGCGACAACGTCACGGTGAAGGTGGACGCGGTCGTCTACTTCCGCGTGCACGACCCCGTACGGGCGGTGGTCGAGGTGCAGGACTACGACTTCGCCGTCTCGCAGGTGGCCCAGACGTCCCTGCGGTCGATCATCGGCAAGAGCGAGCTCGACGACCTGCTGTCCAACCGCGAGGCCCTGAACCAGGGCCTGGCGCTGATGATCGACAGCCCGGCGGTCGGGTGGGGGATCGAGATCGACCGGGTGGAGATCAAGGACGTGGCCCTCCCCGACTCGATGAAACGATCGATGTCCCGGCAGGCCGAGGCCGAGCGCGAGCGGCGCTCCCGGATCATCACGGCCGACGGCGAGTACCAGGCCTCGCAGCAGCTGGCCGCGGCCGCGGCGACGATGGCGGACACTCCCTCCGCCCTGCAGCTGCGGCTCCTCCAGACGATCGTCGAGGTCGCGGCGGAGAAGAACTCGACGGTCGTGCTGCCGTTCCCGGTCGAGCTCCTGCGCTTCCTCGAGCGGGCCGGCGCCGAGGTGCACCGGCGGGAGGGGGCGGAGGACAGGCCCGTGCCGCCGACTCGGGTGGCGGCGGAACCCGACGTCAGCGGACCCCGCGGGTCCTGAACTGGACGCTGATCCGGGGACCGACCGGCCGGGTGCTCTTGGGCACGCAGTGCTCCCAGGTGCGCTGGCAGGAGCCACCCATCACCAGCAGGTCACCGTGCCCGGTCGGGAACCGCAGGCTCGTGCCGCCTCCCCGGGGGCGCAAGGCCAGCGCCCGGGGCTCGCCGAGGGAGACGATCGCGACCATGGTGTCCTCACGGCTGCTGCGCCCGTGCCGGTCACCGTGCCACGCCACGCTGTCGCGGCCGTCGCGGTAGAAGCACAGCCCCGCCGTCACGAACGGCTCGCCAAGCTCGGCTGCGTAGTGCAGGCTCAGCGTCTCGCGTGCCTGCTCCAGGGCCGGGTCGGGCAGCTCTTCCCCCTCGCCGTAGAAGCAGACCAGCCGCGGCACGTCGACCACCCGGTCGTACATCTGGCGGCGCTCGGCCCGCCACGGCACGGTCGCGACCAGCCGGTCGAAGAGCGCCTGCGCGCCGGACACCCACCCCGATCGGAGGTCGACCCAGGCGCCGTGGGCCAGGGCCGTGCGCCCGACTGTGGGCCCGAGCCGGCCGAGGCGGGGCGCCTCGGCCGGATCGTCGAGCAGTGAGGTCTGGACCGCGATCGCCACGGCTCGATCGTACGCGTGTTCGATCCGATTGTCGACGTCCTCCGGGCGCGGCAGGGAGTCACGCGAACCCGGACGTCCTGGGTGCGGCGTGAGCCGACGGCGCCTTCGCGGTGGCGACCGGTCCTCGACGTGGACCTCCTGTCAGTCCCGCTCGACCCACCGGTCGACTGCCCAGAGCACGGCGAGGGCGACCCCGGGGTCGATCCCGTCGGCGACGTCGAGTGTGTAGGTGTCGCGGACCGTCACCCATTTCTGGGTGATCTGGGCGATCGGTTGCCCCGCCGCGGTGATCGAGTAGTTCTTCTCGATGAAGGAGCCTTCCAGCTCCCACGGATCCCCCGACGGGACCTCCAGGGTCATCCGGGTCTTGATCGGGGAGAACATCTTGGCCCTGAGGGAGGCGACCTCCGCCCCGCCGGCGTCGCTGATCGTGATGTGCTTCGGGACGCCGAGAAGCGTCCCCCTGACCTGGTAGACGACGGCGTCGGAGGCGTCGCGGACCTCGGCCCTGGGTCGGGGTCCGATCTTGCCGTCCACGAAGTACCGCTGCTGCTCGGTCGTCGGGTCCAGCACGGCGAAGTCTCGTCCGGCACCGAACCTGCTCTTGACGACGAAGCGGGTCCAGCCGGGGGGCGGCGGGGGGACGGTCACGTGATCTCCAGCGGTCGGTCGACGGGAGCACCGGCGGTGGCGCCTCGCCCCTCGGCCATGACGACCGGGAGCGGGAACGGGGCGGTGTGACCGGCAGGGTGCCGTCAGCGTAGGCCCCGCGTCCAGGGATCCTGGCCGAAAGACGCGTCCGGGGCGCCGCCGGTGACCCGGTACAGCCCCGGGGGGTACGCCCCGAGCCGGGCGAGCCCCTGCGGGGGGCCCGAGTCGGTCCTCGGCCGGGTCAGCCCACGAGCTGTCGCACCAGGCCCGCGCCCCACCGCTCGGCGCGGTCCAGCTCGCCGGTGCGCAGCGGACCCTCCATGTCTCCGACCACGAAGCCGGTTGGCCCGCCCACTACCTCGTACCCGTGCCGGCGCAGCCTGCGGGTCAGCCGAGGGGCCGCGCCGCCGGCGAGCCGCTTGTCCAGCCGAGTGTCGAAAGCCGCGGCCCGTCCGTACGTACGCCGTGGGACCGCGTCGAGCCAGTCCCGCAACGCCGGACCGGCCGCGCCGGGTTCGAGCGGGTGGCCCTCGCGGCCCCGCCCGGACTCGACGTCCTCCCGGCGCAGCCACATCCTGCGGGTCCGCTCGGACGGCAGACCCAGCGCGTGGGTGGGGGCTCCGAGGACCAGCAGATCGGCCTCGGCCAGCTCCGGGTCGGCGAAGGGGACGGCCGTGCAGGTCACCTCCGCCTCGGGGGCGGCCGCTCGGATCCCCTTCGCGACCGACTCGGCGACCTCGCGGGTGTTGCCGAAGATGCTCTCGTAGACGATGGCGACACGCATGGTCCTCACCTCTCGTACGACGATCCGCCGAGGGGCCGAGGGGCGGTAGGGGCGCAGGTCCTCGGGGGCAGGGCCGGGTCAGCCGGCGAGCCCGGGGACCAGGACCAGGGCACCCAGGACCAGGGAGCCGAGGGTGGCCACGAGGAACAACCCGATCCAGACGATGCCGGGGAGCCCGGTGAGCCTGGCCAGCTGGTCCGCGTCGGAGTCGCGCGCGCGGCCGCGCCGCCGGGCGGCCTGCAGCTCGAGCACGGGTCTCGGGGCGGCGAGCAGCAGGAACCACGTGACGACGTAGGCGACGGCCGACTGCACGGTCTCCGGAAGCCACCACGACGCCGCCAGCAGCGCTGCTCCGGTCACGAGCACCGACCACAGTCCGAAGAGGTTCCGGATCTGCAGGAGCAGCAGGGCGAGGAGCAGGAGCAGGAGCCACAGGACGGCGACCGGGCGACCGGTGGAGAGCAACAGGGCGGCGCCGAGCCCGAGCAGCGCCGGACCGACGTAACCGGCTGCCGCCGTCGCCACCATGCCCGGACCCCGTGGCCGCCCCTTGGACAGGGTCAGCCCCGACGTGTCCGAGTGCAGCCGGATGCCGGCCAGCTGCCGACCGGACAGTGCCGCCGCGACGCCGTGCGCCCCCTCGTGGGCGATCGTGACGACGTGCCTCGTGCGCCGCCAGGCGGGGCGTGGCGAGACGGCGAGCAGAGCGAGCAGCGCCGCGCCGAGGACGACCGGCTGGTCGGGCGGGGGCTGGGTCCCGACCACCCGGGCCCAGAGCTCGCTCAGCACCTCCACCGTGGTCCGACCTCCGCCTCGCCCGCCCGTCCCTGAGCCGGGACGCGGCGCTCCCAGCGATCCGCCGATCATCGCAAGGCATCGGGTGGAGCCGGGTCGGGGGTGGTGATCACCGTGGGGCGCGGATGCCGCGGGGCGGGATCCGGTCCGCACGGTGATCTTGTCGCGGGCACCGCGGGTCGGCGGGGCTGATCACCGTGCCGGTCAGGTCCCGGACCGCGCGCCCGAGGCCGCACGGTGATCTTGTCGCGGGCACCGCGGGTCGGCGAGGCTGATCACCGTGCCGGTCGCGTCCCGGACCCCGGGTGGCCGGGCACACGCCGATCACAACGGACGATCACCGCGAGCCACAGCGGAAGCCTCCACCTCGCCGAGACGGCCCAGCAGGAAGTCGCGCTCCGCGTCGTTCCCGACCAGGGCCAGCGCGTCCCGGTAGGCCTCCGCCGCCTCGCCGTACCGTCCGAGCCGGCGCAGCAGGTCGGCGCGCGCGGCCGGGAGGTAGTGGTACTCGGCCAGTCGGGGGTCACCCGTGAGCGCCTCGACCTCGACGAGCGCCGCCGCCGGGCCGGCCGCCTCGGCCAGCGCCACGGCCCGGTTCAGGGCGACGACCGGCGACGGCCAGACCCGCAGCAGCTCGTCGTAGAGAGCGACGACCTGGGGCCAGTCCGTCTCCTCGTACGACGGCGCCTCGACGTGCACCGCCGCGATCGCCGCCTGCAGCGCGAAGCGCCCCGGCCGCCCGCCCCGCAGCGCGTCGACGACGAGCGCCCGCCCCTCGTCGACGAGCCCGCGGTCCCAGGCGCCGCGGTCCTGGTCGGTGAGTAGGACCAGCCGTCCCGCCCCGTCCGTACGGGTGGGGCGGCGGGCCTCACCGAGCAGGAGCAGCGCCAGCAGGCCGCGGACCTCGCGCTCGTCGGGCATCAGTCGGTGCAGCATCCGGGCGAGCTGCAGGGACCGCTCGACCAGGTCGGCACGGACGACGGAGCTGCCGGCGGGGGCGGTGTGCCCGGTCGTGAAGACCAGGTGGACCACCGTGAGCACGGCGTCCAGGCGATCGGGGAGCTCGGCCGCTTCGGGCACGCGGTACGGGATCCGCGCCGCCGCGATCTTCTTCTTGGCCCGGGTCAGGCGGGCCGCGAGGGTCGACTCCTGCACCAGGAAGGCCGATGCGATCTCGGCCGTGGTCAACCCGCACACCAGGCGCAGGGTGAGCGCTAGCTGGGCCTCTCGCGCCAGGGCCGGGTGGCAGCAGGTGAAGACCAGGCGCAGGCGGTCGTCGGGGATCACGTCGTCGTCAGCGAGGGTGGCCTCGGGCGGCAGCACCTCGGACCGCTCGACCAGCAGCGGCAGCTTGGCCCGCAAGGTCCGGTCGCGCCGGTGGGCGTCGAGGGCCCGCCGCCGGGCCGCCGTCGTGAGCCAGGCTCCCGGCCGATCGGGTACGCCGTCGCGTGCCCAGGCGTCGAGCGCCGCGACGTACGCGTCCTGCACGCACTCCTCGGCGAGGTCGACGTCACCCGCGACGCGCACCGTCGCGGCGAGCACGAAGGCCCACTCGCGACGGTGCGCCTCGGCGACGGCCTCCCGGACGTCGGGCACGCGGCCCGAGGCGACGGCGTCAGCCGCCGGAGACGTCCATGACCGGACGCACCTCGACGCCTCCGCCGCCGGCCGGGCAGAGCTTGGCGATCGAGAGCGCGTGGTCCAGGTCCCTCGCCTCGACGACGTAGAAGCCGCCGAGCGCCTCCTTGGTCTCGACGAAGGGTCCGTCGGTCACGACGTCGCCCCGGATCGTGGTCGCTGTCGCGGTCGGCTCCAGCGCCTCGCCACCGACGATCTTGCCGCCGAGCTCGCCCACCTGCTCGGTGAATCGGCCGTGCTCCTGCATCGCCCGCTGCCAGTCCTCGGGCGTGTAGGTCTCCTCGGCCTCGTAGATGAGGATCATGTACTGAGCCATGGCGGTCTCCTCCACCTCGGTGTTCGGCTCGGACACCTCGACGACGCACAGGGTGGACCGGAATCGACAGCCCGTCGAGCCCGAATCCCACGACAACGCGGTGATCATGGACGGATCGCCCTCCGCTGGCCCGCGGGAGGGCGATCCGTCCATGATCGGCCGGCACCAGGCCGTACGGTGGCGACCGTGCCGAGGACGCCCGCGCGGATCAAGTCGCGCCTGTCCCCCGCGACGCTGCGGCGGGGGATGAACCTGTGGCCACCGTTCCTGTTCGCGGGGATCCGGGTCCTGCACATCAGTGACGACTGGTCCCGCGTCCGGGTGAGGCTGCACCTGCGCCGGTGGACGACGAACTACGTCGGGACGCAGTACGGCGGGTCGATCTTCTCGATGACCGACCCGTTCTGGATGATCATGCTGCTCAACCGGCTCGGCCCCGGCTACGCGGTGTGGGACAAGGCGGCGGAGATCGAGTTCGTGGCCCCCGGCCGCACGCACGTCTCCGCCGACTTCGACCTCGACGACGAACGAGTCGACGCGATCCGGCACGCCACCGCCGGCGGCCGCCCGGTCCTCGAGTGGTTCGAGTCGCGGGTCGTGGACGAGGAGGGTGGGCTCGTGGCGCGGGTGCGCAAGCAGGTCTACGTACGTCGGAAGACCGACCCGCACCGACACCGTTGATCATGGACGGATCGCCCTCCGGAGCCCCGCGGAAGGGCGATCCTTCCATGATCACGGCGCGGTGAGGGGCGCTCAGCCCGGGCGGAGGGTCGCCGCAAGCCGGGCGGCGGCCTCCGGGGCCTCGGTCGCCAGCAGCCCCGCGGCGGCCAGCACGTAGCGCCGGTCCACAGCCACGGGCGCCCGGTCCGGCACCCGCCAACCGCCCGCGTGGTCGGACAGCAGGGGCCGCAGAACGTCCAGGGCCACGAGCGGCTCCGCGTGCCGCAGCACACCCCCCGACCCCACGACCAGCGAGACCTCCCGCAGGTCCCGGCCGGGCGACCGGACGTCACCCTCCTCGCGCGGGCGCGCGTGCCGCCGCAACGCCACGAGCGTCGCCAGCGAGGCGAGGCGGGCGTCGACCGCCGCCTCCTCCGGCGAGGACGCGACGTACGAGGGGTGTGCGGCGCGTCGCTCCGCGGCAGCCGCCAGGTGGTCGACCTCCCCGGGCACCACCAGTCGCTCGGCCACGCCCGCCGCGACCACTCCCGGGGCGCTCCACCGCATTCCCAGGTCTCCCTCGACCGTCCGGGCCCGCCACAGCACCTCCACGACCTCGCGGTGGAGCTCCGCGTCCTCCCCGGCAGGCGTCAGCACGGAGTAGACGTCCGTGGTCGCCCCACCCACGTCGACCACGAGCACGTCCCCGACACCGCGTGCCCCCTCCGTGCCGTCCGCCAGGACCTCCACGCCGCCGAGAACCGCGTCCGGGGTGGCCGCCCGCACCATGGCGGCGAACTCCTCCGGGCGCCGCGTCAGCCCCTTACCTCCGATCACGTGCCGGATGAAGACCTCCCGGATCGCCTCCCGAGCCGGGCGCGGGTCCAGGACGCCGATGCGCGGCAGCACGTTCGCGGTGGGGATGGCGGTCCGCCCACCGTCCTCCAGCGCCTCGACGACCTCGTCGCGCACGGCGACGTTGCCGGCGACCACCACCGGGGCCCGCAGCCGGGCCCGGGCCAACCGCCCGGCGTTGTGCAGCAGCACCTCGGCGTTGCCGCCGTCCGTCCCGCCGACGAGCAGCACCACGTCGGGGCGGGCCGCCCGCAGCGCGGACACCCCGGCCCCGTCCAGCGGGCCGGCGGACACGTGCACCACCCGGCTCCCCGCGGACAGCCCCACTCGGTGCCCCGCCTCCGCGGTGACCGCCCGCTCGTACCCCACGACCGCCAGCCGCAGCCCGCCGCCCGCACTCGAGCAGGCCAGCACGTCGGCGTGCGGCCCCAACCGTGCACGTACGGCCTCGACCCCGTCGAGGACGTCGGTCGACGCCGTCGTCGGCACCGACGCGGAGCCGAGCAGCTCTCCCGACGACGCGTCGACCAGGGTCCCCTTGGTGAAGGTGGACCCGACGTCGACGCACGCGACCAGGCCCGCGCCGGGCCGGCTCACCCGAAGGCCCTAGGCCAGGGCCTGCGCCAGGTCGTCGACCAGGTCGCG
>DATHUJ010000244.1:0-3303 GCA_035462375.1 Jiangellales bacterium
GCCACTGGGCGATCGTGATGGGCGCCGACGGGCGGCCCGAGTTCATCCCACCCGCCTCCATCGACCCCCAACGCCGACCCAGACGCAACACCCGATGGCGAAGACCCCACGCCGCCTGAGAGGCCGGACGTCAAACAAGCCAAACGACCACGCCCGCCGACGCTCACGCCAGTGAGCGGGTAGGCACGGCTGGCTCCTCGGGGACTGGCCGGGTCAACCAATGGCGGCCCATGCGTTGATTGACTGCCACGGACGTCAGCCGATCGAGACCGGCACCTCGTTGCTGGTCATCGGCTCGCCCTCGACGGTGCCGACGACTCGGAACCGGTTCTCACCGGACCGGCCGGTCCGCACGGTCACCCCGAAGGTTCCGTCATCCCGGCTCGTCGTCGCCACGGGGAACTCCTGCCACTCGGCGCCGTCCAGGCTGCGCTCGACCTGCAGGCTGACCCCACCCACGGCCGGTTCCAGACTGCCCTCGAGCCGCACGTCTTGGTTGGCCGAGGCACTCCCGGGGTCTGCGGTGAGGCTGATGCCGGCGGCGGGCGCCTCCTCGGTCGCCGTCGGCTCGGCCGTTGCGGCGGCGTCCGAGCCTGCGCTGGCACCGATCTGCTGCCCGACGACGGCTCCCCCCGCGAAGCCCAGGGCCGCCGCAGTCACGAGGACGGCAGCGGCCACAGGGCGGGTGGCGCGGGAGGACATGGGATGCCATTGTCCACCAACACGTCCGGCATCCGGGCCGTGAGGTCAGCCATCACCGGTCGGGCGAGTCGCAGTCTGTCGAGGGCGCTCGGCCGCCACCGCCTCGACCAGCGGTTGGACCCGTGGGCCCACCACGGTGGAGAGGGCGATGAGCGTAGACGTGCGCACGATGTTCTCGTCGCCCACCAGCTCGTCCACCACTCGCTGGAGGTCGTCGTTGTCCCGCGCGACGATCCGGCACAACAGGTCGCCCTGGCCGGTGATCGTGTGGACCTCGAGGACTTCCGGGATACGGGTGAGGTGGGCCGCCACTGCGTCACGGGCGCCCTGACGGATCTCCAGCGTCGCGAAGGCCGTCACGCGGTAGCCCAGCGCCGCGGCATCGACGCGCGGTCCGAACGACGCGATGACCCCGCGGGCCAGCATCTTGTCCAGCCGCGACTGCACGGTGCCACGGGCGACGCCCAGCCGGCGCGAGGCCTCGAGCACGCCGATCCGCGGCTCCTCGGACAGCAACCGGAGCAGCGCGGCGTCGAGACGGTCGATGTTGGACACGTTGACCATTCTAGTGAGGTGAGCGCTGCTCAGGTCGTACAAGCTGAACAGAGGATTTGTGCACGGTTGCACAATGGTGGGACCACGCGGCACAGTCCAGGGACACCCGACCGGACGAGCCGTGGGAGGCCGCATGACGACCGACACGACCCCGACCCACCTGACGCCTGAGGAGCGCGAGGCGGACCTCGACCTCGAACAGCTCAAGCAGCTCGTGGGACTGGTCGAGTACGACGAGTCGAGCGACCCCTTCCCGGTGACCGCGATGGACGCGGTGGTCTTCGTCGCCGGCAACGCCACCCAGACCGCGCACTTCTACCAGTCCGCCTTCGGGATGGAGCTCGTCGCGTACTCGGGGCCGGAGACCGGCAACCGCGACCACAAGGCGTACGTGCTGCGCAGCGGCTCGGCGCGTTTCGTCGTCAAGGGTGGCGTCCACCCGGACAGCCCGCTGCTGGACCACCACCGCCGGCACGGCGACGGCGTCAGCGACCTCGCGCTCGAGGTGCCCGACGTCGACAAGTGCATCGCGCACGCGCGCGCCCAGGGTGCGACCGTGCTGGAGGAGCCGCACGACGTCGCCGACGAGCACGGCACGGTACGCATAGCGGCCATCGCCACCTACGGCGAGACCCGGCACTCGTTGGTCGACCGCTCGCGCTACTCCGGCCCGTACCTGCCCGGCTACGTCGTGCGCAGCTCCTCGTACAGGAAGCGCGAAGGAGCACCCAAGCGGCTCTTCCAGGCCGTCGATCACTGCGTGGGCAACGTGGAGCTCGGTCGCATGGACGAGTGGGTGAGCTTCTACAACCGGGTCATGGGCTTCGTGAACATGGCGGAGTTCATCGGCGACGACATCGCCACCGACTACTCCGCGCTGATGTCCAAGGTCGTGGCCAACGGCAACCACCGGGTGAAGTTCCCGCTCAACGAGCCGGCCATCGCCAAGAAGAAGTCGCAGATCGACGAGTACCTCGAGTTCTACAGCGGCGCCGGGTGCCAGCACATCGCCCTGGCGACCAACGACATCCTCCGCACGGTCGACGCCATGCGGGCGGAGGGCATCGAGTTCCTCGACACCCCCGAGGCCTACTACACCGACGCCGAGCTGCGGGAGCGCATCGGCCGGGTGCGGGTGCCCATCGAGGAGCTGCAGAAGCGCGGCATCCTCGTCGACCGGGACGAGGACGGCTACCTGCTGCAGATCTTCACCAAGCCGATGGGTGACCGGCCAACGGTCTTCTTCGAGATGATCGAGCGCCACGGCTCCCTGGGCTTCGGCAAGGGTAACTTCAAGGCCCTCTTCGAGTCGATCGAGCGCGAGCAGGAGCGCCGCGGCAACCTCTGACCCGGTCGCCAAGGATCACGGCAGCCGCGTAAATGGGCGCCGAGCCAGGTGAATGCACCCGGCTCGGCGCCCACATTCCGCGGCGTCCGTCCGTCTTGTCCCGCGGCGTTTCGCCCTCGTTGTCCGGCCGCCGTGACCTTTTCGTGACCTTATGGGCCCTGCCGACCTTGGCGGCGCTCCACCTAGGCTGCGGGCACCTAGTGTCAAGGGAGGGTCATCGTGCGTACACGAACACGCGCGCTCGGGGGGGCGCTTGCGGTCGTCGTCGGGATCGGGGTCGTCGGGCTGCCGGGGGCCACGGCTGCGCCCGGCGGGGTGCCCGGTCCACGTTTCACGGCGGGTGCCGCCGACGCCGGCGACGACTACTTCCCGTACGCCGGCAACGGTGGCTACGACGTCCAGCACTACGACCTCGACATCACCTACACACCGCCGGTGCCGACCGACCCACCGACGCCGCTCAACGACATCCGGGGCAACCTGCAGGGCGCCGCCACGATCGACCTCGTCGCGACGCAGGACCTCGACGCCTTCAACCTCGACCTGCGGGGGATGACCGTTTCTGCGCTCACGGTCGACGGCCGGCCGGCACGCGGCATTGCCCCGCCCACCGCAGGTACCGAGGTCGACGGTGCCGCCTACTGGCAGGTGCAGGACGACGCTGAGCGGAAGTGGGAGCTCACCGTCCAGCCCCGCCC
>DATHUJ010000245.1:0-2641 GCA_035462375.1 Jiangellales bacterium
CATGGGGGCATGCCACGCCTCCGCACCGTCGCCGCCGCCGCGCTGGCGGCCGGAACGGCGGTGCTCGCCGTGGGCGGGGGTCCCGGGACGGAGCTGACCGCGACCGTGGCGGTGGCCGACGACCTGCCCACCGGGGTGGAGCAGATCACCCTCGGCGACCGCGCCTACCTGCTGGCCCAGCCGGCTGCGGGAGGGCCGGGCCTGCCCGTCGTCGTACTGCTGCACGGCCGGACCGACTCGGCGGCCAGGTTCCTCGGAGCCTCCGGTGTCCTCGACTGGGTCGACGAGGGCACCGCGGTCGTTGCGGCGCCGGTCACCGCACCGGGCCTGGCACCCACGTCGTGGAACGCCGGCTCCTGCTGTGACGACGCGGTGCGGAACGACGTCGACGACGCCGGCCTGGTCGCCGAGGTCATCGCGGACGTCGCGGCGCAGACGGGTGCGGACGCCACCCGGGCGTCGGTCGTGGGCTTCTCCAACGGCGCGATGCTCGGCTACCGCGTCGCTTGCGAGCGGCCGGGTCTGTTGGCTGGGTTGGTCGCGGTGGCCGGGGCCAGGCTCGTCCCCTGCGGGCGGGGGGGTGACGTGGCCGTGCTGCACCTGCACGGTGACTCCGACCGAGCGGTGCCGGTGAGTGGGGCGACCCGACCACACTTCGCGACCGGGACGCTGCCGTCGGCCGAGGAATCCGTGGCACCCCTCCGGTCCGCCCGGCTGGAGGTCCTGCAGGGTACTGGGCACCGGTTCACCCGGGACGTGGTGGACCGGGCCCGGGCGTGGCTGGCGGCGCACGCCCTGCTGGCGGCTACCTCGCCCGTTGCAGCAGCTGCGCCGCCTCGGTCGCCCAGTACGTGAGCACCACGTCGGCACCGGCCCGCCGGACGGAGGTCAGGGTCTCGAGGACGGCACGTTCACGCTCGATCCAGCCGTGGGCGGCCGCTGCCTCCACCATGGAGTACTCCCCCGACACCTGGTAGGCCGCGACCGGCACGTCGAAGGCGGATCGGGCCGCCGCCACGAGGTCGAGGTAGGACATCGCCGGCTTGACCATGACCAGGTCGGCTCCCTCCTCCACGTCGAGCCGGATCTCCCGCATCGCCTCGACGGCGTTGGCGGGGTCCTGCTGGTACGTGCGGCGGTCGCCGACCAGGCTCGACTCGACCGCGTCGCGGAAGGGGCCGTAGAAGGCCGAGGCGTACTTCGCCGCGTAAGCGAGCACCGCGACACCCTGGTGCCCGGAGTCGTCCAGCGCCACGCGGACGGCCGCGACCTGGCCGTCCATCATGCCGCTCGGACCCACGACGTGGACCCCCGCCGCCGCCTGCGACACCGCCATCCTGGCGTAGGACCGCAGCGTCGCGTCGTTGTCGACGGTCCCGTCGTCGGCCAGGACGCCGCAGTGACCGTGGTCAGTGAACTCGTCGAGGCACAGGTCGGCCATGACGACCGTCGCGTCGCCGACCTCGTCGACCACGTCGCGGATCGCGGTGTTGAGCGCACCGTCCGGGGCGTGGGCTCCGGTGCCGTCGGCATCCTTGACGGCCGGGACCGCGAAGAGCATCAGGCCTCCCACACCGGCCTCCACCGCCTCGACCGCCGCACGGCGCATCGAGTCGCGGGTGTGCTGGACGACGCCGGGCATCGACGGGACCGGTACCGGCTCCACGGCCCCCTCCTTGGCGAACAGCGGTAGCACGAGGTGCCGCGGCTCCACGGAGGTCTCGGCGACCAACCGCCGGATCGCCGGTGTACGGCGCAGGCGCCGGGGTCGCTCGGCGGGGAAGGACATGCGCCCATCCTGCCGCCCACCGATGACAAAGCGGTCCGGCAGGTCTACCGTGACGCTGAACGTGACATCTTGTCATGGAAGGAGTCAGTCCAGCGATCGGTTCTCGTTCCCTCGGGGGTGCCCCATGTCCCGATCTCTCGACGCTCGGCTCCCCCGGTGGAGCGTGCGCGTCCTCGCCGGCGCCGTCGCCTGTGCACTGGCAGCCGTGCCGGGGACCGCCGCCGCGGTCGATCCGGACGACGGCCCGGCCCCACTCCTCGGCGCCGAGCACCCCGGCGTGATCGGGGACCGCTACATCGTGGTGCTCGAGCAGGGCACACCGCCTGGGCGCGCCGCAGCCGCCCTGGCCCGGGCCAGGCAGCGCGGAGCCAGGGTCGACCGGGCCTACTCCGCGGCCCTCACGGGCTACTCGGCCACGCTCGACGCGTCGGCACTCGCCGCGGTACGGGCCGACCCTGACGTCGCCTACGTGGAGGCCGACCAGGTGTTCTCGGTCGCCGTCGACCAGAGCCCCGCTACGTGGGGCCTGGACCGCATCGACCAGCGCAACCTGCCGCTGAACAACACCTACAGCTACACGGCAACCGGGCAGGGCGTGCGCGCCTACGTCATCGACACCGGCATCCTCACCACCCACCAGCAGTTCTCCGGCCGTACGGCGGCGGGCTACTCCGCCATCAACGACGGCCGCGGCACGACCGACTGCAACGGCCACGGCACCCACGTGGCCGGCACCATCGGTGGGACCGTCCACGGCGTCGCGAAGCAGGTCACGCTCGTCCCCGTCCGGGTGCTCGGCTGCAACGGCTCGGGCACCAACTCGGGGGTGATCGCCGGGGTCGACTGGGTCAC
>DATHUJ010000246.1:0-4644 GCA_035462375.1 Jiangellales bacterium
ACGGCTTTGCAGGCCGTTGCCTCGCCTCTCGGCCACTCCACCGAGGTGAGGCCTGCGTGGCCCCCTCGAGCGGACGACGGGACTCGAACCCGCGACCCTCACCTTGGCAAGGTGATGCGCTACCAACTGCGCTACGTCCGCGTGCCACGCCGCCGCGGTGATCACCTCTCCGGCTGCGCGCGTCGGAAACACTAACCCATCGCCGAGGGGCGCACCAAACCCGGGGCGCGCTAGCGTGACCGGTCCGTGAGCAGTGTCGACAAGGCCTCGTCGGGTGCCGTGGCGCACCTCGGCGGCTGGCTGGCCGAGGGCCTGCTCGAGGTATCCGACGCGCCCGCTGCACTCGACTCCGGGGGGCGCTGGGCGGTCGTCGTGACCTTCGAGGGGGCGGCCCGGCTGGCCCGCTTCGCCCGCTGGCGCCGCGCCCCGCTCCCGTCCGGTCCCGCCTGGTCCGGGCCGCCCCGGACCGCCTGGACGTCGTCACTCGACCAGGAAGGCTATACAGCCGCCGTACGGGAGGTGCGCCGGCGGATCGCGCTCGGAACCGTCTACCAGGTCAACGTCTGCCGGGTCATGTCCGCACCACTCCCCGGGGCCGTGGGGGGTTCGGCGGACCTCGTCCCGCTCGCGCGGCTGCTCAGGTCCCGGCACCCTGCCCCGTACGGAGGGGTTGTGCGGCTGCCCGTGCACGGTGTCCACGTCGCGACAGCCTCCCCGGAGCTCTTCCTGCGTCGCTCCGGAGACCTGGTCGAGTCGGCCCCCATCAAGGGGACGGGGCGGACGGCGGCCGACCTGGCCGACAAGGACGTGGCCGAGAACATCATGATCGTCGACCTTGTGCGCAACGACCTCTCGCGGGTGTGCCGGCCGGGAACCGTGGCCGTGCGCGACCTGCTCGACATGGAGAAGCACCCGGGGCTCGTGCACCTGGTCTCGACGGTGAGTGGCCGGCTCCGTCCGGGAGCGGGCTGGGCGGAGCTGCTCGAGGCCGCGTTCCCGCCCGGGTCGGTCACCGGGGCACCGAAGTCGACAGCGGTCCACGCGGTCGAGGATCTCGAACCGGTGCCGCGCGGCCCCTACTGCGGCGCGGTCGGCTGGGTGGACGCCGATGCGGGCACGGCGGAGCTGGCGGTCGGGATCCGGACGTTCTGGGTCGACGGCGACCGGCTGTGCTTCGGTACGGGGGCCGGCATCACCTGGGGCTCGGACCCGGAGCAGGAGTGGGCCGAGACCGAGCTCAAGGCCGAGCGCCTCGTAGGGTTGGCCAGCCGGCACGAGGGGGGGCCATGACGACCTGGGTGAACGGCGCGCTCGTCGCCGACGAGGCCGCGACGGTCAGCGCGTACGACCACGGGCTGACCGTCGGCGACGGGGTGTTCGAGACGCTCAAGGTCGTCGACGGTGTGCCCTTCGCGCTGCGACGGCACGTCGAACGCCTGGCGCGCTCGGCCCGCGCGTTGGGGCTTCCCGACCCGGCCGGCAGCGGGGTGCGCGAGGCCGTGGCCGCGGTCGTCGCCGCCGACGGCCGGGACCGGCTCCGGCTGCGCATCACCTACACCGGCGGCGTCGCCCCCCTCGGCTCCGGTCGAGGCGATGCGGAGCCCACCCTGGTCGTCGCGGTCGCGGAGCTGGGCGCGTGGCCGGCGACCACCGCGGTCGCCACCGTGCCGTGGACCCGCAACGAGCGCGGCGCCCTGGCGGGGCTCAAGACCACCTCCTATGCCGACAACGTGATCGCGCTGGCCTCGGCCCAGGCCGCCGGGGCAGGGGAAGCGATCTTCGCGGACACCCGCGGCCGCCTCTGCGAGGGGACGGGTAGCAACGTCTTCCTCGTGGTGGGCGACCGCCTGCTGACCCCCACCCTGGCCACCGGCTGCCTCGCGGGCGTGACCCGGGGCCTCGTCCTGGAGTGGACCGACGCGGTGGAGGAGGACGTCCTGCTGGCCACGCTGCGCGCGGCGGACGAGGTCTTCCTCACCTCGTCCACGCGGGACGTGCAGGCCGTGCACGCCGTGGACGGTCAGCGCGTGCCGTCCGCGCCGGGGCCGGTGACAACCGAGGTGGCAGCGACCTTCGGACGGCGCAGCCGTGCGGACGCCGAGCCCTGATCACCCGGACCGGGGGAACAGCCGGCTCAGCCGGCGAGCGCGGCACGCCGGCGCTCGCGGTAGGCCGCCACGTGCAGCCGGTTGCCACAGGTGCGGCTGTCGCAGTACCGCTTGGAGCGGTTGCGCGAGAGGTCGACGAGAACCCGGTCGCAGTCCGGTGCGTCGCATACCCGGAGCCGCTCCAGCTCGCCCGCCACCACGACGTGCGCGAGCGCCATGCCACCGTCGACGGCGAGGTGCTCGGCCAGTCGGGCGCCCGGCGCGAAGTAGTGGAGGTGCCAGTCGTACCCGTCGTGGTCGGTCAGCCGGGGCGAGACTGTGGCGGTGCCGATGACACGGGCGACGAGCGCCGCCGCCTCGGCGGGATCCCCGGTGGAGAAGAGCGCACGCAACCGGGGCCGTAGCTCGTGCACGCCGTCGAGGTCCTCACGGGTCAACCGACCGACCTCGCTGACCTCGTGCCGGTGGACGAAGTCGTCCAGCTCCGCCAGGCCGGGGAGGAGCTCCTCACCAGCGCTCCGCGGGTCGGTGTTGACGAGGTCGACGATCGTGGCGAGCGAGTGTTCGACGTCGTGGGTGAATGTCACGCCTTCGCCTTCTGCCGGTGTCCAGGATGCGGGACAGGCTACCCCGTGGGTCGGGCCCCGGCGGACGGCCGACGAGCCTCAGCGGCGACCGAGGAGCTGGTCCAGCGCGGAGTCGAGGTCGAGGTGGTCCCCTTCCTGGCCGAGCGGGACGAGCCGGAACGTGTCGGCGAGGAAGTCGCGCAGGGCGTCGACGGGCGCTTCCAACAAGGCCGATCCGTCGGGGGAGGACAGCCGTACGTGCACCGAGTCGCCACCCGACGCACCGGCCGCCGGCCACACCACCACGTCGCCGTCGCCGGCCCGCTGGTCCATCCCCTGAACGAGCAGGTCCCGGGAGAAGACCCACCGCACCGGCTCGGCGACGCCCGCGTCGAACAGCGCCTCCACGGCGAGCGGGTCGCTCGCGCGGTAGTGCAGCTGGGCGTCCAGCGGCAGCGCCGGACCGTCGGCACTGTGCAGGTGCAGCGGGAGCGCGTGCGTCACCGTGGCGGGCAGGTCCATCGACCGGTGTCCTTCCGCTGGGTCCGAGGGTCGCCCCGGGACCGGGGCACCTCCGGTAGTTGCCCGGGCTCGTACGCGGCAAACGTCGACGCCCCCGTCGGCACCCGTCATGCTCGTTACGCTGGTGCGGTGTCCCGCCCGTCGAGCACCCCGGAAGCGGAAGAACACGTGCGATTCCGGCGCTACCACGCGTGGCGCCGCACGCTGGCGGCGAACCCCGCGCTGGACCTCACCTGGCGGCTCGCCGTGCTCGTGGTCGGGTGCGCAGTCGTGCTCGCGGGCGTGGCCATGCTCGTCCTCCCGGGGCCCGGGTGGGCGGCCATCTTCGTCGGCCTGGCCATCCTGGGCACGGAGTACCACTGGGCCCGCCGCCTGCTCGCCTGGGTCCGTGAGCGGGCCCGCCGGATGGCCCGGAAGGCGATGGACCCGCAGCGCCGGCGCCGCAACCAGGCGATCGGGGTCGTGGCGCTCCTGCTCACGGTCACCGGCGTCGCCGCGTACCTCGTCCTGTGGGGTCCGCCGACCTTCCTGATCGACCTGGCGAACCGTTAGAGCAAGCGGCTGGGACGACCCGTCGGTGCTGTAGGGTTCTCGGCGCGCCCGGGCGATTAGCTCAGTGGGAGAGCGCCTCGTTCACACCGAGGAGGTCACTGGTTCGAAACCAGTATCGCCCACCCCACAGCGGCACCCGTTCGCCGCCGTCGCCGGGCCCAGCCTCAGGGGAGCAGCACCGTGTCCGAACCCATCCGCGTCCTCGTGTCCGGCGTCGAGCGGCGGGTCGACACCGACACGACCGCAGGAGAGGCGCTCGGGGCCGGGGCCGGCGTGGTTGCGGCCCGCGTCGGCGGTGAGCTCCGGGACCTCGGCCACCGGCTGCACGACGGCGACACCGTGAACGCGGTGCGCGCGGACGAGCCGGACGGGCGCTCCGTCGTCCGGCACTCCGCCGCCCACGTCCTCGCCCAGGCCGTCCAGGAGCTCTTCCCGGAGGCCCGGCTCGGCATCGGGCCGCCGATCGAGAACGGCTTCTACTACGACTTCGACGTGTCCCGGTCGTTCACACCCGAGGACCTGGGCCGGATCGAGTCGACGATGCGGCGGATCGTCAAGGAGCGGCAGCGCTTCTCCCGGCGTCCGGTCACCGAGGCCGAGGCGCTCGTGGAGCTGGCCGACGAGCCCTACACGCTCGAGCTGATCGGCCTGAAGGGCGGGGCGAGCGACGAGGACGGCTCGGCGGTCGAGGTGGGCGGCGGGGAGCTGACCATCTACGACAACCTGCGGCCGGACGGCACCACCGCCTGGAAGGACCTGTGCCGCGGCCCCCACGTGCCCACCACCCGGGACATCCCGGCCTTCCGGCTTACCGGGGTGGCCGCCGCGTACTGGCGGGGGCGCGAGGACAACCCTCAGCTCCAGCGGATCTACGGCACCGCGTGGGAGTACAAGGG
>DATHUJ010000247.1:0-12133 GCA_035462375.1 Jiangellales bacterium
TGGACATCGGCGACCTGCTCGACGCCCTCGGCGGCGCAGCACTCGTGTCGGTGGTCGGGGTCGCCGGCGAGGTCCATGCGGTCGTCGCCTCGGGTGGCCGGGTCCGGCGGGTCGTCGCAGGAGCGACCGACCGGGTCCGGCGCGAGGTCGACTACGCCCTCCTCGCTGTCCGTGGGGCGGCGCGGGTCAGGGACCTGGACGTGGCGGCACGGCTACTGGCCAGCGCGGAGCCCGGCCTCGGCGCGCTGGAAGACGCGTTGCTCGGACCGGCCCTGCGGCTGATCGGGGACAACCCGGTGATCCTCGTGCCCCCGACGCGGCTCCACTCGGCACCGTGGGGGGCGATGCCCGGCCTGCGTGAGCGACCGGTGACGGTCGCGCCGTCGGCGTCGTCGTGGCTGCGGGCCCACCGGGCGGTCGTCCCCCCCGGGCGTCGGGTAGCGCTTGTCGCAGGACCAGGCCTGGTCTCCGGTGCCGCGGAAGTGCCACAGCTGGCCACGCGCTACGAGTCCGTCGAGGTCCTGCGCAACGGCGCCGCCACCTGCGAGGCGACGCTGCACGCCCTCGACGGCGCCTGGCTCGGTCATGTGGCGGCCCACGGGACCTTCCGGGGCGACAATCCGCTCTTCTCGACGCTGGACCTCGCGGACGGACCGATGACCGTCTACGACCTGGACGGGCTCCGGCGCCCGCCGCACCGGCTGGTCCTCTCGGCCTGCGAGTCGGGGGCGGCGGCACCGACCGGGGCCGACGAGCTGCTGGGCCTCGCATCCTCGCTGGTCGAGCTGGGCACGGCAGGCATGGTGGCGTCGGTCGTCCCGGTCGACGACGCGGCGACCGTGGGCTTCAGCCTGGCCGCGCACGAGGCGGTGGCCCGCGGCGCGTCGCTCGGCGAAGCCGTCTTGCGGGCGCGGGAGCTGGCCGGCGACGACCCGGTCGCACAGGCGACGGCGTGGTCGTTCCTGGCCCTCGGGGCGGCATGAGGCCAAGCCTGGCGGGGACGGGCCCACCAACGGCCGGGGACGCTCCCCCCACTCGAGCGGGAACGGTCGCCTGCTCGAACCGATGGGAGGTTGCTGCCAGTAGTGGCAGCAAGATCCGAGCCGCCGGGAGGAAGAGGTCCGCGGGCGAGTGACACAGAGAAGGTTCGAGTCGGCGACGAGGTGGCTGACGGTCGGCCACCGACTCCCACGTCGATCCCGGCCCGGGCGAGCGACATCCACCGCCTCCCCACCACCCGACGACGAAATCTGGCAGGTCTCGCCAGGTTTCAGCACGGTGCCGTCCGGTAACTTTCCGCCTCATGATCACCGCCCCGCGGCGCGACCCCGGCGCCGAAGCAGGTACCGAGGTCGTCGACGCCGAGGTTACGGCCGCTGACGTCGCCGCCCTCGACGCCATCGCCCAGCGCGGTCCGGAGCTCCTCGAGCGCCTGCGGCAGCTGTGACCGCTCAGCCCTCGTCCAGGGCCGAGAGCAGCGCCGCCCCGCGTGGGGCGAGGCGGTAGCCGACGGGCAGGCTCTCGGTCAGCCCCAGCGCCTTGAGCTTGCGGACGTCCGCCTTGTAGGCCATCCGCTCGCGCCCGGCCTCCTGCGCGAGGACCGTGCTCACGACCCCCGGCCGCTCGGCCACCTGACGCAGGACGGCGCGCGTCCACGGCCCGTACGGGCTGGCGCGGTCCAGGCGGTCCAGCCGAGCGGTCAGCCACGTGATCTCCTCGGGGCCCAGGTCGTCCGCCTGGCGCAGCGCGTCCCGGTCGTCGGGCCCGACGCAGCGCAGGTCGATCCGCCAGACCTCCTCGTTCGCGGCCGGCGGGTCACCCCGGCCGGCCAGCCGCCGGCGCAACGCCGCGAGGTCCGGCTCCCCGGCCGCCGTCGCGTCCTCGTCGGTGAGGTCTCCCGCCCGTACGAGGCGGATGTCGTCCACCTCCAGCAGCAGTCCGCCGACGCGGTACCGCCCACCTGCACGGACCTGCGCCCGGCGCCACCGGCGGAAGGTCCGCGTGATCGTTCCGTCGGCGAGGCCGGGCCACGCGTCCGCGCTGAAGAGCACGGGCTCAACCCCGACCCGGCGCGGCTCGGGACGCCAGGAGCAACACCACGGCCAGGGGTGCGGCCACCAGCACCACGAGCAGCGGGACACCGACGACCTGCGGCAGCGCGAAGCCCTCGCAGACCTCGGGCGTCGTGACCACCGTCCCGTCCGGTCCGACGGTCTCGCTGGAGCTGCACTGCTGACCGTCCACCCCCAAGAGCACCGGCCCGTAGACCGGCGCCAGGACCCCGCCCGGCCAGACCAGGGTGCCCAGCAGCTTCTCCCGCGTCGTCCACCGGTCGGAGGTCCACAGGAGCACCACGCCGACCAGCCAGCCCACGCCGAAGGCGAGAGCTCCGAAGGGCAGCAGGGCCAGGCCGGCGGCATCCCTGACCCGCAGCCGCGGCTCCATCGGTGCTGGTGCCCGATCACCGGCCGCGGCGACGATCTCCTCCGGCTCCCCCAGCCGGTCGAGCACCGTCCGTACGGAGATCTCGTCGTACGGGGGCGAGCCCAGCGCCTGGTCCAGGTGCTCGCGAATGTCGGCGACCAGATCGCGCCGGGCGTCCGGAGGGAGCCCGGCCGCGGCGGACTCCAGCGCCGCCAGGTAGTCGTGCACCAGCCGGTGGGTCGTCGAGGTCATGCCGCGTCCCCTGTGGTCCCCAGCACCGCGTCCACCGCCTCGCGGAAGCGGGCCCACTCCGTACGGAAGCCGGCGAGCGCCGACCGGCCGGTGTCGGTCAGCCGGTAGTAGCGTCGAGGCGGCCCCGCGTCGGAGGCACGCCAGTCGGTCGCCACCAGTCCGTCGCGGCGGAGCCGGGAGAGGAGCGGGTAGATCGTCCCCTCGCTGGTCACCAGCTCTCCCGCCTCCCCCAGCTCGCGCACCAGGTCGAAGCCATAGCGCTCGCCGCGCTCGAGCAGCGCGAGGACGCAGTGCTCGATCGCCCCCCGGCGAAGCTGGGCGAGGCCCGATGGCGCAACCATGCGACACAAGGTAGTGCAGGAAGCGACCCTGCGGAACGACGGCGACGGCCCGGGTCAGCCCGGCGCCAGGACGTCCAGCCCTCTGGCCCTGGCCGCCTCGGCCAGTCGGGCGTCGTAGACGACCATGCCGTCCGCGTCGTCACCGAGCCGGAGAGCGCTGGCGAGGTGAAGGGCGTCGAGGGTCCGAAGGGTGCGCGGTTCCAGGACCGCGGCCTCGTCGAGGACGCCCGCAGTCAGGTTCATCAGCGCTATACCAGCCAGCACCTCGAGGGCCCGCCCGGCCGCGGCCGGGTCCCCGTGCCGACGGACCGCCCGCACGAGCTCCGTCCGGGCGAGGGCGCTGGAGACATGTGGTCCGGAGTTCTTGGTCAGCAGGCCGGCCAGGGCAGCCGACTCCGGCTCCCGGACCACGAGCTTCACCAGCGCCGAGGTGTCGAGGTAGAGCAACGTCAGACCCGGTCCTCGCGCTCCGCCTCGAGGTAGGGCGTCAGAGGCTCGGCGGTCTCGGGTGGCCGCGAGTCCGGAAGCTCGGCCTCAGGTGGCCGGATCTCGCCCGCGCCGACCAAGCGTTCGTAGCGATTCCCCCGCGGTGGCGGGCCCAGGGCTGCTACGAGGTGGCCACGGTCGGTGATCTCGATCGTCTCACCGGCCGCCGCCCGGGCCACCCACCGGCTGGCGTGCTGGCGGAGCTCCCGGATCCCGATCCGCGTCATGTGCTACATAGTAGCACTCTGGGGGGACGGACGCGGTGGAGGGCGGCGACCCACCGGGGCCGGGCCGACTACCGTGGTGCGGATGACCAGCCGTGGGTCCCGTCCGGCGAGCACTGCCCCGCGCAGCCTCGCCGACGACCTGCGCGCCCGGTCCGACGAGGAGCTCGTCGCGTTGCTCCGCGCCCGGCCCGACCTCCTCACGCCCGTTCCCGTGGACGTCGCCCAGCTGGCCGCCCGGGCGACGACCCGCGCGTCAGCCCTCCGCGCCCTGGACCGGCTGGACCGTTTCACCCTGCAGGTCGTCGACGCCCTGGCCGTACTGCCGGAACCGGTCGGCCTGACGGCGGTCCGCGGCCTGCTGGGAGTGGGCGCCGCGGAAGTCCGCGGGGCGGTCGACCACCTCCGGACGCTGGGGCTCGTCTACGGCAGCGAGCGGTCGCTGCGGCTCGTCCGGGTCGTCCGCGAGCTGGTCGGTCCCCACCCGGCCGGGCTGGGCCCCCCGGCCCGCCAGGCCCTCGGCACGCTGAGCCCCTCCCGGCTGGCCCGGCTCGCGGCAGACCTGGCGGTGGGATCCTCCGGGGACCCGGTGACCGACGCCGCTGCCGTCGGCGACGTGCTGGCCGACCCCGCCAGGCTGGAGGCCCTGCTCCGGGAGGCGGGCCCGGAGGCTCGGGCGGCGGCCGAGTCGCTCGCTGCCGGGCCACCGACCGGCCGGGTCGACGGTGCGCGTCGGGAGGTCGACCTCGCCACCGCTCGTACCCCCGTCGACCGCCTGCTGGCCCGCGGTCTGCTGGTGCCCGTCGACGAGACGACCGTGCTCCTCCCGTACGAGGTCGGCCTGCACCTGCGCGGTGGACGGCTGTACGAGCGGGTGGACGCCCGACCGCCGACGCCGGCAGCGCCGGTCCGCGACCCGGCCCTGGTCGACCGCACCGCGGGCGCCGGCGCGGCCGAGCTCGTGCGCCGGGTGGAGACCCTGCTGGAATCGTGGACGGAGGAGCCGCCGCCGGTCCTCCGTTCTGGGGGTCTGGGTGTGCGCGACCTGCGCCGGCTCCCTCCCCTGCTGGACTGCCCCGAGCCGCAGGCGGCGCTCGTCGCCGACCTGGCGTACGCGGCAGGGCTGGTCGCCCCGGGCGGCGGCGTCGACGAGGTCTGGCTGCCTACTCCCGCGTACGACGCGTGGCGGCGGGGGGGCACCGCGGCGCGGTGGCGGTTGCTCGCCCGGACCTGGCTCGGCACCAGCCGGGTCGCGGGGCTCGCCGGAGGGCGGGACGACAAGGACCGGCCGGTGGCGCCATTGGGGCGCGACCTGGACCGACCACTGGCGCCGGAGGTGCGCCGGCTGGTGCTGGAGGTCCTCGACGAGCTGCCCGCCGGTTCGGCGCCGGCGGCGGACGCGGTGCTCGAGGCCGTGAGGTGGCACCGGCCCCGTCGCGGCGGGCCGCTACGCGACGACCTGGTCGCCTGGACGCTCGGGGAGGCGGAGGCGCTGGGTGTCACCGGGCTGGGCGCGCTGTCCCGGGCCGGGCACGCGCTGCTGGCCGACGACACGGCCGCCGCCGATGCCGCCCTCGACGCCGTGCTGCCCCAGCCGCTCGACCACGTGCTGCTGCAGGCCGACCTCACGGCTGTGGCGCCGGGCCCCTTGCGCCCGGACCTGGCCCGAGAGCTGGGGCTGATGACCGACCTGGAGAGCCGGGGCGGCGCCTCGGTGCACCGCTTCAGCGCGCACTCGGTCCGCCGCGCGCTGGACGCCGGCCGCAGCGCCGCCGACATCCACGGCTTCCTCGCGCGGGTCTCCAGGACGCCGGTGCCGCAGCCCCTCTCGTACCTCGTCGACGACGTGGCGCGCCGCCACGGCCTGCTGCGGGTCGGCGGTGCCGGGTCGTTCGTGCGGTGCGACGACGACGTCGTGCTGGCGGAGATCCTGGCGGACCCGCGATCGGCGGCCCTCGGGTTGCGCCGGCTGGCGCCGACGGTGCTGGCCGCCGACGTCGGCCCCACGCTGCTGCTGGACCGGTTGCGCCGGCTCGGCTACGCCCCCGCCCCGGAGGCGCCGGACGGTTCGGTCGTCGTCGCGCGGGCCGAGCCCCGCCGCGCGCCCGTCCGGCCGGCACCCGAGCCGCTTCGCGCGGAGCGCCCCGTACCGGGGGAGACGTTGCTGGCCGCTGCGGTCCGGGCCGTACGGGCGGGGGACCGGGCATCGGCCGGCAGGGTGGCCGAGGCCGCGCCGACCAGGCTCGGCCGCAGCGCCTCCGGGCAGACGCTCGCGGCGCTGCGCGCGGCGGCGGCGGCGGGGACCACGGTGTGGATCGGCTACGTGGACCACCACGGGTCCACGTCCGAGCGGGTCGTCGACCCGGTGCGGATCGATGGCGGCTGGCTGACGGCCTACGACCACCGGAGCGGGGAGGTGCGGTCCTTCGCCGCCCACCGGATCTCGGGCGTCGCCCAGGCGGCGCCCTCCAGCGCCTGACGGGGGTGTCGTCCCCCCAATGATCACGGCAGCCGCGTCAATGGTTGCTGAGCCAGGCGAATTCGCCGCGGCACGCGCCCACTCCCCGGCTGCCGTGATCATTGAGGGGTGGGCGGGGGCCGCCGGCCAGCACGCAGCTGGCGCCGCCCCTCGACGGCGTAGCTGGCCACCTGCGCCAGCGCACCCCCCAGCAGCGACCCGGCGATGACGTCTCCTGGGTAGTGCACACCGGTGTGAACACGTGAGTAGGCCACGAGGGCGGCCAGGGCACGCAGGGGGACCGCCGCTGCCGGCCACTGGTGGCCCACCCCCGTGGCGAAGGCGAAGGCGGCCGCCGAGTGACCCGACGGGAAGGAGCTGGAGAGCGGCATCCGGGCCTGCCGCGCAACGATCACCCGGGCAGCCTCGCGGTCCGGACGCGTGCGCCGGACGCTGTACTTGCCGAGGATGTTCACCGTGGCCGTGGTAACGCCGAGCGAGGCCAACCCGGCCACCGCGGCCCGCCGACCTCGCCGCCCGCCGATCAGCGTCAACAGGGCGGCCGACGCCAAGGACAGCTTCGAGTAGTCGGACGCTCGCGACAGCCGTCTCAGGGCGTCGTCCATGCCCGGGGTCGGCGTAGCCGCGACGGCCCGGTAGACGGCGAGGTCCAAGTCGTCGAGCTCCGCTCTCAGCTGATCCCAGCGCGCGGCCCGGCCGGGTGTGGTCTCGGCTACCGGCTCCACTCCTGGCGTCATGCCGCTAGTTTGCCTTCGTGCCAACCCGCCGTCTCGCGGCTCTGGCGACGTTGGCTCTGTTGGCGGCCACCGTCGTCGTGGTCGTGCTGGTCATGCTCAGGGGGGAGCTCCGGGGTTTCCTGCTGCTCGCCCTCGTGGGGCTCGCGGTCGTCACCGCCTGGGAAGGTGTCCGCCGCCGGGGGCCGACCCGCACGGCCCTGCTGCTCCTGGCACTGTCCTTTCTCGTGGCGTCGGTGGTCGTGGCGCTCGCCGGCCGGGTCTTCATCGACGGTCTCCTTGTCGTGGCCCTCGTCTCCGCCGCCATGGTCGCCCAGAAGCGGGCCTTCAGCCTGCACGTGGACCTGGGTCGCACCGAGCGGTCGGAGCACCCCGTCGTCCTTTGGAACGCGAAGTCTGGCGGTGGCAAGGCGGTCGCTGTCGGCCTGGCCGACGAGGCCCGCGCCCGCGGGATCGAGCCGATCGAGCTCAGGCCCGGAGACGACCTCGAGCAGCTCGCCCGGGACGCAGTCGCCAACGGTGCCGACGCGCTGGCCGCTGCGGGCGGTGACGGCACGCAGGCGATCGTGGCCTCGGTGGCTGCCGAGTACGGGCTGCCCTTCGCGTGCGTTCCCGCCGGGACGCGTAACCACTTCGCTCTGGACCTGGGAGTGGACCGCGACGACGTGGTCGGCGCCCTGGACGCCTTCGTGACAGGTGGGGAGCGGCGGGTCGACCTCGCCGCGGTCAACGGCAGGACCTTCGTCAACAACGTCTCCCTCGGGCTCTACGCGGTGGCGGTGCAGCGGGAGGGCTATCGGGACGCGAAGCTGCGCACCATCCTCGACACCGTTCCCGACGTCCTCGGTCCTCGCCCCGTCACAGGCGACCTCACCCTGAGGTGGACGGGGCCCGACGGCCGCCAGCACGACACGGCAGTCGTCGTGCTCGTCTCCAACAACGTCTACCGGCTCGGTCGCGTGGTCAGCCCGGGCACCCGGCCGCGGATCGACGAGGGCCTGCTGGGCATCGCCGTCCTCGGCCCGCCGCCTGGGGTGCGGCCCAGCGGGCGGCGCAGGCAGCCGTGGTGGTTGTGGTCGACCGACACCTTCGAGGTGGACTCCCCCGACCCAGTGCCGGCGGGCGTGGATGGCGAAGCCCTGGTCCTGGACCCGCCCTTGCGGTTCACGGTGCGGCACCGGGTGCTGCGCGTCAGGATCGCACCGCAGCACCCCGGAGCGTCACCCTCCGCCGCCCAGCCGGAGGGATTCCGCGACGGGGCACGGATGCTCCTGCAACTGGCCGCGGGGCGCGACCCCCAGTCCGTCCTCGCTCGGCGTCCGGTGGGGTGACCGCCCGGTCGTTCCGTGCTGGCCCGCGGCTCGGTGGGGTCACCGGCGGGTCCATGCTCGGCTGCCGACCGGTGGCGTGACAGCCGGTCGTCCGCGTGACGCCAGGCGTCCACGTGCCGCGGCATCTGGGCGCGCGCCTCGGTGCATTCACCTGGCTCGGTATCCACTTACGCGGCGGCCGTGATCATTGGGGCCCGGGTGGTGGCAGCCGGCGCGCACCGGGTCGGTCGGAGGACGTACGGTCGCGGACGTGACCCCCGACGTCGAGGTGCGTGACCTGGTCAAGCGCTACCCCAAGAGCGAGGTCAACGCGGTCGACGGCGTGAGCTTCCAGGTCGCGCCCGGCGAGGTCTTCGGCCTGCTGGGTCCCAACGGTGCGGGCAAGACCACGACCGTCGGAGCGCTCACGACGCGGGTGCGGCCCACCGGCGGGCAGGCACTCGTGGCCGGGGTGGACGTCGTCCGCGACCCCGTGTTCGCCCGGTCCCTGCTCGCCGTCGTGCCCCAGCGCAACAACCTCGACCGCTCGCTCACCATCCGCGACAACCTCGTCTTCCACGCCGCTTACCACGGGGTCTCCGCCTCCGTACGGGGGGAACGGGCCGACGCGCTGATCGACCGCTTCGGACTCGGCGAGCGGGCCACCGAGAAGCCCGATCGCTTCTCCGGCGGACAGGAGCAGCGGGTGATGATCGCCCGGGCGCTCATGCACGAGCCGCGCGTGCTGTTCCTCGACGAACCGTCGACCGGCCTTGACCCCGCGGCGAGGTTGTTCGTGTGGGACCGGGTCCGCGAGCTCCGGGAGCACGGCGTGACCATCGTCCTCACGACGCACGACATGGACGAGGCGGCGGCGCTCGCCGACCGGGTCGGGATCATGGACCGCGGCCACCTCCTCGCCCTGGACACCCCAGAGGCGCTCACCCGGTCGCTGCCCGGCACCAGGACCCTCGACGTCACGACGACGCGGCCGCCGAAAGGTGCCGACCCGGTGGTCGAAGCGCTTGGGCACCTTCCCCGGGTGGAACGGGTCGAGACCGTCGGCGACGGAGCCGGTCCGCTGCAGGCACGCCTCTTCGTCGACGGGGACGCGGCGGCACTCGTCGGCCCGGTGGCCGTCGTGGTCCGGGAGCACGGCGGCGAGCTCACCGACGTGGCGCTCGGCCGGCCGAGCCTCGAAGACGTCTTCATCCACCTGACGGGGAGAGCCCTGAGGTGACGACCACCACAGGGTCGCAGGCGCCACCACGCCCGAGCGTCACCAAGGCCTTCGGTGCCGTGCTGTGGCGCGACGTCTACGTGACCGGACGCGAGGTGCCCACCTTCATCGCACAGGTCGTGCTGCAACCGTTCTTCCTGCTCTTCGTCTTCGGTCGGATCCTCACCCAGCTCGGCTATGCGGACGAGTCCTACGCCGACCTGCTCTTCCCCGGGATCCTGGCATTGACCGCGGTGCTCACCGGGGTCCAGGGCACGGCCTTCCCCCTCGTCATCGACTTCTCGTTCACCAAGGAGATCGAGGACCGGCTGCTCGCGCCGATGCCGGTGTCGCTGGTCGCGGTCGAGAAGATCCTCTTCGCCGCGACCCGGTCCCTCGTGGCTGCGCTGGTGATGTTCCCGATCGGGGTCCTGGTGCTCGGCTCCATCCCATGGCGGTCGGAGAACTTGCCCTGGGTCGCCGTCTTCCTACTGCTCGGCTGCGTGCTCGGTGCCTCGATGGGGATGACCCTCGGCACCGCGGTCCCGCCCAACCGGATCAACGTCGTCTTCGCCCTCGTCCTGACGCCGCTGCTCTTCACCGGCTCGAGCCAGTACCCGTGGCCCTCCCTGGACGAGCTGCCCTGGTTCCAGGTGGTGACGGCACTCAACCCCATGACGTACGTGTCCGAGGGCCTCCGCGGCGCCATGACGCCTGACATCCCGCACATCGGCCCGTGGGTGTGCCTCCTCGTCCTGACCGGCGCGGTCGGGCTCTTCGGGTGGCTGGGCATCCGCGGGTTCCGGCGCCGGGCCATCGACTGAGCGCGGCACCCACCCATCCGCATTCCGCCCTCGAGATCACCGTACGGTCCACGTGTCGCACCGCGGGACCTGCCGCCCACGCCGGTCACCGGCCGCTCGGAGCCCACCGCGGAGGCAAGATCACCGTGCGGTCTACGTGCCGCTCCGCGGGACCTCCCGCCCACGCCGGTCACCGGCCGCTCGGGGCCCACCGCGGAGGCAAGATCACCGTGCGGTCCACCTGCCGCCCCGCGGGACCTCCCGCCCACGCCGATCACCGGCCGCTCGCCCCGTACGGTGGCGGCGTGACCACCACCGTCGGCATGGCCGGACTCGGGATCATGGGCTCCGGCATGGCCCGCAACCTGAAGCGCGCCGGCTTCGAGGTCGTCGTCTGGAACCGGACGAGAACCCGCGCCGACGCCCTCACCGCCGAGGGGATGACCGTGGCGGACAACCTCGCGGACCTGGCCTGGCGGTCCGACGCGGTCCTGGTCTGCGTGAGCGACACCCCCGACGTCGAGCAGGTCGTGCTCGGCGACGAAGGGCTGGTCCACGGCCTGGGCGAGGACTCGCTGGTCGTCGACTGCTCGACGATCAGCCCGGCGGCGACCCGGCGCGTCGCCGCCGCCCTCGCCGACCGGGGAGTGGCCTTCGTCGATGCCCCCGTGAGCGGCGGGTCGGAGGGGGCCGCCAACGGGACCTTGTCGGTCATGGTCGGCGGCACCGACGAGGCCGTCGCCGCTGCCGACCCGTACCTGCAGGCCATCGGCTCCAGCGTCACCCACGTCGGTCCGGTCGGCGCCGGTCAGACCTGCAAGCTGGTCAACCAAGTCCTCGTCGTCGTGACCATGCTCGGCGTCTCGGAGGCGTTGCTGCTGGCAGAGGCCGGCGGCCTCGACCCGGCCACCGCGATCCGCGCCGTCGAGCACGGCGCCGGCGCATCCTGGATGCTGAGCAACCGTGGACCACAGGTGGTCGCCCGCGACTGGCGCCCCGGCTTCACCGTCGACCTCCAGCAGAAGGACCTGCGCCTCGTCCTCGAGGCCGCCGACGAGCTCGGCCTGCCGGTCGTGGCCACCTCGCTGGTGGCGCAGCTCTACCGCACCCTCCAGCACGACGGCCTCGGCGGCGAGGGTAACCACGCGCTGGTCAAGGCGCTCGAGCGGCTCTCCGGCTTCACCGTCGGCGGTCGCCGGTGACGCTGTTCACCGGGGTGGGCGTCGCCCTCATCACCGCTTTCGACTCCCGGCTCCGCCTGGACGGTCCCGCCACGGCCGACCTCGCCGTTCGCCTCGTCGACTCCGGCGTGCGCGCCGTCGTCGTCGCCGGCAGCACCGGCGAGGCGGACGCCCTGGACGACGCCGAACGCGTCGCCCTCGTCTCCGCCGTCCGCGGCGCCGTTCCCGTCGGCGTGCCTGTGATCGCCGGCACGGGCGGGGCCTGGAGCGGCCACGCGGTCGCCCGCACCCGGGCGGCGCTGGACGCCGGAGCCGACGGCGTCCTGGTGCTCTCGCCCCGCCGCGTGGCCGACCCGACCCGGTACTACGAGGCGGTGGCAACCGCAGCCGGGGGGCGCACGGTCATCGCCTACCACTTCCCCGCCGTGTCGGCCCCGGGCATCCCCGTGGACCTGCTCCGCACCCTGCCGGTCGACGGCGTCAAGGACTCGACCGGTGACGTCGAACGGCTGCTCGAGACGCTCGCGACCTTCCCCGGCCGGACCTACACCGGGTCCTCCGCGTTGCTGTCGGCCGCGGGACCGCTCGGCGCCGCTGGGGCGATCCTGGCCGCCGCGAACGTCGAGCCCGGGCTCGCGGCCCGGGCCTTCGCCGGCGACGTCGAGGCCCAGCGCGACCTG
>DATHUJ010000248.1:0-6356 GCA_035462375.1 Jiangellales bacterium
AGTCAGGCCAGGCTCCGGTGCCTGGTGGTGGCGCACCACCAGCCTGGTGACAACCCCCCATCACCGGGCGTCAGCCCGTCCAGTGGTGCCGCAGCAGCTCGGCCGCCTCGGGTAGCTCCCGCAGCTCGTCGGCCAGCGAGCGCCCGACCATGGCGAGCTCCTCGCCCCCCGCGCCCCGGTGGAGCAGGACCATCCCGGCCCAGTCCCGGGCCTCGTCGAGCACCGTGGGGTCCGCCACGAGCAGGGCGGCGGCCACGGCGTCGATGACGAGGGGCACCAGGCCGTCGAGCGCCTCCAGCCACTCCTCGCCGACCGCCCCGGGCCCGATCGCCAGGTCCACGCGGTCGCGCACCGCCGCCGCCAGCAGGGTCCGGCGCAGGCCGATCTCGGCGGCCTCGTCCGCACCGGGGTGCTCGAGCGGGGCCGCCGCCGTCGCCGTACGCGGCAGCGTCGCCACGACGTCGGCCGCCGAGCGGGCATCGGGGGCGTAGGCGTCGGCCCCCAGCCGGGCCGCCCGCACGCCTTCCCGGTCGAGTGCCGCGCCCCCGAGCAGCACCGGGACCCCGGCCTCGCGCGAGGCCTCGATCGTCCGACGCGCACCGAGCAGGGAACCGGCCAGCGAGCAGCTCAGGGCGAGCGCGTCCGGCCCGGTGTCGTGCAGGTACTGCGCCAGTTGCACCGGCGGCAACGACGCCCCCAGGTAGGTCGTCCGCCAGCCGGCCGCCCGCAGCGCCGTGTCGACCACCCGGGCGGGCAGGGCATGCCACTCACCGTCGGCACAGGCCACGACGACGTGGCCGCGCCGACCCGCCGGCAGCCGGTCCCCGAGCGCGGACACGACCCGTTCGCTCACGGCCGTCGCGGCGTGCTCCTGGGCGACGTTCCAGCGACCGGCCAGCCACCGGGTGCCCACCTCGTGCTGGGCGCCGCAGACGACGTCGACCAGCACGTCGACGACCGCGCCCGGGGAATCGGGACCGCCGGCGTCGGCCAGCGCCTTCTCCGCCACGGCGAGGGCCGCCGCGGGGTCGGCGATCGCCAGCGCGTCGAGGTACTGCCCCGTCGAGGTCACCCTCACCCGCGCTCCCGGTGCACCGCGAAGAGCGCGATGTCGTCGTGCGGACGGCCGTCCAGGTGCTGTACCACCGCGTGGTCGACGGCCTCGACGAGCGCCTCCGGAGGCGCCCCGCGGTAGAGCGGCAGCAGTCGGGTCAGCCGTTCCGTGCCGAAGAACCCGTCGGCTCCACGCGCCTCCGTCGTGCCGTCCGTGTAGCAGAAGAGTGTGTCGAGCCGGCCGAGTGTCACGCGGACCACCGGCCGGGCCCCGCCCTGGCCCAAGCCCGCCACGATGCCGTCGACCGGAACGACGTCGATGCTCCCGTCGGAACGGACGACGTACGGCGGGGGGTGTCCCGCACAGGCCAGGTCCACCTCCAGCACCTCACCGGCCGGGCGGACCCGGCCGGCCAGCATCGTGATGAAGCGGTCGTCGTCGGAGCACTCCACCTCGGCGGAGAGCGTCGAGTCGGTCAGGGCGAGCACCCGGTCGGGCGAGCGGTCGACGAGCGCGGCGGTGCGGACGGCCTGGCGCGCCTTGCCGGTCAGCACTGCCGCCTCGACACCCTTGCCGCAGACGTCCCCCACGACGAAGGTCCAGTCGTGGTCCGGCCCGTGCACGTCGTAGAAGTCGCCTCCCACATCGATGTGGTCGAGCGCCGTGCGGAGCCGGGCAGCGATCCGGGTGCCCGGCCGCTGAGGCAGGGTCGGGGGCCGCAAGCTGCGACTGAGGACGTCGGCGACGTGGGTCCGCTCGGCGTAGAGCCGGGCGCTGTCGACCGCGCCGGCGCCCAGCCGGGCCAGCTCCTCGCACAGGGTGACGTCGTCCTGGTCGAAGCCTCGGCCCGCCCGCCGCGCCAGGACGAGGACGCCGAAGGTCGTCGCGCGACCGGTCAGCGGAAGCGCCAGCAGATCCGCCGGACGTAACGCCGCTGCGCTGGCCCGCAGCCCCGGGTCCGGGACGAAGGCCGCCAAGGTCGGGTCCGAGTCGTGGTCCGCCGGGTCCGGGTCGTGGTCCGCCGGGTCCGCGACGTGGACCAGCTGGGTGCGACCGGTGGTCAGCACCCTCGCCACGCCGGAGGCCAAGTCGGCCGGGGCCCGCGTGACCGCGTCGAGTGCAGTCCCGTCGGCGGAGGTTCCCGTGCACTCCAGGCTGCGGCCCTTGACCACGACCACCTGGCCCCAGTCCGCCAGGGCCGGCACGACGAGCCCCAGCAGCCTGGCCACGGTGCGCTCCACGTGCAGCGAGCCGAACAGCGCTCGCGCCGCCTCGGAGAGCAGGTGGGGTCGGTCTGCGCTGGTGAGTTGCCCGGTGACGTGCCCGGTGTCGCGCCCGGCGAGCGGCTCTGTCTCCCGTGTCGTCACCGCTCCGGCGATGTCGGGGTGCGGGTCAGGCAGGACAGGGCGGGTCACCGGTCTCCTCTCGTGTGCTGACTCCCCACGGTACGTCCCGAGGACCCATAAGTCCCCTTCCCCTTCCGTAGGCTCCGGCCCGTGACCGTGGACCTCCGCAGCGACACCGTGACCCGCCCCACTCCGGCGATGCTCGCCGCGATTGCGGGCGCTGAGACGGGCGACGACGTGTACGGGGAGGATCCCACGGTCGCGGCGCTCGAGGAGCGCGTGGCGGCTCTGCTGGGACACGACGCTGCCCTCTTCACCGTCTCCGGATCGCTGGCCAACCTCCTCGGCGTACGGGCGCTGGTGGCCCCCGGCACGGAGCTGCTCTGCGAGTCGCGGGCGCATGTGGTGCGGGCCGAGCTGGGAGCCCACGCCGCACTGGCGGGGGTGACGACGCGGACGTGGACCCACCCGCGTGGGGGCGTGGACCTCGTGGCCCTGTCGGCGATGCTGGCGCCGGACGCCGGGCCTCACCTGGTCTCGACCGCGGCGGTGGCCGTGGAGAACACCCACAACTTCGCCGGTGGCACCGTCCAGCACCTCGACGAACTGCTCGCCCTCTGCCGGCTGGTGGAGCCCTCGGGCGTCCGCCTGCACCTCGACGGGGCGCGGATCTGGAACGCCCACGTCGCGACGGGCGTGCCTCTCGACGTGTACGGGCGGCTGTTCGACACCGTGTCGGTGTGCCTGTCCAAGGGGCTGGGCGCCCCGGTCGGGTCGCTGCTCGCCGGCCCGGCTGACCTCATCGCCCAGGCCCGGGTGTGGCGCAAGCGCCTCGGCGGCGGATGGCGTCAGGCCGGAGTCCTCGCCGCCGCGGGCCTGCACGCGCTGGACCACCACGTCGATCGCCTCGCCGAGGACCACGCGCACGCGCGTGGGCTCGCCGAGACCCTGGCCGACGCGGCTCCCGGCGTCGTCGACCCGGCCTCGGTGGAGACCAACATCGTGGTCCTCGACCTCACCGGCACCCCCGTCTCAGCAGCGGAGCTCGTGACCCGGTGCCGCGCGGGCGGTGTGCTCGTCGGAGCCCTGTCCCCGACCACCGTCCGGATCATCACCCACCTCGACGTCTCCGCGGACGACTGCCGCCGGGCCGCCGAGACCGTGGCGCGGGCCCTCGTCACTCCGCCGCGGTAGGACGGGCGGTGAGGCGACCCCTGTCGTCCACCGGGAGGGCGTCGGCCCAGAGGACCGCGAAGAGCCGTGTCAGCGCTCGCGCATGCAACGGGTCGAACGTCCACGCCTCACGCATGCGCCCCCGCTTGCGGAACACGACGCCGGCCCGGATTTGTCGACGACCCGGAAGGTGGCAATGTCCTCACTCGTCCGCCGGAGCGGGGACCCCATGCGGAACTCCAACCGGGCCCCCTCGGCCAGCACGATCCGGGAGTCGATCCCTCGGCGCGCCCTGTCCGGCTGCTTCATGACCGGCGGCTCCCACACCAGTGTCCGGGCCCCGAAGGCAGCGAGGTAGGACCGCTCGGGACGGAGCAGGTCCAGAGGGTCGAGGCCGTCGCCGTACGGGAGGACGACGTCGCCGTCGTCGGGCCACCGGCCTCCGACGGACGCCCACGCCTCCTCCAGCTGCTGGAGCCGCTCGGACCGTGCCGTGGCGGCCCGCTCCAGGCCGACGCGGTACGTCCGGACGGCCGGGCCGAGCGCCCCGAGCCCGAGCTTCGCACCGTAGCCTCCCGGACCGATCACCAGCCCCCGGGCCGCCAGCTCCTGCACTGCCCGGCTCGTCGACGACGACGGCAGCGCCAGGGCGGAGGAGATCTCGGCGACCGTGCCCCGCCTGTCGTCGAGCATCAGCCGGAGGACCCGCTCGGCGGCCCTGCCCAGTTGCAGGTCGTCGAGTGCGGGATGGACAGTCGGCTCGTCCGTGCCTTCGCCCGGCCGCCCGATCGCGGGCTGAACCGGCTGCTCGCCCGGGCGGTCGATCGTCTGCTCGTCACGTATCGACTCGGCCACCATGGCCTCCGCCGGCCTGTCCCCGCTTCGCATGCCCACGATGCCCGACCACGCGGGAGCGCCGGGGCCGGTCGAGAGCGGCCTGTGGACGAGGACGCTGTCGATGCCCATGCCGACGGGGTCGTCGGCCAGGCGCACGCCGGAGTCCCGAGGGTTCTCTCCCGCCGCTGGGGTGAATGCTCCAGGCTGATGGTACGGAGACCGTCATCGCGCTGCGGTCCACGTGCCGGCGCGCTGTCAGACCCGCCCAGGCGGACGTGTCGAGCGGGTCTTGTCCTGGTTTGTCCGGGCCGGAACGGGGGCTGCGGTCGCCGGTGGGCCGGCGGTCCGGTCGGGCCGGCTGCGGTCAGCCCGTGCGGCGGGCGATCAGCGCTGCGACTCCGTCGAGGATGGTGTGCATGCCGAACACGTCGTCGTAGACCGTGTCGGCCTCGGCGATCTGGTCGGCCGATGCCGAGCCGAACGCAGCGGTGAGGTGTGGGAAGCGCGAGTCGTCGAGATGGGCCATGATCGTCCCGACGATGTCGGACGGGTCCAGCGCTGCCGCGGCCGGCGTCCCGTCCTCCCCGCTGCTGGCCGTCCGCTCCGCGGCCTGCGCGTGCTCGACCCGCAATCGGCCCTCTGCGAGCAGGAACGACGCGAGCAGGCCGACGACGGCCAGCCGCTCGCCCGGGTCGATAGGCGTGTCCTCCAGCGACCCCATCGCCCAGTCGATCCACTCCAGCGCCCGCGGTCCCCGGGGAACGGTGGTGAGCGGTAGGCCCAGGATCCACTGCCGTCGCTCGATGACGTCGAGCTGAGCCGCCATCCAGCGCTCGAGGGACGGTCGCCAGCCGTCGGCCGGCTCGCCGAGCACCGCGACGTTCGGCAGGACCCGGTCAGCCATGAGGGCGAGCACGTCGTCCTTGCCGGAGACGTACCGATAGAGCGCCATGCTGGTGACGCCCAGCTCGGCGGCGATCCGGGACATGGAGACAGCGGACAGTCCCTCCGCATCGGCCAGCCGGGTGGCCGTGTCGGCGATCGTGTCGACGGTGAGGGAGCGCTTCGGGCCGCGCCGACCAGCGGTCTCCTCACCCCACAGCAGGCCGGTCACGCGACCCGAGGGTACCGGGATCTCGCGACAACTGTATGGGGTCGACACAGACGAGTATGCATCGCATACTGTTTCCTGTGTCTACAGAAATGGCCGTGCACGTCCGCGGGCTGATCAAGCGGTACAGCCGCACCACCGTGCTCGACGGCGTCGACCTCGATGCACGCCGCGGGGAGGTGGTGGCCCTGCTCGGTCCGAACGGGGCGGGCAAGACGACCACGGTACGGATCCTGGCCACCCTGGTCCGCCCGGACGGCGGGACGGTTCAGGTGCTCGGCGACGACGTCGTGCGCCGGGCGGCGGCCGTCCGCCGGAGGATCAGCCTCACCGGGCAGTACGCAGCCGTCGACACGGCGCTCACCGCCCGCGAGAACCTCCGGCTGGCCGCCCGGCTCGCCCACCTCCCCCGCGCCCGAGTACGCCCCCGGGCGGAGGAGTTGCTCGCCGGCTTCGACCTGGTCGACGCCGCCGACCGGCGGACGAGCACCTACTCCGGCGGGATGCGACGGCGGCTCGACCTCGCCGTGGGCCTCGTCGCCCACCCCGAGCTCGTCATCCTCGACGAGCCCACGACCGGCCTCGACCCGCGCAGCCGGCGGGCGATGTGGGAAGTCATCCGCACCGTCGTGGCCGAGGGCGCGAGCCTGCTGCTGACGACCCAGTACCTCGAGGAGGCCGACCGGCTGGCCGACCGGGTCGTCCTCCTGGACGCTGGACGCGTCGTCGCAGAAGGTACGGCGGACGCCCTCAAGGCCCGCGTCGGGCAGGCACGGCTGGAGCTCGTGCTGGGTTCCCGGTCCGACGCGGCGATCGTCGCCCGGGCGCTCGCCCC
>DATHUJ010000249.1:0-4857 GCA_035462375.1 Jiangellales bacterium
GTCCGCAGCCAACCGTGCGAGGTGAACGCGCTGCGAGTCGCGTCCGGCCGATTCCAGTAGCCCGCCATGACGTTGGGACCACGTGCCAGCAGCTCGCCGGTCTCACCGGGCGCCACCTCGGTGTCATCGGGGTGGACGATCCGGACGTCGACCAGCAGGGGCGGCTTTCCGGCGGACCCCACCTTGGTGAGCGCGCTGTCCGGGTCGAGCAGCAGCACGAGCGGACCCGCCTCCGACAGCCCGTAGCCCTGCAGCAGGGTCACGCCTCGGTCCAGGTAGGCGCGGATCAGTCGCTCGGGCACCGGCGCTCCCCCGGTGAGCACGAAGCGCAGGCTCGACAGGTCGGCTCGTGGCCACTCCGGTGAGCGGCGGAGGGCGTCGAGCAGATCGGGATTGCCGAAGCCCACCGTCACCCGGTGCCGCTCCATCGCCCGCAGGACCCCGTCGGGCGTCGAGTCGTCGGGGACGACGACCGTGCCTCCCACGAACAGGACCGGCAGGACGTTCACGCCGGTACCCCCGACCCGGAAGAAGGGAGCGAGCGCGACCGTGACGTCGTCACCGCGGAAGTCGGCGCAGCTCAGGAAGTTCACGACGTTCCAGGTCACGTTGCCGTGAGTGAGCACGATGCCCTTCGGTCGCCCCGTGGTGCCGGACGTGTGTGGGATCAGGCAGACGTCGTCGAGGCCGACGGGGACCTGGACGCCACCGTCGGGCGACTCGGCCGTCAGCGCGTCGATGTCGAGCGCTCCGTCCATCGGCCCGGCGACCGCGACCCGCCCGCGGACACCGGCAGGCAGCGGGACCGGCCCCACCGACGCGTGCTGCACCACCACTGTCGCCGCGGCGTCGTCGAGGACGGCGCGGATCTCGGTCGTCGCCAGCCGGTGGTTCACCGGGGCCAGCGCCGCGCCCACCAGGCCGGTCGCGAACAAGCACTCCAGGAAGGCCGGATGGTTCGGTCCCACCCACGCCACGCGGTCCCCACGTCGGACACCGAGCCGTTGCAGGCCGTGGGCCAGCCGCCGGACCCGACGGGCGAGCTCGGCGTACGTGATGGAGCGACCGGCGCCCACCAGCGCCGGGCGGTCGGGGGTCACCCTCGCCCGACGCTCGATCCAGCTGCCGACGCCGAAGTTGGCGGGCGGAGCCGTCTCCCCCGCGGGCATGGAAGCACCGTACAAGCGCTCCGCACGACATGCGGAGCCCCCAAGCGGGTCAGCCGCAGGTCCGGGACTGCTGGGCGATGACCTCCCACTCGTACGAGCGATCCTCCCGGCGCAGCTCCCTGAGCGTCAGCCTGGGTTGGTGGCCGTCGGCGCAGCCGTGACGACCTTCGCACGGTTCGAGGACGGCCCGCGGGTCCCAGTCCGCGTGGGAGTACGCAGGCTGACCCGCGGCCAGATGTGTCCGTCCGACGTGGTGCGGGTCAGGAGCTGGGCCAGTACGTCCGGTCCTCGAACGTCAGATGCCAGGCGTAGCGTCGCGCACCACCAGCCCGTTGAGGGCGAGGGGACCGATGGGTGCGCATCCGGGTCTCGCCCTCGGCGAGGCACGGTTCCAACACCGCGGGCACCGGCGTCGCTCCTCCTCCCCCGATGTCAGTGCCCGCTGCCTATCCTCCAGGCCGTCACCGCCGATGCGGCCCGACCCGCCTGCCTTCGGGAGACTGCTTGCGTGCGTCGGCGACCAAGACACCATGGGACGCCCGACGTGATGAGGGCCGGAGCGCCCGGGCCACCGAGTGGAAGGAGAGGCCGCATGGAGCTCTACCTCATGCAGCACGGAGTGGCCGCAGCCGAGGCACAGGACCCTGCTCGCCCACTCACCGACCCCGGACGCGCAGCGGTGGAACGGGTCACGGCCCGGGCCCGCGCGGCCGGCGTCCACGTGGACGTCTGCCTGCACAGCGGAAAGCTGCGGGCCGAGCAGACCGCGCACGTGCTCGCCGAAGGCCTACGGGTCCCCAGGGTGGAGACCCGCGCCGACCTGGGGCCAGCGAGCCCGGTCCCGGCCTTCGCCGAGTGGCTCGTCGACCAGGACGCCGACCTCTCGCTCGCCGTGGTCGGGCACCTGCCCTTCCTGGACCGCCTCGCCTCGTTGCTCGCCTCTGGCGAGGAGTCGGCCCAGGTGATCCGCTTCCGGAACGCCGGCCTGGTCAAGCTCGTCCCGAAAGACGCCCCGTCGGGCTTCGCCATCGACTGGGTGCTCGTGCCCGATCTCGCCTCATGACGCGGGATCCGGCCGCCCTTGTGGTTCCCCCGGCTCGCCGGCGCCGGAGACCTGCTCGAGGACAGAGCTGATGCGTCGGCTGCTGTCCGCGAGGGGGCCCAGCACCGCGCCGAGCACATCGGCGAACTCACGCTGCAGCTCAGCCCAGGCGGCCATGTTCTCCGCGAACTCGCGCTGCAGCTCCGCCCAGGCGGCCATGCGCTCAGCCAGCTCCCGCTGGCTCTCCACGAGCCGGGTCATCGGGTCCACGGCGAGCTCGGCGTACCCGGCAACCGCCCGGAGCAGGGGCTGCAAGGGGAGGGTGACAGTCTCCACCGTCGCGCCGGCCCGCCGGACCGGGGTGAGCTCGGCGAGCGCGCGGACGATCTCGGCGAGACGGTCGGCGACCTCCCTAGGCAGTCCACCCAGACCATCTTTCGCGTCGTCAGTCATGCCGGCACCGTACGTGGTCCACGCCCGCGGTCGGACCCGGCGACGTGGGCCCCGGCCGCTGCGACAGGATCGGTGGATGAACGTGCTAGGACGGCTCCACCCAAGCGTGGCCGCCCTCGCGCTGCTGTTGCCCACGGGCTGCGCCTCGGCCGAGGCGCCTGGGCACGACGCCGCCACAGTCGTCCTCTCCACGACGGAGGAGTACCGCTTCGGAGTCGAGGCCGAGGTGCACCTGCCGGATCCGCCGCCGCCCGGACCGGTCCCGGTCGTCGTAATGGTGCCAGGCGGGTCTTGGGAGAGGGCGGACCGCAGCCGGGTCGCCTCGTTGGCGGAGACGCTCGCGGGGGAAGGCATGGTGGTGGTCAATGCCTCCTACCGCGCCGCGCGTGACGACGTCGTCTACCCAGTGCCGGTGCAGGACGTCACGTGCGCGGCGTCGTGGGCGGTTGAGTACGCCGCCGAGCAGGGCTACGCGGCCCGTTCGCTCGTGCTCGTCGGTCACTCGGCAGGGGCACACCTGGCGGCCCTCGCCTCCCTCGGGCCCGACGAGTTCGCCGACGACTGTCCGGCCGAACCGGCGGCCCCTACCGGTCTGGTCGGTCTCGCCGGTCCGTACGACTTGTCGGCCGTGGAGGGCCTGGCCGAGTCCCTCGTGGGCGCCCCCCGGTCACAGGCGGCCGAGGTCTGGACGAGTGCGGATCCGATGCGTCGGGCAGGCGACCGACCCGAGGTCGACGTCCTCCTCCTCCACGGTGATGCCGACCGGACCGTCTCCCCGGCCGTATCGCGCGAGTTCGCCGTGGCGCTCCGCCACGGAGGTCACGACGTGACGCTCGACGTGCTGCCCGGCGTCGACCACATGGGTCTCGTCGTGGCTGCCGACGTGGCGGCAACGGTGATCGCCCGGTGGGTCGGGGAACACACCGCGCCGCGGCCCAGCGCCTCGCGCTCGACCGTGTCCGCCGATCCTCCGCGCGGCTCGTGATCGTGAGACAGCACAGGGATCCGGTGACGACCGGTCAGGCTCCCAGGGCGCGTGCCAGCAGCTCGGCCCGGCTGTGCACTGCGGTCTTCGTGCACACGGCCTTGAGGTGGTCCTGAACAGTGCTCTCGGAGAGAGCCAGCAGGTGCGCGGTGCGGCGGGTGTCGGTCCCGGTGGCGAGCTGGCGGACGAGCTGGCTCTCTCGCGGACTGAGCGCGAAGCAGCGGGCGAACAGGTCGAGCCGGTCCGGCGGGGAGGCCAGCTCGATGGTGACGGCGATGTCCGGTTCCGCTTTCTCCTGCTCGTGCGGGATCCGGGCGGCGTGCAGCGTCAGCCACAGGTCGTCGCCCAGGTGGACGCGGGCCCGAGGCGGGTTCCCGTCGAGACCGGTTTCGACCGCGAGCAGCTGCGCCGCGACGTTGTAGGCGCCGGCGGGGATCGCTCGCGCACCCTTCGCGCGGCGGGACGAGCCGCGCCAGGTACCGCTCCGCCTGTAGCGTCTGTGCCCGCAGCTCGAGGCGGTGGGAGAGCAGGACCACGGCGGGGCCGGCTGGCACCGCCCCTGCCCGGCCGCTCGTCGAGAAGGTGGAGGCCTGCGGCTGCCGTAGTGCGGCCGTGACCGTCGGGCCGAGCTCGCCGAGGGAGCGCACCTCGTCCAGGCCGAACGGGGGGCCGGGTGCCACCCGCCAGAGGTCGAGGAAGCCCCAGCACCCGTACCGGTCCCGGAAGACCGACGACGCCACGTCGACGACGTCATGGGCCGCGAGCAGGTCCCGCCACATGGCGCTGCGTGACGGGTCGCCGGCGGTCGCGTCGAGCAGGGCGCGCACACGTCCCGTCTCGAGGCGCGTCCACCGGTTCACGCGTGTCCGGTACTTCAGGCCGATCAGCGCCGGCAGCTCCGCCAGGAAGGGGACGTCGGCCTGCGGCGACGACCCCACCGACGTCTCCGGATCGGTCATGAGCCACGCGTGTGCGTCGAACGGTGCGCACCGGCGGACACGTAGCCGCTTGGGGGTGCGCGATCACCGGGTCCAATCCCCCATGGACGACGCGGCCTACCTGTCGACCGACCTCGAGTTCGACGACGCCGGCCATGCGACCCGCTTCCTGGAGTTCCTGCGTACCAAGGTCTGGGCCTCTCGAGAGTCCGCGCCCGCCCTCGTCGGTGCGCCGACCACCCGGATCCTGGAGACCATCACCGCGGAGTG
>DATHUJ010000250.1:0-10132 GCA_035462375.1 Jiangellales bacterium
GTCTCCAGAAGGGACTTCAGACTCAGCAGGAACGTCGCCCACTTGGTGCTGCAGTGGTGCATGAACTCCACGGGCTCCCGCCAACCCCGGTGGGCGAACATGACGATCGTGAAGTCGCCCTCGGTCCGCAGGTCCCAGCCGATCTGCGTGCCGACCCACTCCTCCGGGCCGTCGATCACCTCCCAGAGCACACGCTCCGCCGGCGTGGTATCCAGCACCTTCATGTCGAAGCCGCCAGGCTCGAAGCGGAACTCGAGGACGCCGCCGGCCGCGCCGTCACCGCGCGTGTCGTCGGTCCACCAGGCCGCCAGGCCCTCGGGCGTCGTCAGCGCTCGGTACACCGCGTCCCGCGATGCTGTGATTCCCACGCGATGCAGGATGTCCACCATCGTTCTCTCCCCTTCTCCACACGGCCGCGGTCGCGGCCGCGTCACGTTCACTGGTTCTTCTGGATGGCTTCGGCGATCTGCTTGATGCGCCGCAGGCGGGCGTCCCAGGTTCTGCCGACGGCGTCGAGCTGTGCCACGGCGCGCCCGAGCTGGACCTCGTCCACCCGGTAGCGCTTCTCGCGCCCCTCCGGCGTCGCCCGGACCAGGCCGGCGCGGTCGAGGACGCCCAGATGCTTGGCGACCGCCTGCCGGGTCACCGGCAGCTGCTCGCTGAGCGAGGTGGCGGTCCCGGCCCTGGTCGCCAGCAGCAGGTCCAGCACCCGCCGCCGGGTCGGATCCCCGATTGCCGACCACAGGTCGTCGTCGATCGTGACCGTCATCGCGCCGACACCAGGTCCGCGGCGTACGCCCGGATGCGGGGCACGTAGGTGTCCCAGCCGACCACGTGCTCGTGGTACTGCTGCTCCAGCACCGCGACCTCCCAGCCCCGCTCGCGGAAGCCGGTCTCCGTGAGCCGGAGGAGCGTGCCCGAGCCGGACGGGACGAGTTCGAAGGTGACGAGCAGCGAGTTGCCGTCGATCGCCGGCTCCTCCGCGGGATGCGTCCAGCGGAAGGTGAACAGCCGCGGCGGCTCGACGACCACCACGGTCATCGGGACGACATGGGCTCGGAGGTCGTCTCCGTCGGCCCACACCAGCTCCCCCGTCGCGTCCGGCGTCGGTCGGACGTCGGACTCGGCGTACCACCACTCCCGGATGTGCTCGGGTCGGCTGATCACCTCGAACACCACCTCGGGCGGGGCGTCGATGTGGATCTCGCGCTCGATGCTGGCGTACTCCATGGCTCCTCAGATATCGCAACCATCGGTTGCGGGTCAAGTTAGCACCGCTGTCGGCGATGCGCAACCATCGGTTGCGCGGGCAGATCGGATGCGATGAATCAACCGCCGGGACCGCGGCGCCTTCCGGGACCGGGAGGACGCAGAGGTCTGATCAGCACACGCCGCGACGTCGTCCGCGACACGCTGACACCGTCCCATGGCGGGCATCCCCGACCTCCGTGTCCCCCGTGACGGATCACGCGTTACGCTGCCGCGTCCCCTGCACGAGTGTTCTCGGAGATCGATGCCTGGCCGTCACCGACCGCCGCACGGCAGCCATGCGCGGCGCCGCCGGCACCGCAGGTGGCCGCGCATCCTGGCCGGCGTCGTCGCGGTCGGGTTCGTCGTCGCCGGAGTGGCGGTCGCCTACCCGCAGCTGAGCACGCCCGACGGAGCCGCCACCGGCGAACGGTGCTCGGGCACCCTGCTGCTGCGGGTGACCGCCGCGCCGGCGATCGCCACGGCGGTGGGCCAGCTGGCCGACGGGTACCAGCGGGAGGACCCCTCCGTCGACGGGACCTGCGTACGGCTCGAGGTCGGCACCGTCCCCAGCAACGAGGCTGCGGCGGCGATGTCCGCGGACACGGCCGCGGCGCCGGACCTGTGGATCCCGGACTCCAGCCTGTGGTCGCACCGAGTGGCCTCCGACCAGGTGACCGTGGGCAGCGCCGGTTCGGTGGCCAGCTCCCCGCTCGTCGTCGTCGCGCCGCGCGACACCGCCACCGCGTTGGGTTGGCCCGAGGCCGAGTTCTCCTGGACGTCACTGCTGGACAGCCAGGGCGCCGCGACCGTGGCCGACCCCGCCACCACGACCGAGGGTCTGGCTACCTTGCTCGCGGTGCGGGCAGCCGTCGGTGACCGGCCCGAGGCCCGGGAGCAGCTGGTGGGGGCCATGGTCCAGGTCGCCCGTCAGGCCGTGGCCGACGTCGGCGCGGCGTTCGGGCAGGTCATGAACGCCCCGACCGAGGCCCCCCTGTTCACGGCCAGCGAGCAGCAGCTTCTCGTGCACAACCGTGAGCACCCAGACCACCCGGTGGTCGCTCTCTACCCCGCCGAGGGCACGCTGACCTTCGACTACCCGGCACTGCGCACGAGCACCCCAGACGCCGCCGCGGACGTCGACGAGGCCGTGGCCGCGTTCGTCGAGGTCCTCCGATCCGAGGACGCGACGACTCTTCTCCAGGCCGCCGGCTTCCGGAGCGTGGACGGACAGGCGTCGGCGACCGCCGGGGTCACCGACGGCATCGTGGCCGCGGCACCGACGACCCTCTCGGTCCCCGAGGGCGAGGAGGTGGCCGGGCTGCTGCGGCAGTGGGCCGCGGTCTCCCTGGAGTTCCGGATGCTGGCGGTCATCGACGTCTCCGGCTCGATGCGGGAGCGCGTCGACGGTGGTGCGCGCCGGATCGAGCTGGCTCGTGACGCCGCCACGACGGCGCTGGGCCTCTTCCCGGACAGTGCCTCGATCGGCATGTGGGCCTTCTCCATCGACCAGGACCCACCACGCGACTACGTCGAGCTGGTCCCGGTCGGACCCCTGACCGACGAGGTCGACGGGACCACCCGCCGCGACCTCCTCGTCGCCGCGACCGACGGCCTCCCCGACCGGGCGCAGGGTGGGACCGGGCTGTACGACACGGCGCTGGCCGCCTTCCGCACGGTGCGCGCCGGCTACGAGCCGGGCAAGGTCAACTCGGTCGTCCTCCTCACCGACGGCCGCAACGAGGACGACCCCGACTCCATCAGCCTCGAGGCCCTCCTCGCCACCTTGCAGGCCGAGTTCGACCCGGGCCAGCCCGTCCCGATCATCGCGATCGGGATGTCCGAGGACGCCGACATCGACGCGCTCCGGCAGATTGCGGCGGCCACCGGCGGGGAGGCGTACCTGGCCGCCGACCCGCGCGACATCCAGCAGGTCTTCCTGGAGGCCATGGTCGCGCGCCAGTGCCGGCCCAACTGCCCCTGACCCGGTCAGGACGCGCCGGCAGCGATGACGGACCCCCGCTGCGACGGCTCGCTCCCCCGGCGGGGCACCAGCACCGTCAGGGCGGGGTCGAGCATGACGGCGGCGTGCTCTCCCGGCCGCGGCAGCGGTGCACCGTGGGGGAGGTGGGCCGTCAGCGTGATCCGGCCGCCGCGCGCCGCCAGGGTGACGATGCCGTGACCAGGCCCCGGTGACGCACGCACGACCGTCGCGGGGAGGCCGCCGTGGTCGCGCCGCCCGACGCGGACCCCGGCCGGGAAGCACGCCGCGATCACGCCAACGACCACGTCATGGATCTCGCCCCAACGGTCCCGGTCCGCGGGCACCACGACGTGGCCGTCGACCACCACTCGCCCGTCGGGCTCCACCACCGCGGGGACCAGGGTCTCGTAGCCCACCAGCCGAGCGACGACCCCGTCCGCCGGCCGCCGGAGGAGCGCTTCGGGGGTGGCGACCTGTCGCAGCTCCCCCGCGACCAGGACGGCCACCGTGTCGGCCATGCGGAGGGCCTCCGCGGGTCGATGGGTGACGTGGGCCACCGTGCTGGCGGGGGCGTCGGTGACGACGCGCTCCAAGTCGGCGAGGAGCTCCTGCCTCGCGGGGACGTCGAGGGCGGCGGCCGGCTCGTCGAGCAGCAGCAGGAGCGGGTCGAGCGCCAGGGCCCGCGCCAGGCTGACCCGCTGCCGCTCCCCTCCCGACAGGCCCGCCGCCGGACGGTCGGCGAGGTGCAGCACCCCGAGCCGGTCGAGCGCCGCCCGCGCCCGGGCCCGGCACTCCTGCCTCGGCAGCCCTCGCCAGCGCAGCGGAATCTCGACGTTGCGGGCCGCGGTCTCCATCAGCAGGCCCGCCCGCTGCGTCACGTAGGCCGAGCGACGCCGGTCGGACAGCGGTCGCCGCACCGCCTCCACGCCGTCGACCAGCACGCTTCCGGTGGTCGGCGCCTCCAGCCCGGCCAGCAGCCGGAGGAGCGTGCTCTTGCCCGCGCCGTTGGGTCCCAGCACGGCCAGCCGTGCCCCCGCCGGCACGTCCAGCCGGTCGACGCGCAGCACCTCGCGGCCACCGAGCCGGTGCCGGACGCCACGCACGCTCACGGCCGTGCCCACACGACCTCCCGACGCTGCACGGAGACGAGGACGGCGTTGACGCCCAGGGCGAGTGCCAAGAGCACCGCGCCGTACGCCAGGGCGGTCCCGAACTCGCCCCGGCCGACGTCCTCGACGATCGCCGTCGTCATCACCTGGGTGCGGCCGTGGATGTTGCCTCCGACGATCGTGGCCGCCCCGACTTCGGAGACTGCGTGTCCGAAGCCGGCCATGGCGGCGACCAGGATCGGCAGCTTCGCCTCCCGCCACAGCCGCCACACCGTCTGGGTCCGGCTCGCACCGAGTGCGCGCAGCTGGTCGGGGAGCTCCGGCGGGAGCATGTGCAGCGACGCCATGGTCACCCCTGTGACGAGCGGCACGGCGATGAGCACCTGGGCGACGACCATGCCGCGCAAGGTGTAGATGAGGCCGAGCGAGCCCAACGGCCCGCTCCGCCACAGCAGCGTGGCGACGGCGAGGCCCACGACCACGGTGGGTACGGCCATCCCGGTGTTGACGAGCGCGACGGTCACCCGCCGCCCGGACAGGCGGCCCAGCGCGAGCGCGGTCCCCAGCGGCACGGCGACCAGACAGGCGAGCAGCGTGGCGGTGAGCGACACCCCCACGGAGCGCAGCATCACCTCGTGGACCGGATCGGACGTCACGGTGTCGCGTCCGGGACGAAGAGCGGCTCGCCGTACCGGTCCACGCCGAAGCCCGCGATCGTCGCCTGGGCGTCGGCGTCGGTCACCCACCGCGCGAAGCGCTCCGCGCAGTCCACCGTCTCCCCGCCGTGGTCGACGACGATGACGTGGTAATCGTTGCGCAGGTCGGCGCTCCCCTCGTGGACGACGGCGGTCTCTCGCGTGCGCGTGGCCAGATGGCTGCCCCTGTCCGCCAGCGTGTACGCCCGGAGCTGGTCGGCGATCGTGAGCGTCTCCCCCATCCCCTGGCCGGTGACGACGTAACGCTCCCCCGTGGGCCGGGGGCCTGCCGCCGCCCACAGCGCCAGCTCCCGCGCGTGCGTCCCCGAGTCGTCGCCCCGGGAGGCGAAGGTCGCTCCCGCCGCGGCGACGCGCGAGAGTGCCTCGGCGGCGTCGGCCGCCCCCGCGACGCCGGCCGGGTCCTCGGGAGGTCCCACGACGACGAAGTCGTTGACCATCACGGGCAGCCGCCGGGAGCCGTGGCCCGCGGCCATGAACTCCTCCTCGGCCGCCGGCGAGTGGACCAGCAGGACGTCGACGTCGCCGCGCGCGCCCAGCGTCATGGCCTGCCCGGAGCCGACGGCCAGGGTCGTGACCTCGCAGTCCGACGACGCCTCGAAGGCCGGTAGCAGCTCGTCGAGCAGGCCGGAGTCGCGCGTGCTCGTCGTCGTGGCGAGCAGCACCTCCCCTCCCCCGCCGGCGCACCCGGCGAGGACCAACGCGGCAGCGGCCACGGCGGCCGGCGGGCCGGGCCGGCTCATGCCACCGCCCGGACCTCACCGCAGCGGGTCAGGTCGTACCCCGGCAGGCCGACGACGAGCCGCTGCACGGACGCGGAGCCCAGCGCCTCGAGAAGGACCTGCACACGAGGGAGCTCGTCGGCGCCGACGACGAGCTCGAAGGACTCGTCGACGACGGGGACCCAGTCCACACCGACGGCGACCGCGGCCGAGGCGACGCCGAGACCCACCTCCGCGGCGCCGGTGGCAACCGCGACGGCAACCCCCAGGTGGGAGTCGAGGGCCCCGCCCTCGACCGGCCGGACCACGGCGCGCCCGTCCGCCAGCAGCCGCTCCAGCAGCATCCGGGTGCCCGACCCGGGATTGCGCCACGCGACCCGGCGGCCGGCCAGGTCGGCCACCGTGCGGACAGAGCGCGGGTTGCCGCGCGGCACCACCAGTCCCTGGGTGCGTCGCCAGAGGTGGACGACGCGCACCGGGTCACCCCCCAGCGCGCGAGCGGCGAAGCCGTCGGTGTCGTCACCCCGGTCGGCGTGGCGCAGGTGCACGACGGCAGCGTCCGCCGCGCCGGACGCCAACGCCCGCAGGCCGTGGACGCTCCCCCGGGTCCCGCCCACGGCGACGGCGGGTCCGGCGACGCGCAGCACCGCGTCCAGCACGGGGTCGTCGCTCCCGGCCAGCCGCAGCACCAGCTCACCTGCGAGCAGCACCGCGGCGCGGGTCGGCCCGTCCGGCGCCACCACGGCTCTCGCGCGCGAGGGCCCCATCACCACACCGGCCCGGCGCAGGGACGCCAGCGCCCTCGCGGCCGTCCCCGGGGCGCAGCCCTGCGCGCGGGCGAGCTCCCGCACGGCCGGCACGCGCGCCCCCGGGGGGAGGTCGCCGCACAGCACGCGCTCGGCGAGCTGCTCGGTCAGTCCGCCGGCGGTCTGTGCCATCACAGAATGGTACAGACCTGAACCGGCACCTCAGCGCAGGCGGCGCCCGGTCTCTGCGGTGTCGTAGCCACCGAGCGCCCGCACCGAGGCGCGGAAGTCCTCGTCGGCCAGCAGGCGCAGCAGCGGCCTGACCAGTGGGTCGTCGAGGGTGCCCGCCGCCATGACGAGGTCGTACGGCTCCCGGGCGACCGGGACGAAGCCCAGGCCGAAGGCGCGGGCCGCCGCCAGGATGCCGAGGCCGCAGTCGGCGCGGCCGGCCACCACGGCGGCGGCGACGGCGAGGTGCGTCGGCTCCTCCCGGGCGTAACCGTCGACCGCGCGTGGGTCGACACCGCGCCGGGAGAGCTCCGTGTCCAGCAGCACCCGGGTGCCTGCGCCGCGCTGCCGGTTGACGTAGCGCAGCCCCGGCCGGGCCAGGTCGTCGAGGCCGGTGATGCCGTGCGGGTTACCCGCCGCCACGATGAGTCCCTGCTCGCGGTGCACGAGCCGCACCACGGCCACGTCCTCCCCGGCGAGGACCCGGTCGACGTACGGGAGGGTGTACTCCCCCGACACCGGGTCGAGCAGATGCGATCCGGCCAGGTGGCACAGGCCGTCGCGCAGCGCCACCAGCCCGGCGAGCGAGCCGACGTTGGACGAGGCGAGGGTGAGCGCCGGGTCGATGCGGCGCAGGGCGGTGGCCGCCAGGTCGAGGACGAGGTCGTGCGAGCCGATCACGACGACCGTCCGGCGGACCCTCTCCAGGTCCCGCAGCAACCGGACGCTGACCTCCTCCCCCGCGTGGTGACCCTCGATGCCGACCGGCACGACGAGCAGCCCGTCGGCGCGCACGAGCGACGTCAGCACGCCGGCCCCCCGGGGCAGGGGCGTGGCCACGACGCGGTCGCCGACCAGACCCAGCCGGACGCGCACCCAGTCCTCCATCCCCACCACTGACGGCAGCTTGCGGGCGAGCCAGGCCGTTGTCTCCGGCCGTGCTGCCGGCGCCGTGCCCTCCAGGGACGCCAGCAACGGGGCGGCGAAGATGTCGAAGGTGAGCGCGGCGGAGACCGGGTAGCCCGGGGCACCGAGCACCGGCGTGCCGTCGACCACCCCGAGCACGACGGGGTGGCCGGGACGCACGGCGACCCCGTGCACGGCGAGGACGCCGGCGCCGGCCACCACCCGGGCTGTGTGGTCGTCCCTGCCCGCGCTCGACCCGGCGACCACGACGACCAGGTCGGCCTCGGCCGCGGCCGCACGGACGGCGTCGGCGATCCGGGCAGGGTCGTCGGGCTGGACCGGCTGACACGACGCCTCGCACCCGGCGTCCCGGGCCTGGGAGGCGAGCATGAGCGAGTTGGTGTCGAGCACCTGCCCCGGGCCGGCGTGTCCACCGACCGACACGACCTCGTCGCCCGTCGGCAGGACGACGACCCGCGGACGCCGGCGGACGGCGAGCGTCGTCGCACCTGCGGCGGCCGCGGCCGCGACGTCCACGGGCCGCAACCGGTGGCCTTCGGGCAGGAGGAGCTCCCCCGCGCTGACGTCCTCCCCCACCGACCGGACGTGCAGGTACGGGGGGACGGCGGCGAGGAGCTCGGCCGCCGGTCCCGCAGGGGTGTCGACGAGGTGCACGTCCTCGCGCATCACCACCGCGTCCCGGCCGAGCGGCAGGGGGTCGCCGGTGTCCACCACGTCGTACGCGGCGGGCGGCAGCAGCAGCGGAGTGGTGCCACCGGCCCCCGCCGTGTCCGCGGCCCGTACGGCGATGCCGTCCATGGCGGCGCAGTCACCGGGTGGGGAGGACCGGGTGGCCCACACCGGTTCGGCGGTGACCCGGCCGACGGCCTCGGCCAGCCCCACCCGGACAGACCCCACCCGCCGCGGGCACCCCTGCTCGGTCCGCGCCCGGTCCCAGGCGTCGAGCGCCTCCCCGACGGGGACGTCCCGGACGTAGGGGCTGCTCGGCACGGTCACGGCGCTCCGGGTGGGCTTTCGCGGGGTCACAGGCGGGTCACAGGTAGGTGTGGACGGTCACGTGGGCACCGGCGTCCAGCCCGGTGACCTCCTCGGGGACCAGGACGTAGCCGGCGGCCCTGGTCATCCTCGACAGAAGCGCGGACGCGCCGAACAGCGGGGTAGCCACCCCGTCGACGACGGCCACCTGCACGACGTCGAGCCGACCGGCGGCCGACGGGACGGCTCGCTCCAGCCGGGCGGTGACCGTCGGCGGCGTCGGTTGGACCCGCCAACCGCCCACCAGCCGGACCAGGGGCATGCCCATCAGCCGGAAGACGACGAGTGCCGACAGCGGGTTGCCGGGCAGCCCCACCACCGGCACGTCGCCCGCCTCGGCGAGCAGGGTCGGCTTGCCGGGCCGGATCGCGAGACCGTGCAGGTGGATCCCGGGCGGCCCCAGAGCGGCGACGGCGGCCGCCGTCTCGTCCCGGCCGCCGACCGACGACCCGGCCGACACCACGACCACGTCGCTGTCCGCCACCGCCCCGCGCAGTGTCGCCTCAAGGACCCGGGCGTCGTCCCCGACGATCCCGTGCGACAGCGGGACCCCGCCAGCCTCGACGACCAGCGCCGCGAGGGCCGGCGTGATGGCGTCCCGTACCTGGCCGACCCGGAGCTGCGGGGTCTCCCCCTCGACCACCTCGTCGCCCGTGGCGACCAGCGCGACCCGGGGGCGTCGGTGCACGACGACGGAGGTGACACCCGCGGCGGCGAGCAGGCCGAGGTCCTGGGGGCGGAGCGGCCGCCCGGCGCGGACCAGGACCCCTCCCCCCGTCACGTCCTCGTCGGCGGCCACCAGCCCCTCCCCCGGCGCGACCGCGCGAGTCACCTCGACCGTGCCCGGCACGCCGACCTGCGTGTGCTCAACCATGACGACCGCGTCCGCGCCTGGGGGGATCGCGCCTCCGGTGGGCACCGCCACGGAAGCACCCGGCCGGACGTCCGTCTCGGGGGCCGCCCCCATGCGTACGGCGCCGCGCAGTTCGAGGTACGCGGGCACGCTGTCCGTGGCCCCGTAGGTGTCGAGGGCACGCACGGCGTAGCCGTCGACGGTCGACCGCGCGAACCCGGGCAGGGGTGCCGGGGCAGGAACGTCGTCGACCGGGATCGCGCCCGACGCCTGGCCGAGCTCCACGGCCACTCCGGGCGTCCGGCGACGGGGCCGGAACGAGGCCAGCGCCTCGGCCACCGTGGACGTGGTGAAGAACTCCCTACCCGCCACGGTCCAGCTCAGCCCCGGGGGTGCGGCCGCGCCTCGGTTGCGCCGCGGTCCAGGCCGAGCACGCTGACCACGGGTCCGAGCGCCACCTGGCCGAGACCGCAGATGGAGGTCTTGCGCATCACGGCCTCGAGCTCCACCAGCCGCTCCCTCCGGTCGTCCGCGACGCCACCCTCGGCCAGCCGCGGGTCGGAGACG